>NZ_JAXCWN010000001.1:0-461469 GCF_034045095.1 Curtobacterium sp. CFBP9011
CGAGGGTGATCGTGTTCTTCAGGGACTTGCGCATGTCTTCATTCCTTTGCTTGAACGCGCTCGGCGCGGTTGGTGACAGCGCGCCGAACACACCCCGGCGGTGGGGGTGGAGAACCAGCGGTGAGCTGCTGGTGAGCGCTTGCGGGTGTTTCCCGGCTTGTGACAGTGATTCGGGGCCGTCCACGGATCGGATTGGAGAGATTTCTGGATTCCCCGGATCGGCGTCCTCGTAGCCTGTGGAGCATGTCCTCGACGCACTCCTCCACCGACCGCATCCGCGCGATCGACGCCTGGTGGCGCGCCGCGAACTACCTCACCGTCGGGCAGATCTACCTGCTCGACGACCCGCTGCTCGAGCGGCCGCTCGAGCCCTCCGACATCAAGCCGCGGCTCCTCGGGCACTGGGGCACCTCACCCGCGCTGAACCTCGTGTACGCGCACCTCAACGCCGTGATCAGCGAGACCGGCCGCGACGTCATGTACATCTGCGGCCCCGGGCACGGCGGTCCCGCGATGAACGCGAACGCCTGGCTCGAGGGCACCTGGAACGAGCTCTACCCGGAGATCACGCGGGACACGGCCGGACTGCAGCGCTTCTTCCGACAGTTCTCGTTCCCCGGTGGCATCCCCTCGCACGCGGCCCCGCAGACCCCCGGGTCGATCAACGAGGGCGGCGAGCTCGGTTACTCCCTCGCCCACGCGTACGGCGCGGCCCTCGACAACCCGGACCTCGTCGTCGCGTGCGTCGTCGGGGACGGCGAGGCCGAAACCGGACCGCTCTCGGCGTCGTGGCAGGCGCACACGTTCCTCGACCCGGTGTCGGACGGGGCGGTGCTGCCGATCCTCAACCTCAACGGGTGGAAGATCGCGAACCCGACGGTCCTCGCGCGCATCCCGGACGAGGACCTCCAGGCCTACTTCCGCGGCCTGGGGTACGAGCCGATCGTCGTCGACTCCGGTCGCGTCGACCACGACCCCTTCGCCGTGCACGCCTTGTTCGACGGAGCGCTCCGTCGGGCCCTGGCGACCATCGACGACATCCAGGCCGCCGCCCGCGCGCAGGCAGCCCGCGCCGCCGCCGGCGAGATGGCCGGTGCCGCCGACCTCCGCCCGCGCTGGCCGATGATCGTGCTCCGGACCCCGAAGGGCTGGACCGGGCCGAAGGTCGTCGACGGCCAGCAGGTCGAGGGCACCTTCCGCGCCCACCAGGTCCCGCTGCCGAACGTCCGCGAGGACGAGGGCCACCGCCGGCAGCTCGAGGAGTGGATGCGCTCCTACCGTCCGGAGGAGCTGTTCGACGAGGACGCCCGTCCGATCGGCATCCTCGACACCATCCGGCCGACCGGGGACACCCGGATGAGCGCCACACCGCACGCGAACGGCGGCCGGATCCGCACCGCCCTCGACCGGCCCGGACTCGAGCGCTTCGGGGTGCCGGTGGGCGAGCCGGCCTCGGCCACCGGCACGCTCGGCCCCTGGATGGCCGAACTCATCCAGCGGAACCCGCAGGACTTCCGGCTGTTCGGCCCGGACGAGACGATCTCGAACAAGCTCGACGCGGTCTTCGACGTCACGAACCGCGTCTGGCGTGCCCGACGGGCCGAGGGCGACGAGCACCTGTCCGCACGCGGGCGGGTCATCGAGGTGCTCTCCGAACACCTGCTCGAGGGCATGCTCGAGGGCTACGTGCTGAGCGGTCGCCACGGCGTCCTCAACACGTACGAGGCGTTCGCCCACATCATCGACTCGATGGTCGGCCAGTACGCCAAGTGGCTCGAGTCCTCGACCGCCATCGACTGGCGCGCACCGGTGTCGAACCTGACGATCCTGCTGTCGTCGCACGTCTGGCGCCAGGACCACAACGGCTTCTCGCACCAGGACCCCGGGTTCCTGGACGTCGTCGCGTCGAAGCAGCAGGACCTCGTCCGCATCAAGCTGCCCGCGGACGCCAACACGCTCCTCGCCGTCGCCGCGCACGCGTTGGAGACCACGGACCGCATCGAGGTGATCGTCGCCGGCAAGCACCCCGAACCGGTGTTCCTGTCCCTCGAGGACGCCGTCGCGCACGCCGACGCCGGCGTCGGGACCTGGGACTGGGCCGGCACCGAGCAGGAGGTCGGCCATGTCGACGTCGTGCTCGTCAGCGCCGGTGACGTCCCCACCGTCGAGACCGTCGCCGCCGCGGACATCATCCGGAAGCACGCCCCCGACGTCGGCGTGCGCGTCGTCAACGTGGTCGACCTGCTCGCCATCGGGGACCCGCGGAAGCACGAGCACCCGATCAGCGACGACCGCTACGACGAGCTGTTCCTGCCCGGCACCCCCGCGGTGTTCGCCTTCCACGGGTACCCGACGCTCGTCCACCAGCTCACCTACCGCCGGCACGGGCACGACGACCTGCACGTGCACGGCTTCCTCGAGCAGGGCACCACCACGTCGCCGTTCGACATGCTCATCCGCAACGAGATGGACCGATACGCCCTGGCCCACGACGCGCTCACCCGCGTCGCGGACGGATCCGACCGGTTCGCCGACCTGCTCACCGCTCTGACCGACGCCCGCACGGCAGCCCGGACCTTCGCCTACACGAACGGCGAGGACCACCAGGCCGTCTCCGGGTGGGAGTTCACCGGCTGGCCGCAGGACGAGCCGTCCGACGGCGGGACGGGCGGCGACCCGGGACGCGGCGAGACCGAGGGCGCGGCACCCGGTGCCTGAGCACACGGCAACTGGCCGTCCGGCTGAACGGACTGCCGGTCCGGAAGGCGTGCCGGTCAGCGGACTTCCGGCGACGCCGGTCTAGGGTTGGCCGGTGCAGTCGTTCTCCGTCCGGTCGCTCGTCGAACACCCGGCCCTCCGGTTCCTGGTCGTGGGTGGTCTCGGCTTCGTCATCACGATGGGCATCAACTACGGGTTGAAGTTCTTCGTCATGCCGCAGCACCCGGTGACCGCGCTGTCGATCGGCATCATCGTCGCGACGGTGTTCTCCTACTTCCTCAACAAGAAGTGGTCCTTCGGCGACCGCGGTGAACTCCGCACCGGACACGAGCTGCTGCTGTTCCTCGTCGTCAGCCTGATCGGCGTCGCGCTGAACTCCGCACCGCTCTGGATCTCCCGGTACGTCTTCGGCCTCGAGGTCCCGAACGTGTCGCTCGCCGGCCAGGAACTCGCCGACTTCATCAGCGGGCCCGTCATCGGCACGCTCATCGCGATGGGCTTCCGCTACTGGGCGATGAACCGCTTCGTGTTCCCGGCCCAGCAGACACAGCCCGCTGAGCCGGCCACCCTGGACGCGTGACCGACCTCGTCGTCCCGGCCCCGGGCCTCCCGACCGTGCCCACCGCCACCCGCGGTCGGTTCCCGGTCCGACGCATCCACTGCGTCGGCCGCAACTACGCGGCGCACGCGCGCGAGATGGGCCACGACCCCGACCGCGAGCCGCCCTTCTTCTTCGGCAAGCCGGCCGACGCGATCGTCACCGACGGTCGCGACACCGGGTACCCGACCCTGACCGAGCAGCTCGAGTACGAGGTCGAACTCGTCGTCGCGCTCGGAGCCGGCGGCCAGGACGTCGCCGTCGCCGACGCGCTCGACCTGGTCTGGGGCTACGCGGTGGGCATCGACCTCACCCGGCGCGACCTGCAGGCCGAGGCGAAACGGCTCGGCCGGCCGTGGGACCTGGCCAAGGGGTTCGACCACTCGGCGCCGATCGGCACGATCGTCCCTGCGGGCTCCGTCGACCCGACCACCGGTGGCATCACGCTGCACGTCGACGGGGAACTGCGCCAGTCCGGGGACCTCGCCGACCAGATCTGGTCCGTCGCCGAGACCATCGCTGCGCTGTCCCGTGCCGTCCGCCTGGAGGCCGGCGACCTGCTCTTCACCGGGACCCCGGACGGCGTCGGACCGGTGTCCCGCGGCTCGGTGCTGCTCGGGACGATCGACGGCGTCGGCACGGTCGAGACCCGCATCGTCTGACCCGGCGGGCTGGGAGTCCTCGGAGCCAGCGGGCGTAGAACCGTGCCTGACGCTGTGGGGCGCACGGGGAACGGGGCCCGGCCCGGCGGTGTCAGCAGCCAGGGTGTGCGGCAACTGCAACGACGCAGTCGAGCACGTCCGGATCATGGAGGTGATCCGGTGGAGGAACACGACCTGCTCGCCACGTCGTGGACGTGGTCCGGCGACGAGCCCGTCGGCGAGCGCATCCGCGCCGTCGGACGAGCCGGGTTCGCCGGGCTCGGCCTCTCGGTCGACGACCTGCACGAGGTCCGCTCCACCATCGGGTTCGCCCTGCTCCGACGGATGCTCGACGACGCCGGCGTGGTCTGGGTCCAGGTCGGCACGCTCGGCGACTGGTGGGCCGCCGGCGCCGAACACGACGCCGACCGCGGGGTGGTGCTCGAGGCCGCCGCCAGCCTCAGCGCGTGGCAGGTCGTCGTCCGCGCCGACCACTCCGTACCGGCCGTACCGCTCGGCGCGATGGCGGCAGCGTGGGACCAGCTCGCCGAGCAGGCCGAGGGCGTCGGGGCGCGGCTCGTCCTGGAACCCGAACCGTGGACGAACCTGGCGACCGTGGAACGTGCCTCGCGGTTCGTCGCCGCCGGACACCCGAACGGCGGGCTGCTCCTCGACACGATGCACGCGCTCCGCGGCGGCTCCACCCTGGCCTCGATCGGACAGGGCGTCGTCCCGTCCGCCCTCGCCGCGGTCGAGCTCAGCGACGGGCTGCTGCACGTCCCGAACGGCATGACGCTGGCGGACGAGTCCCGGAACGGGCGCTACCTGCCCGGCACCGGAGCGTGGGACCTGCCCGGGTTCGTCCGCACCGTCCGCGGCCTGGGCTTCGACGAGCCCTGGGGTGTGGAGACCCGCACCCCGGCGCTCCGGGCGATGCCGCTCCCGGACGCGCTCCGGGTGGCGGCTGCGGCGACCCGGGCGGTGCTCGACGCTGCCGATGCACACGACGAACCGCCGGCGCCGGCGATGCCGACCTCGGCCGCGCCGACCTCGGCCGTGGACTACGACGGGCCGGGGACCGCCAGCGGGTCGGGAGCCCGTCGAGCCGATCCAGCGACGTCCGCGTAGCGTGGCGGCCATGACTGATCAGGCACACCCCGGCAACGACGACGCACTGCAGGCTTCGCAGGAGGCCATCGACGAGGCGAAGGCGGCTGCCGCTGACGCCGGGCACGCGGACGAGCGCGCTGCGGCCGAGGAGGAACTGCCCCTGGAGTCCGGCGGGGCGCCGGCGGACGGTCCGGCACCCGCGGCCTGAGCGTCTCGATCAGGCCGCCGGGCTCGCCAGGCGATGGGTCAGTCGTCGTCGACCTGGTCGCCGAGGAAGTCGGCGTAGGTCGCTTCGTGCTCGGCGCCCGCACCCACCATCTGGCGATCGCCCGTCCGTCCACTGCCGGTCCGGTCGTCCGGGCCTGATCCCGTCGAGCCGTCCTGGTCGTCCCGCTGGTCTGCGGTCGCGTCCCCACGCTGCCCCTGAGCGAACGGCGGGAGGTACTTGCTCGCGTCCATGTCGCGTCCTTCCGTCCCGAGGAACGTAACAGCCAGCCCTTGCGCGACGACGGTCACGACCGGATTCGTCCCCCGCCCGGGCCGACAACGGGGGACGGAAGTTCGCCCCGGGCGGACCTCATGCTCACGCATGCGGATTCCGGAGCCCGCATCACGCTGACGCCGGACGCATCATTCTCGGACGACCTGGTCGGGCTCCTTGTCGATGCGCCACCCCCGCCACGAGGGCTGCCGCAGTCGTCCGTCGCCGGTCCACTCGGCGAACTGCACCTCGCCCACGCGTTCCGGACGGACCCAGTGCGCGTCGCGGGCGTCCGGCCGTGGCACGTCGACGAACGGGGAGCCGTCCTGCTCGAGATCGCCGAGCAGCGCTCCGATCTCGTCGAGGTCCCGGTCACGGAACCCGGTGCCGACCTTGCCGACGTACTCCAGCCCGTCGTCCCCCGGGATCCCGAGCAGCAGCGATCCGATCCCGCCCTCGCGTCGACCGGCACCGGGCTTCCAGCCGCCGACGACGACCTCTTGTGTGGCGTGGTGCTTGAGCTTGAGCCAGGACTCCGAGCGACGGCCCTCGGCGTACCGGGAGGACCGCTTCTTCGCGACGATCCCCTCGAGCCCGCGCTTCCGGGACTCGGTCATCGCGGCGGCGAGGTCACCGTCGAACTCCGGTGGGACCTCGATCGGACCGCCGGGTTCGACGACCGTCAGCAGGGCCTCACGCCGCGCGGTGTACCCGAGCCGGGTGAGTTCGTGCCCGTCGGCCTCGAGCACGTCGAACAGCAGCAGGTGCACGGGGGTGGTGGCCTGGGCAGCGCTGACCTCGCGCGGCTTCGTCAGCCCCATCCGGTTCTGCAGCAGCTGGAACGACGGCCGGCCGTGTTCGTCGAGCGCGACGACCTCGCCGTCGAAGACCCCGTCCACGCCGGCGTGCTCGGCGAGCGTCTGCAGCTCGGGGTACTGGTCGGTCAGGTCGTTCCCGTTCCGGCTGCGGAGTCGGACCGTGCCGTCGTGGACGGTGGCGAGGGCGCGGACGCCGTCCCACTTCATCTCGAACGCCCACTGCTCCGGGTCCAGCGCGGGTTCGCCCTCGCGCAGGGAGGCCTGCATGGTGTGGCGCTGCTCCGGCGCGGTGTCCGACTCGGCGGCGTGCTCGATCCGCGCGGCGGTGTGCGCACGGCCGCCGCCGTGCCCGTCACGCTGGCCGGTACGGGAACCGGCACCGGCACCGCTCCCGGCACCGCTGCCGTCGCCGCCGGCATCGGGCTGGTCCTTCGTCCGGTGGATGAGCCAGCTCTTCTCGTCCCCGGTTCGTCCACGGCCGTGACCGCGGGTGTGCAGGAGCGCGAGCCGTCGGACACCGTTGGTCCGGCCGTGCAGGGTGACGATGACCTCTTCGTCCTCGCGCCACTTCTCGAGCTCGTACGTGCCGTCGTCCCAGATCGTCACGGTGCCGCCGCCGTACTCGCCCGCGGGGATGATCCCCTCGAAACCGCCGTACTCCAGCGGGTGGTCCTCGGTGTGGACGGCCAGGTGGTTCGCCCCGGGGTCGGTCGGTTCGCCCTTCGGCAGCGCCCAGCTCACCAGGACCCCATCGTGCTCAAGACGGAAGTCGTAGTGGTTGCGGGTGGCGTGGTGTTCTTGGATGACGAACGTCGGTGTGCCGTCGGTCCGCACCGTCGGGGAGCCCTGCGGGACGGGTTCCGGGGTCTTCGACGCGTCCCGCTTGGCGCGGTAGGTCGTCAGGCGGTCCTGCAGCTCCTGTCGTTCCTGGCGTTCGCGCTCGTTCACCGCTTCGGTCCGCGCCCCGTCCCAGTGCCCGGCGTCCGCACGCCCGACACCGAGCGACGCCGCGGCGACGGGGTGCAGCAGGTCGCCGAGGTCCGGCATCCGCTCGAGCACCTGGTCAAGGGTCAGGTGGGTCAACCCGGGCTCGGTCAGCTCCTTCCACGTCCGAGGTGCCGCGACCGTCGGGTGCGACCGGCCACGCAACGAGTACGGCGCGATCGTGGTCTTGTTGCCGTTGTTCTGCGACCAGTCGACGAACACCTTGCCAGCTCGCTCGGCACGGCTCATCGACGAGAGCACCAGGTCCGGCATGTCCTGTTCGAGCGCCTTCGCCAGCTCGTGGGCGACGTCGGACACCTGCTGCGCCGTCGCGGTGCCGTCGAGGGCCGCGTACAGGTGGATGCCCTTCGACCCGGAGGTCACCGGGTACGGCTCGAGTCCCATCCCCTGCAGCACCGAGCGGGCCGCCACCGCCACCTCGACGCACTCGGGCAGCCCGACGCCGTCGCCCGGGTCCAGGTCGAGCACGAGCCGGTCCGGGTTCTGGTGTCCCCCGCGCGGCCCGAAGCGCCACTGCGGCACGTGCAGCTCGAGCGACGCCTGCTGCGCCATCCACACCAGGGTCGGCAGGTCGTCGACCACCGGGTACTCGACGTCGTGGTGCTCGTGGTGGATGGTGTGGTGCCGGATCCACTCGGGCGCGGAGTCGGGCAGGTTCTTCTCGAAGAAGACCTTGCCGTCGACGCCGTTCGCCCAGCGCTTCCGGGTCATCGGGCGGCCGGTGACGTGCGGGATCATCCACGGGGCGATCCGCTCGTAGTAGGCGACCACCTGCCCCTTCGTCGTGCCGGTCTGCGGGTAGAGCACCTTGTCGAGGTTCGTCAGCGCCAGCCGCCGGTCCCCCACCTGCACGGTGGTCTTCTTCGCGACCGGGCTCACAGTGCGACCCCCCGTGGCACCGCCGACCGTGAGCGTGGTGCCCGACGTGTAGGACGACTCGGGTCCGGCCAGGTGGACGTAGGCGCTGGCGAGTTCGACGGGCTGCGCCGGCCGGCCGAACGGGGTGTCCTGGCCGTACGCCGCGATCTCGTCACCCGGGTAGCTGATCGGCTGCAGCGGGGTCCACACCGGACCGGGGACCACGGTGTTCGCCCGGATGCCCTTCGGCGCGAGCTGCCGTGCGAGTCCGTTCGTGTAGGTGATGATGGCGGCCTTCGTGGCGGCGTAGTCGATCATCCGGTCCTGTGGCTCGTACGCCGACACCGAGCTCGTGGTGACGATCGCGCTGCCCGGGGCCAGGTGCGGGACCGCGGCGCGGGTGAGCCAGAACAGCGAGTACAGGTTGACCTTCATGGTGCGGTCGAAGTCCTCGGTGCTCTGCTCGGTGATGTCGGCGTGCACCTGCTGGTGGCCTGCGACCAGGACCAGGGCGTCGAGTCCGCCGAGCAGGTCGACGGCGGTGCGCACGAGTTCGGTGCAGAACGACTCGTCCGTCAGGTCCCCCGGCAGCATGACCGCCTTCCGCCCCACGTCGGCGATGACGTCGCGGACCTCGGTCAGGTCGTCGAGCTCTTCCGGCAGGGCGTTCAGGGCGACATCGGCCCCTTCCTTGGCCATCGCGATCGCGGCCGCCCGACCGATGCCGGAATCCGCCCCGGTGACCAGGACGCGGTAGCCGCGCATCCGGCCGGTCCCCTGGTAGGTCGTCTCGCCGTGGTCGGCCGGCGGGTCGAGGTCCGCCGCCCGTCCGGACCCCTGCTGCGTCTGCGCGGGGAACGGCGGCCGCGCGTACTGGTCGCGCGGGTCCTGCTTGTCGAGCTGGCTCATGGCCCCATCGTGCTCGCGGTACCGGACCGGCGACACAGGAGCGGTGAGGTCCGTGGAGAACGCGGGGCGGGCCTCCCGGCTGTGCAGGAGAGGACCGGCCGACGTCAGACGGACGCGACCACGCGCGCCGGTGCGTCGAGCAGGCGTCGCGCCGACGGGCGCACTTTGCGCACCTGCACGAACTGGACCGCCGCCAGGACCGCCCACACCGCGGCGAACGCCCAGTCGCGTGTCTCTCCAGAGATCGCGAGGGCGGCCCACAGGCACGCGACCACCGCGGCGGCCCACGCGCCGAACAGCTGCCGTGAGGAGTCGCCGAGCAGCTGGCGGACCCGCGGACGCCACACGGTGTCGGGGACCTCGTCCGGCACGCGGCCGGACCGGACCCAGGCTCGCGTCTCGAGGAGAGTGGTCCGGCCGCCACGAGCCCACCACGCGCGCAGCATGGCCACGGGGATGGCCACGGCGAGCGCCACGCCGATGACGATGACCGTCACCCAGGGGAAGGGCCCGTCGGCCGTCAGGCCCGCCCCGACACCGATCGCCAGCCCGACCGCCGCACCGAACGCGAGCAACGCACACCCGGCTGCGTCCAGTCGATCCCCCGTCGTTGGCGACGTCTGCACCGTCTGCTGTGCTGTCGCCTGCTCCGGCACACTGCGTTCCCCCGTCATGAGGCGGGACGATACGCCCGCCTGCTCCCCACCGCACCTGCCGATCCGCTCAGAACTGGGGGTCGCCTCGCGCGCGTGCGAGCATCATGAGCGCATGAGGTCGATCTGGAAGGGCTCCATCGCGTTCGGGCTCGTCAACGTGCCCATCAAGGTCTACGCGGCGACCGAGACGCACGACGTCTCCCTGCACCAGATCCACGACGAGGACAAAGCCCGCATCCGCTACAAGCGGGTCTGCGAGCTCGGGCACGAGGTCGAGTACGGCGACATCCAGCGCGCCTACGACGACGGTGAGAAGACCGTCGTCCTGACCCCTGACGACTTCAAGCAGCTGCCGCAGGAGCAGTCGCACGAGATCGAGGTCCTGGAGTTCGTCCCCGTCGACCAGGTCGACCCGATGATGTTCGAGAAGACGTACTACCTGGAGCCGGACTCCCGCTCCCCGAAGGCGTACGTGCTGCTCCGGAAGACGCTCGAGCAGACCGACCGGCTGGCGATCGTGCAGTTCACCCTCCGCCAGAAGACCCGGCTCGGTGTGCTGCGGGTGCACGACGACGTGCTGCTGCTGCAGGGGCTGCTGTGGGGCGACGAGGTGCGCGCCGCCGACTTCTCGGCGCTCGACACCTCGGTGAAGGTCAGCGCGAACGAGCTGAAGATGTCGTCCTCGCTCGTCGAGAGCATGTCCACCGACTTCGACCCGGACCGCTACACGGACGAGTACCAGGAGGAGCTGCAGCAGCTCATCGACGCCAAGCTCGAGGCGGGCGACGACGTCGACACCGCCGAGACGTTCGGCGAGCAGGCATCGTCGGACGACGACGACGCGGGCGGTGACGTCATCGACCTGATGGCCGCCCTGCGCGCGTCGGTGGACAAGAACCGTGGCGGTGGGTCCCGGTCGGGAGGCTCGGGGTCGCGTTCCTCGGGCGGCTCGCGATCGCGCGCGGCCGGCTCCCACGAGGACGCGGGCAGCTCGGGCGACGACGCGGACGGTTCCGGCGACCGGAAGCCGGCGGCGAAGCGGACTGCGGCGAAGGCGCCCGCGAAGAAGGCACCGGCGAAGAAGGCTCCCGCGAAGAAGGAACCTGCGGCGAAGCGGGCTCCCGCCAAGAAGAAGGCGAGCTGAGGGCCTCCCGTCACGGTTGCCGTTGCGCTCGCCGTCCGGCCGTCATGCGCGTGTAACACGTTGAGCGCGACACTTGTCGGATGACTCCACAAGAGCCTGGCAGCCTGTCCCCATCATCACCCGAGATCGCCGGCCCACCCGTCACCGTGTCCATCACCCGCCTGGTCGAACCCGAACGGATCCCCGAGGTCACCCGCTGGGTGCAGTCCGGCGTGAACCTCGCCAACCGCTTCCCCGGGTTCCTCGGATCCGGGTGGGTCCGCTCCACCGCCCGGTCCCGCGAGTGGCACATGCTCTACCGCTTCGCCGACCACGACTCCCTGTCCACGTGGGAGAACTCCGACGACCGGCTGCGTTGGCTCGACCTGGGGCGGGACCTCGTCGTGGAGTCCCGCGTCGAGAAGCGGACCGGCATCGAGGGGTGGTTCGACGTCCCGCAGGACGCCCCGGCCTCGAGCGCCCCGCCACGCTGGAAGCAGGCGGTGAGCATCTGGCTCGGGTTCTTCCCCGTCAACCTGGTCTTCACTGTCCTGGTCGGATGGCTGCTGCCGTCCTTCGCGCACCTGGCGGCGCTGCCCCGGGTGCTCATCACGACGCTGGTGCTCACGCCGATCATGACGTTCTGGGTGCTGCCGTTCGTGACGAAGCTGATCCGCCCCTGGTTGCTGGCCCCGCCCCGCCGCCCCTGATCGGCCCCGCCCCGCCGCCCCTGATCGAGGTGGCGGGTCAGCTCGCCGTGCCGGAGGCGGCAGCGCGGGCGGAGAGCCCGGCGAACGTGTCGTCGTGGGTCTGCCGCAGGGCAGTCCAGCCCGCGGTCACGTCGATCGACTCCTGACCCGCGACCGGCGCCGCGAACCCGTGCTGTGCTCGGGGGACGGCGTCCCCGGGCAGCCGGAGCTCCTGCGTGAAGGCACCGGTGTCCGCGGCGAAGGTCAGGGTGTGCGCGGCGACGTTGCTGTCCCAGTCCGCGGACGGCCACGACATGAAGGCGACGTGGCGCGGCGGAATGACCGCGTCGATGGCGGTGGCCGAGACGTAGCAGCCGTGGTGGTCCTCTCCCGGCGAGAGGATCGTGTACGTCCCGTTGTCGCGGTAGACCAGCAGCGCTTCGGCGAACGGCTTCGGGCCGTACATGGCGGTGTAGCGCAGTGCGTGCACGAACACCGGCAGTCCGAGGGCGACGGTGACGTGCGAGCCGCGCATCGGGCCGACTGCGGACGGCGGGTCGGTCGGCGTCGCGATCTCGGTCCCGGGCAGGCGGTGTGCGACGTACAGGAGCTCGGTGTCGTCCGTCCCGGTGGCCCGGCCCTCGTGCACGATGCGCGGCTCCTCGACGAGCGCGTGACCCGGGCCGACGGCATGCGTCGCTTCCGGGCTGGCGTGCGTCAGCTCGCCGCGGACCACGAGACCCGTCTGGCGGGCGTCGTGCCGGTGCCACCCGGTCGTGGACCCCGGCGGGAACACCGCGTGCCGGACCTCGTAGGTGCTGCCGTCCGGTCCGTCGACGGTGGCGAGCAGGGTGGTCGTGGGGGCGAGTCCGGTCATCGTGGTCCTCTCGGTGGCTGGGCTGTCGCTCGATCGTGGTGCACCGGTCTGGGACGGTGGTCGACGTGGCACGAGGACTTGCTCAGCGAGCGCGCCGTCAAGACCGGGCTGCCGGGCCGTTGCGTCGCCGCCGCGAGCCACGGCCGGCCAGGGTGATGATCGCGGTGATGCAGATCACTACGCCCGCCATCAACCAGTCGCGGACCGCACCCAGACCGCCGACTGCCGCGACGACGACGACGGCCGTCAGGACCGCAACCGGGAAGCAGGCGGCAACGGCCTTCGGCAGGTACCTGCCGGCCGACCAGGCCGCTCCGAAGAACGCGGCGACACAGAGTGCGATGAGGAGGTCGGTCATCGGGGGTCCCTTCCGGCCGTGGAGGCCTCGACACCCGCGCTTCGACTGCCGTCGGAAGCCACCGTAGCGGTCGGCGAGACGATCGTATTGCTCATACCCGTCAGAAGAATCCAGCATGACACCGCGCGGTTGTCGTCCTTCCGACGTTGCTGCCGACGGGACTCCTCGACAGGGTCAGCCGAGGACCGACAGCTGGTCCAGCCGCTCGAGGATCACGCCCTCGCGGAGCGCCCACGGGCAGATCTCCAGCGCGGGCAGATCGAAGATGTCCAGGCACGCCTCGGCGACGAGCGCCCCCGGCACGACCTGGTGCGCCCGGCTCGGCGAGACCCCGGGCAGCGTGCCGAGCTCGTCGACCGACATGGTCAGCAGCGCCGGCAGCCGGTCCCGGAGCGCCGCCCCGTCGAGCACGCGCGGCACGAGCGGCCCCGCGGCCGAGGGCGCTGCGCCGCAGATCCGGGCGATGGAGCGGAACGTCTTCGAGGTGGCCACGGCGCGGTCCGGCGCTCCGGCCCGCAGCAGCCGTCCGGCTTCGCGGGCGATCTCGACGCGGACCTCGTGCCGGACCCGGCGCAGCTCGTCCGGGCTGGGGGTGCCGGCCGCGAAGTAGGTGCGGGCCAGCCGTGCGGCTCCGATCGGCATGGACCAGGCGACGTCGGGTGCCTCGTCCGCACCGCCGGCGATCTCGAGCGAGCCCCCGCCGATGTCGAACACCGCGAGTCGTCCGGCGGACCAGCCGAACCAGCGGCGCACGGCCAGGAAGGTCAGCCGGGCCTCGTCCGACCCGGAGAGCACGGCGAGCTCCACCCCGGTCTGCTCCTGCACGTGGGCGAGGACGGCGTCGGAGTTCACGGCGTCGCGGACGGCGGACGTCGCGAACCCGAGCATGTCCTCGCAGCCGCGGTCCTCGGCGACGCGGACGGACTCCGCCACGAAGTCGGTCAGTGCGTCGATGCCGACCTGCGTCACCGCGCCCCGGTCGTCCAGGTGTTCAGCGAGCCGGAGCGGCCGCTTGAACGACGACGCGGGCAGCGGGGCAGCACCCCCGTGGGCGTCGACGACGAGCAGGTGACCGGTGTTCGAACCGATGTCGAGGACTCCGACGCGCATGCGCCCACGGTAGCGGTCGGACGGGAGGCCCGGATCACGTCCCGAGGAACGCCTCCAGCTGCGCGGTGGTCGGGTACGACGCCTGTGCGCCCTCACCCGTCGCCGCGTAGGCGCCGACCCCGGCGGCGAACCGCGCAGCCTCGACCAACGAGTCCCCCGCGGCGAGCCGCAGTGCGACCGCTCCCATGAAGGCGTCCCCGCACCCCGTGGTGTCGACCGCCTCGACGGGCACGGCGGGGACCTCGACCGGCCGGGCGTCCCCGTCGTGCACGACCGAGCCGTTCCCGCCCCGGGTGACGATCGAGCGTCGGACGCCGTGGTCCCCGAGCGCGGCGGCCTCGTGCTCGTTGACGAGCAGGACGTCGGTCAGCTCGAGGAGCTCCGGCGGGACGGCACCGAACGGGGACAGGTTCGTCAGCACCGTTGCCCCGGCGGCGTGTGCGGCCCGGGCGGCGGCGAGCACCGCGTCCATCGGGACCTCGAGGCAGAGCCCGAGCACGGCGGCGTCGTGGAAGACGTCGGTGGGCAGGTCGTCGGGCGAGAGCGTGGCGTTGGCGCCGCCGGAGATGACGATGGTGTTCTCGCCGCGGCCGTCGACGGTGATGACGGCCGTGCCGGTGGCGGTGTCGGGCCGGACCACGACGTGGGTGGTGTCCGCGCCGGAGGCCGCGACGGAGTCGCGGAGCAGCGTGCCGTTGCCGTCGTCGCCGACCGCGCCGACCATGCGGACGGTGCCCCCGAGCCGCCCGGCCGCGACGGCCTGGTTGGCGGACTTGCCGCCGGGCAGGGTCGCCAGGTCGGAGCCGTGCAGGGTCTCCCCCGGCTGCGGGAAGCGCTCGGTGCGGACGACGAGGTCCGCGTTCAGCGACCCGACGATCACGATCGTGTCGGTCATCGGAGGGACTCCTTCTGCGGGACGGCGGTACCGGGCTGGGCGGTACCGGGCCGGGCGGCACCGGTCTCGGCGCTCTCCGGGCGGGGGATGAGGAACGAGGTCGCCAGGGCAGCGGTGGTGATCACGGCACCGAGCAGCATCCCACCGGAGTACCCGGCCGTCCCCGAGGACCCGCCGACCCCGAGCGCGATCTGCAGCGCCGGCAGCACGGCGAAGCTGACGCCCGCGCCGAGGTTGAACGCGCCGGCGTTGAGTCCGGGCAGGAAGCCGGGGTTCGAGTCCGGGGACAGCACGATGCCCAGGCCGTTGAGGATGATGTTCGCGATGCCGGCGTAGGTGATGCCGATCAGCACCGTGGCGGTGACGAGCACCGGCAGCGAGTGCACCCCGACGAGCGCCATCAGGACGGTGGCGACGATGCTGCCGACCAGGCCGACGCGCAGGACGGCGCGGTAGCCGAGGGTCGGCGCGAGCCGGCCGGCGAACGGTCCGACGACCCAGCCGACCAGTGCGTACGGCGTGAGGAACACGAGGGAGGCGAGGTCGGCCTCCATCCCGAAGCCCGCGTCGCCGTTCTGGGCGAGCGAGGTGACGAGCCCGTTGACGACGGCGAACACCCCGGTCATCGTGAGGAACGTCGTGGCGAGCAGTGCCCAGGTGGCCCGGCGCTTGAGGAACCGGGTCTCGACGAGCGGTTCGCGGACACGCGACTCGACGGCCCAGAACACGGCGAAGGCGGCGAGTGCGACGACCACCCCTCCGACCACGAGCACGGGGTCCGCGTCGCCGAGCTTGCCGGCCTCGTTGAAGGCCGTGAGCAGGGCACCGACCGAGACGACGAGCGGCACGACGCCGACCCAGTCCATCCGGGTGCCGGCGGACGGGCGGGACTCGACGCCCCACTTCGCGACGAGTGCGAGGGCGATGACCGTGACGACGGCGATCACCCAGAAGATCCCGCGGAAGCCGAAGTGGGTCGCGATCCACCCACCGGCGAGGGCGTCGATGCCGGCGATGCCGCCGTTCACCGCGGTGAGCAGCCCGAGGGCGGCGCCGTAGCGCTTCGGGTCGCTGATCTCGTTCCGCAGGACGAGCAGGCTGATCGGGACGACCGGGCCGGTGACGCCCTGGATGATGCGGCCGGTGAACAGCATCGGGACGTTCACCGCGAGGGCGGCGACGACGCTGCCGACGAACATCACGGCGAGCATGGCGACGAGCACCCGCTTGCGGCCGACGATGTCCGACAGCCGGGGCAGGAACAGCGAGAACAGCGCGGCGAGCGTGAAGTACAGCGTCTGCGACAGGCCGATCGTGGCGTCGTCCGTCTTCAGTTCGCGCGCCATCGTGACGAGGGCGGGGCTGAGCATGCTGGCGTTGAGCTGGAACGCGATGCACGCGGCCAGCAGCGCTGCGGTGAGCGCACCGATCGACTTCACGGCGCTCAGGCCTCCGTCGCGGCGGTCGGCTGCGTGGTCAGCCCGGCGTCGATGCCGTCGGCGGCGGCGCGGGGCGTCCAGCCGCTGTCGGGTGTCTCGCCGATGCGCTCGAGGGCATCGACGACCAGGTCCCAGAACCGGCCGTGGTCGAGTTCCATGGCGGCGCTCGTCCGGCAGTCCGCGGGCGCCGGGGAGCGGAAGTCGGCGACGGTCATGCCGAGCGTCAGGGTCCCCTGGGTCTCGACGCGGATCGGGACCTTCACGGCACGGACGATCGTCGGGTCGATGACGTACGCCACGGCACAGGGGTCGTGCACCGGCGGGGCGTCGAAGCCCTGCACGTCCTGGTACGCCGTGCCGAAGAAGTCGAGGAGCTCCCCGACGAAGGCGGCGGGCCCGGTGCCGACGGCGGCGATGCGGGCGGCGACCTCGGGGGTGGCGAGCGCCTGGTGGGTGAGGTCGAGTCCGACCATGACGACGTCCCAGCCGGCGTCGAACACGATCGACGCGGCTTCGGGGTCGATGACGATGTTGAACTCGGCGACCGGGCTCCAGTTGCCGACGTGGACGCCGCCGCCCATCAGGACGACCTGCTTCACGCGCTCGACGATGCGGGGCTCCTTCCGGACGGCGAGCGCGATGTTGGTCAGGCCGGCGGTCGGCACGATCGTGACGGTGCCGGGCTCGTGCGCCATCACGGTGTCGATGATCAGGTCGACCGCGTGGCGCTCGTCGAGGTCGAACGACGGCTCCGGCAGGACGGGACCGTCCAGGCCGCTCTCGCCGTGGATCTCGGGGGCGACCTCGACCTGGCGGAGCAGCGGTCGGGCGGCACCGGCGGCGAAGGGCACGCCGGTGATCCCGGCGATGCGGGCGACGGCGAGCGCGTTCCGGGTGACCTTCGGCAGGGTCTGGTTGCCGACGACGGTGGTGACGGCGAGGAGCTCGATGTCCGGGTTGCCGTGGGCGAGCAGCATCGCGACGGCGTCGTCGTGGCCGGGGTCGCAGTCGAGGATGATCTTCGCGGGGGTGCGCGGGGCGTCGGACACGGGGTGCTCCACTTCGTCGGGGAGCCGGGTGCCCGGGGTGCGGGCGGCCGGCAGGAGGTCAGGGCTTGACGCGCCATGCACGCCGCGTCAAGCGTTTGACATCACACAGCATCAAGCGCTTGACGTCAAGTCGTCGGGATTCTGCATGCACGGCCGTCGCTAGCATCGACCCGTGCCCACGAGCCCGCGCAGTCGCCCCGCTCCGTCCGGTCGGGTGACCGCCGCGATGGTCGCCGAACGCGCCGGTACGAGCATCGCCACGGTCTCCCTCGTCGTGAACGGCAAGGACCGCGGACGGGTCTCGACGCCCATCGCCGACCGGGTCCGCGACGCCGTCGAGCAGCTCGGCTACGTCGTCGACCACGCGGCGAGCTCCCTGGCACGGGGCAGCGGCGACCTCGTCGTGCTCATCGCCCCCGACCTGTCGAACCCGTTCTTCGCCGAGGTCATCCGCGGCGTCCGCGACACCATCGGCGACCGCTTCCAGCTCGTGCTGTCCGTCACCGAGCGCGGCGAGCAGCCGGTGGACGCCGATGTCCGCCGCTTCGAGCGACTCCGTCCGGCCGGCATCCTGGTGGACGCCCCGGCCGAGCACGCGTCGATGGCCGCGAGCGTCCCCGTCGTCCTGCTCGACGCCCCCGGCGGCCCGGGAGCGGTCAACTACGACCTGACCGCCGGGGTGGAGGCGCTGGTCGCCCACCTCGCCACCGCCGGACACCGTCGGGTCGCCTACCTCGACGGGACGTCACGTGCGACGACGTTCGCGGTCCGCCGCACGCTGTTCGGGCAGGCGTGCACCGCGGCCGGCATCACGGTGTCGCCCGTCCAGGCGCAGGCCGACCTGACGATCGACGCCGCCGCGAGCGCGGTCGGGCAGGTCGTCGACGCCTGGCTCACGGACCGGGTCACCGCCGTCGTCGCGGCCGCCGACACCCTGGCCTACGGGGTGCTCCGGGTCGCCGCCGAGCGGGGCATCGCGGTGCCGGCGTCCCTGGCCGTCGCCGGTTTCGACGACCTGCCCTCGTCCTCGGTCACGGCACCGAGCCTGACGAGTGTCGCCCTCCCCGGTGCCGCCCTCGGACGCGCAGCGGCACTCCGGCTCCTCGCGACGCTCGACGGCGTCGACGCGCCGGACCCGGCCCTGCCCACCCGCCTGGTCCCCCGCGCGAGCACGGGCGCCTGACCCGACCCACATGATGGACGGGAGGCGCGGCACCCGCTGGCACCGCGCCTCCCGTCCGTCACCTGGTCGCGACTACTCGTCGTGCCGGGTGGTCGACACCGATCCCGTCGGCGAGCCCACCGGCGCGGGTGCGTCCGGCTGGCGGGCCTCGGGCTGCGTCGCGTCAGGCTGGGCCGCGGCCGGAGCCGTGCCGTCCCGTCGTGCCCGCTCGAGCGCGTCGGCCTCGTCGCCACCGACCGCCTCACCACGGGCGACCATGCCGGCGACGTCAGCCAGCTGCATCTGCGGGATGAAGAGCGCGAGCACGAGCGCGGCAGCGATGAACGGCAGCAGGTACCAGAACACCGGCGACAGCGAGTCGGCGTACGCGTTCACGATGCCGTCCTGCACCGCCTGCGGCAGCTTCGACAGCGAGGTCGGGTCGATGCTCGAGCTGGCACTGGCCGCGTCGGTCGCGCTGCCCCCGGCACCGCGGAAGACGTCGGTCAGCGCATCGGTCAGCCGGGACGTGAAGAGCGCACCGAAGACGGCGACGCCGAGGGAGGCGCCGACCTCGCGGAAGTAGTTGTTCGTCGAGGTGGCGGTACCGACCTGCTCGGGCGGTACGGCGTTCTGCGCGACCAGGACCACGACCTGCATGATCAGGCCCAGGCCGGCGCCGAACACGAACAGGTAGACGCAGATCAGCCAGATCGGGGTGCTCGCGGCCAGCGAGGTCATGCCGAGCATCGCGATGCCGACCACGATCGTGCCGATGATCGGGAACGCGCGGTACCGGCCGGTCTTCGTGATGAGCGTGCCGGACAGGATCGAGGTGCCGATCAGGCCGACCATCATCGGCAGCATCAGCAGCCCGGAGACCGCGGCGGACGTGCCCGAGGCCATCTGCAGGAACGTCGGCACGAAGCCGATCGCGGCGAACATGCCGAGACCGAGCACGAAGCCGATGGCGGTCGCGATGACGAACGTGCGGTTGCGGAAGAACGACAGCGGGATGATCGGGTCCTGCGCCCGCGACTCGACGAGCACGAACGACGCGGCCGCGACGAGGAAGCCGGCACCCCACGCCCACGTCTCGGGCGCACCCCAGCCGTGCTGGCGGTTGCCGCCGAACTCGGTGAAGAACACCAGGCACGCGGTGGTGGCGGACAGCAGGGCGACACCCAGCACGTCGATCCGCTTCGTCGCCTTCTTGCTCGGCAGCGTCAGGGCGAACCACGCGACGGCGAAGGCCGCGATGCCGACCGGGATGTTGATCCAGAACGCCCAGTTCCAGGTCATGTGGTCGACGAAGAACCCGCCGAGCAGCGGGCCACCGACCGCGGACAGGCCGAAGATCGCACCGAGCGGGCCGAGGTACTTGCCGCGCTGCGAGGCCGGCACGATGTCGGCGATGATCGCCTGCGACAGGATCATGAGCCCGCCGCCGCCCAGGCCCTGCAGGGCGCGGAAGACCACGAACTGCCAGAAGTCGGTCGACAGTGCACAGCCGAGGGACGCCAGCGTGAACAGGGCGATGGCGACGAGGAACAGGTTGCGGCGACCGATGACGTCACCGAACTTGCCGTAGATCGGCATCACGATCGTCGACGCAAGCAGGTACCCGGTCGTGATCCACGCCTGGTGTGCGACGCCGCCGAGCTCGCCGACGATCG
Source organism: Curtobacterium sp. CFBP9011 (assembly GCF_034045095.1). Taxonomy (NCBI): domain Bacteria; kingdom Bacillati; phylum Actinomycetota; class Actinomycetes; order Micrococcales; family Microbacteriaceae; genus Curtobacterium; species Curtobacterium sp. CFBP9011. Next base: position 20,173 of record NZ_JAXCWN010000001.1, read on the forward strand.
TGGGCATGGCGGTCGAGACGATGGTCTGGTCGAGGCTGGACAGCAGCATCCCGGCGATGAGCGCCGAGAAGATGATCCAGATGCGGCGCTGGGTCAGGAGCAGCGGCCCGTCGGCCTGCTGGCGACCCCGGCGGGTGGTGCTCGGCGCGGATGCGCTCATGAGGTGCCTTCCTGGGCGGGGATGGTGATGGCTTCCGTCATGAGACGGAGGTTGGTGTCGAGGAGCTCGTCGAACCGGGGTCCGGACGCCTCGTCGAAGTCGTCGGCGAAGTAGGTGCCGGCGCTGACCCGGATGACCCCGACGGCGGCCTCGGCCACCAGCCGGGCGCGCGGGTCGTCGGGGTCGTGCCAGGCAAAGCGCTGGCGGACGGCGTCGGCGACCTTCTGGATCTGCGTGTCCGTGGCGGAGAGGAACCGGGCGGTCAGCGCCGGCTCACGCTCGAAGACGTGGCGCACCAGGGCTTCGTCGGCGCGGTCGATGCCGGCGACGTGCAGCTGCTCGATGATGAGCGCGATGACGGACGGCAGCGGAGCCAGGGTCGTCGGGACGACGGTGCCCTCGGCGTACGCGGCGAGCAGTGCGGTGTCGGCGTTGAGCTCGATGCCGAGGACCACGTCCTCCTTCGACGCGAAGTGGTTGAAGAAGGTGCGGCGGGAGACGCCGACGCGCTCGCAGAGCTGCTCGATGGTGAAGCCCTGCAGCCCGCCGTCGACGACCGCGCGGCGCGCTTCGGACACCATGCTGCGCCGGAGGGCACGGGTGCGTTCAGCGGTGGTCACCGGGTGATACTTGCACTCCTTCTGCAAGAGTGCAATTCACCGGTGGTGAACTCCCAGTGACGTCTGAGTCAGATCCCCTTCGCGAAGCAGTACGACCACGGCATCGTCTCGGCGTACGGCTCGTACACGTCGATGCGGTCCCACCCGGTCTTCTCGTACAGTGCCACGGCCTCGGGCTGCTTGTCACCGGTCTGCAGGATCAGACGGCTGGCCCCCTGCTCGCGGCCGACCCGGGCGCACTCGTCCAGGAGCGCGGTGGCGGCGCCCTTGCCCCGGGCGGCGGCCAGGACGATGAGGCGCTTCAGCTCGATCTCGTCCCCGAGCCGTCGGACGGCGATGTGGCCGAGGACCGTCCCGTCCTCGTCGACGGCGAGCAGGGACGTCACGACGGTGCTCGGGTCGACGGACAGCACGCGGCTGCGCTCGGCCGAGACCTCGGGGGCTTCACCGGGGTTCCCGTCGCCGTAGCGCTCGTGCATCTCCTCGTCCATGGTCGCGCGGAGTGCGACTCCGCGCGGGTCTTCCCAGGGCACGCGCTCGATGGTGATCACGGTCGTCCATCCTGACACGGACCGACGACGGCGCCCACACGCCGGTGCGCGCTCCGGCCGACACGGCGCCGTGGGACGGGCAGCGTCAGCCGAGCGGACCGATCGGGCTGCCGTCGATGTCCTCGAGCAGCGCCGCCGCGTCGTCATAGACCGCCGCGGCACCCGCACCGCGCAGCTCGTCGCCGCCGATCCCGCCGGTCATCACGCCGATGCACGTCACGCCGACGCGCTCCGCCGACTCGACGTCCCACATCGCGTCGCCGACCATCACGGCGTGGTCCGCGTCGACCCCGGCCTTCTGCAGCGCGACCTCGATGATCCCGGGGTCCGGCTTCGCCTGCTCGACGTCCTCGCTGCTCGTGACGGCGGCGATCCACTGCTCGGCGTCGAGGAGTTCGAGCAGCCGGTCGAGCTCGTTCTGCGGGGCACTGGTCGCCAGGACCACGGCGTGCCCGCGGCCGGCGACCGCCTCGAGCAGGTCGCGCGCACCCGGCAGCAGGCGCAGCTGCGGCATGTGCTCGGAGTAGAAGGCGGTGTGGAACTGCTTCGCGGTGTCCCGGGTCTCCTCGGAGGCGTCCGGCAGCAGCGACTCGAGCAGCTTCGACGAGTCCATGCCGATCGCCCGGTGGATGCGCCAGGCGTCGACGGACTCCCCCGCCGCGCGGAAGGCCCGCCACCAGGCGTCGATGTGGGCGTAGTTCGAGTCGGCCAGGGTGCCGTCGATGTCGAACAGGACGGCGGTGGTTGGGGTGTCGGACATGGCTCCACCCTGCTCCGTGGGCGACGACCGGCGCCTCAGGTGCGCCGGAGGGCGCGGTGGACGGTGCACGAGACGGACGGGAGGCCCGGGACCAGCTGGTCCCGGGCCTCCCGTCCGTCAGGTGCTGACGTCAGTGCCGACGTGTTCAGGCGTTGCGGACGTCGTCCGCGGACGACCGCGCGTTGTCCTGCACGTCGAACGCGGCGCCCTGCGCCTCGTCCTTGACCGTCTGCGCCGCGTCCCGCGCGGTGCCCGTGAGGTCCTGCGCGTGCTCCTTGGCGGCGTCGAGGAGCGGGGCGCCGGCGTCCTTCGCCTGCTCCTTCGCCTTGTCGACGAGCGGAGCGGCCTTGTCCTTCAGCTCACCGGCGAGCTCCTCCTCCTTCGTGGAGGAGGGCAGGAGCGACGACGCGAGCCAGCCGACACCGAAGGCGATGAGGCCGACGGCGAGCGGGTTGCCCTTCGCCTTCTCGACGCCGCGCGACGCGGTGTCCTTCACGGAGCCCGCGGCGCTCGATCCCGAGCCCGAGACGCTCGAGCGTGCCGAGTCGGCGGCGCCCATCACGGAGTCGCGGGCGCTGCCGGCGGCGCCCATCACGGACTCGCGGACGTCCTGGAAGCGGCCCTTGACCTTCTCGGTCTGGCGGTGGGCGATGGCGGACGGGTTCACCTTGTCGGCGAGGGCGTCGACGTCCGAACCGAGTTCTCCACGGGTGCGCTCGATGTCGGCGCGGATCTCGTCTGGGGTGCTCATCAGTTCCTCCCGGTGTTGGGCTTGAGTGTCTCGGGGACTTCCTTGACGGTCGCGACCGTCTGGGGGGCGCCGTCGATCTGCTTGATCTCCTTGCGTCCGCGCATCGCGAGGATCGCGGCGACGACGGCGTAGACCACGGCGATGACCACGGCGGACCACGCGTTGCCGATGAGGTACCCGAGCCCCCACCAGGCGGCGATCGACAGGAACAGCAGGGCGAAGAGCCCCGCGACGCCGGCGCCGCCGAACACGCCCGCGCCCTTGCCCGCCTTCTTCGCGGAGTCGGTCAGCTCGGCCTTGGCGAGCGCGACCTCCTGCCGGAAGAGGGTGGAGAGGTCACGGGACACCTCGGAGAGGAGCTCGCCGAGGGGCGTCGACGCCGCGCGCTCCTCGGCGCTCGGCTGCCCGGGCACCGTCCGACCGGTCGCACCGGGGAACGGATCGGTCATACGAGCGGCCCCGTCCCGGTGGTGCCGGTCGTGCCGGTGCCGGTGCCGGTCGCGCCGGTGCCGGTGCCGGTCGTGCCGGTCGCCTCGGCTTCCTTCTCGTGCTTGATCTCCGTCGTCAGCGCCTTCGCGAGACGACCGGCGAAGATGCCCGCGCCGGCGGCGATCGCGATGAAGGTGCCTGGACGACGTGCGGCGAACGACTTCACCTCGTCGACGAGGGAGCCCGGGTCGCGGCCCTCGAGGTACCCGGCGACGGACCCGGCACGGTTCGACAGGTCGCGGACGACCTTCGCCGCCAGGCCCTGCTCGTCGTCGTTGTCGGCCATCTTGCCGAGGTGGTCGCCGATCGTGCGGAGACCACTGGCGGCCTTCTGCTGCTGGTCGGCGGCCTGGTCCTTGAGCGTGCCGGACGCCTGGCCGAAGAGCTGTCGTGCGTGGTCCGACACCTCGGAGGCGACGTTCGCAGCCTGCTCCTTGGCGGTGCCGGCGACGTTCGCCGCCTGCTCCTTGGCATCGCCGGCGACGTCCGATGCGGCGCTCTTGGCGGCGTCGGCCTTGCCGCCGCCCGAGCTGCCGGAGTCGGTGCTGCCGGAACCGGAGTCGGCGGGGTCGCTGCTGCCGGACGCGCTGCTGGTGCCGCTGCCGGTCGCGGTCAGGCTGCCGGCGGGGACGGTGCCGGCGGGCAGCTGCTCGTCGGCGGGGATGGCGTCCAACGGCTCGAGGTCGTCGAATCCGGTGGGGCGCTCGACGGGCGTGCCGCTCGCGTAGGACGGGACCGTGACGCCGGGGTGGGTCTCGTGACCCTCGGCGGCAGCCGTGGCGTCGTGGATGGGCGTCCCGGAGTCGTTCCCGGGTGGGTTCGTGGTCATGGTCGGCCTTCCGGTCTTCTCGTCGCGGCGGGCGGTGCACCCGCTGCGTTGGACCTGAACCTGCGCGGGGACCTCTGGGACGGGTTCCAGGAACGCCGATCTGCGCGGATCCCGTGCGCACCCTCCCCGGAACGCCAGAGCAGGAGCGAAACGGACACCCCTCACAGCGGCGCTCGGGTTGGCTCGAGCCATGCCGTCCGTGTCCGTCGTGGTCCCCGTGCTGGACGACGCCGCGCACCTCCGCCGCTGTCTGTCAGCCCTGGAGGCACAGACCCGGCCCGCTGACGAGGTGGTCGTCGTCGACAACGGCAGCTCCGACGACAGCGTGACCGTGGCCCGGGCAGCCGGCGCCGTCGTCTGCACCGAACCGGTCCGCGGGATCGCCCGGGCCTCGTCCCGCGGGTACGACACCGCCCAGGGTGACGTCATCGTCCGGCTCGACGCGGACTCCGTGCCACCGCCGCACTGGATCGCCACCGCCCTCGACCTGCTCGAGGACCCGGACGTCGTCGCCGTCACCGGGCCCGGCCGGCCGTCCGACGCCGGCGCACTCGTACGGGTCGTCTGGCCGGTCCTCTACATGCGGCCGTACTTCGTGCTCATGCGCGGCGCTCTCTCCCGCCCGCCGCTGTTCGGGTCCGCGATGGCCCTCCGCCGGTCGACGTGGCTCGCGGTCCGCGACCGGGTGCACCGCGATGACCCCGAGGTGCACGACGACATCGACCTGAGCATGCAGTTCGACCCGGAGTGGCGGGTGATCGCCGACCCCGCACTCACGGTGCGGGTGTCCGCGCGACCGTTCGCGAGCCTCCCGTCCGCCGTCCGACGTGCCCGGCGTGCGTTCCACACGTTCCGGGTGAACGGCCGGCGGGGCTCGCCGCCGCGGCGGTGGGCCCGCCGGCTGCGGACGGACTGGCGGAACCGCGGGCGCACGCATGCGTGGTGGCGCGGCCGCTGACCGCAGCCTCGACACCGGGGCCAGCACCGTGGGCGGGCGGGCTCAGGGCAGGACGATGACCTTGCCGGCGACCCGACCGGCACTCGCCTCGGCGTGCAGTGCCGGCAGCTCGGCGAGGGGGATCCGCCGGGTGACCTCGACGTGCAGCGCGCCCGCGTCCACCATCGACACGAGTCGCGCCAGGCGATCGCGGTTCGGCAGGACGAAGACGACGGCCGACCGGACTCCGCGGGCAGCATCGTCCGGGGCTGCCATCCACGCCGTGGTGCTCACGACGGCGCCACCGTCACGGACGAGGGTGACCAAGCGCGTGAACTCCTCGGGGTCGATCGGCGCCAGGTTGAGGAGGAGGTCGACGGGCTCACCGACGGCATCGAGCAGGTCCGTCGTGGTGTGGTCGATGACCTGGTCCGCGCCGGCAGCCCGGACGGCGTCGGCGCTGCTGGGGCTGGCGGTCGCGATGACGTGCGCGCCGATCTGCTTCGCGAGCTGCACGGCGCACTTCCCGACGACACCACCCGCGCCGACGACCAGCAGTCGCTGACCCGCCGCGAGTCCACCGTCGTCCACCAGCGCCTGCCATGCGGTGAGCGCCACCGAGGGCAGCGCGGCGGCGTCGGCGAGCGGGATGCTCGTCGGGGCGGCGACGAGGGCCTCCGCGGGGGCGACCACGTACTCGGCGGCGCCACCGTCGCGTTCCATCGGCAGGAACCCGATGACCTGGTCACCCACGGCGAGGCCGTCGACCCGGGCCCCCACGGCGTCGACCGTGCCGGAGACGTCGTAGCCGGGGACGTGCGGCAGGACGACGGGGATCGGCAGGAAGCCGGCCCGCATCCCGTTGTCGGCCGCGTTGAACGCCGACGCGGCGACGTGGATCCGCACCTGACCGGCGGCCGGCACGGGCTGCTCGACGTCGACGGCACGGAGCACCTCGGGTCCGCCGACCTCGGAGAACTGGACTGCACGCATGATCGTTTCCTTTCCGTTGGTGATGCCGGTTGCTTCGAGTTCGAAGCACTTGTTGGAGAACGTACCACTGCTTCGAAGTCGAAGCAACAGGTAGGATCGATCTGTGCCTTCCGCCCTGACTGCCGCCCAACTGTCGGCCTACCTGTCCTTCACCGAGGTCAGCGCCCTCCTCCGTCCGGCGGTCGAGAAACAGCTCAAGGACGTCGGCGCGCTCAGCTACGTGCAGTTCCAACTGCTCGCCCGCCTCGGCGACGACCCGAGCGGCAGCCGGAGCATGACCGACCTCGCCGACGGCGTCGTCTACAGCCGGAGCGGTCTGACGTACCAGGCGCAGTTGCTCGACCAACGCGGACTCGTCTCACGGGCGCCGTCCCCCGAGGACGAACGACGGGTCGTGGTCACGATCACCGACGCCGGCCGCGAGGTCCTGTCCGCCGTGTTCCCGGGTCACATCGCCCTGGTGCGGGAGCTCCTCTTCGCGTCCCTGTCCGATGACGACACCGAGTCACTCGCGCGGATCCTCGGACAGGTGGGGACGCGGCTCCGCGAAGCACCACCCCGATCCGCTGCACCGCGCCGACGTCGCGCCGGCTGAGGGACACCGCTGCACGCCGGCGGACCAGCCAACCGGAGGATCCGTTCGGCGCTGTCTGTACACAGTCCGGACGGACGGCGTAGCGTCCATCCAGTCGCCCTGCCGAAGGGCACGCGAGGGACCCTGACCTCGTGGAGCGACGACACGCGCCTGCCACTCCCGGAGGCACGCGCAGGCCGTGGACGCCCGCCCCTGACCCGAACGGCGGCGGGCGTCCGCGATCCCACCCGGCCACCCACCGGCCTGGAGGCTCCCCCGCGGTCCGGTGCCGAGCCTCCCGTCCGCCGCGACCGGCGACCGGCGCCGGCGGCCTCAGCCAGCCGTGGGGTCGGCCAGGACCGACGCGAACGCCAGCTCGGCCGCACCGCGGAACAGCACGCTGCCGACGAGTTCCGCCGGCACGATCCGCAGGTCCTCGCCCATCGCCGTCATCGTCTGCGCGCGGACCGCGTCCTCGAGCCGGGTCCCGACGTGCCGGAGCAGCGTGCCGAGGAACCCGCCCAGGACGACGACGTCCGGGTTCACGGTGTGCACGACGTTGCGGATCGCGACGGCGAGCGCGGTGACCTGCCGGTCGACGACCGCGGCGAGAGCCGGTGCGGGCCCGTCGGCCAGGACGTCGCCGAGTCGGTCGGCCTCGTCGATCCCGAGCCCCGCCGCGTCGAGCAGTGCGGCCTGCGAGGCTTCGGTCTCCAGGCACCCGACGGCACCGCAGTGGCAGCGGATGCCGTTCGCGGCGACGAAGGTGTGGCCGAGCTCCCCCGCGTACCCGGCGGCACCGGCGAGGGGCCGCCCGCCGGTGATGATCCCGCCACCGATGCCGCTCGCGCCGCCGTTGACGTAGACGACGTCCGTGGCGCCGCGGCCGGCGCCGTAGAGGAACTCGGCCGTGACGCCGAGGTTCGCGTCGTTCGCGGCGCGGACGGGCAGGCCGGTGCGCTCGGCGAGGGGTGCGGCGAAGGCCTCGTCGCGCCAGGCCAGGTGCGGGGCGTACCGGACGACGCCGTCGCCGACGCGGACGATCCCGGGGACGGACACCGCGATGCCGACGACCCGACGGCCCGCGTCCCGCTGCTGATCGGTGGCCGCGGCGACGAGGTCGGTGGCGATGGCGAGGGCCTCGCCGGGCGTCGAGACCGAGGTGGTGCGGACGGTCCGGCGTTCGTGCTCGGTGCCGTCGAGGCCGATGACCGCCAGGGTCACGGCGTCGATCTCGGGCACGATGCCGAGTGCGACGACCTGGGCGGACGCGGACACGGTGGCGCTCGGGCGGCCGACGCCGGTCGCGGGTGGGGCGTCCCCCTCGACGACGAGGCCGAGGTCGACGAGCTCACCGACCAGGGCGGCGACCGTCGAGCGGTTCAGGCCGGTCTCGCGGGTGAGCGCCGAGCGGGGCATCGGCCCGCGCTCGTGGACGAGGCGCAGGACCCGGGCCAGGTTGCGGCGGCGGACGACGTCCGTGGTGCGCACCGGACGGGAGGCAGCGCTCGCCTCCGACATGTCCGCTCCGATCGTCCGTCCCGCCAGCGTAGTGCGGCCCGCGCTGGCGGGTGGCGCGGGCTGTCCGCGCGGTTCGCGCTGAGCGACAGCGCTCGTGGTCCAGGCCGCGAGGGCTGTCGCTCAGCGCGAACGGGCGAACGGGCGAACGCGCGTCAGGCGGAGGTGACCGTGCCGTCCGCCGCGAACGACACCGGGTACGTGACCGCGCGGCCGTCCGGGGACGTCACGACGACCTCCCGCGAGCCCGCTCCCCCGGCACCCGGGAACGCCCGGAACTCGAGCGCCTCGTGGTAGTCGTGGTCCGGCCGGTCGGTGCGGGTGGACAGCGGCAGGACCGCGCCCTCGCGGACCCAGAGCGGCAGGGTGTCGAACCCGTGCCGCTCGCGCCGCCAGACCCCGCCGGTGACGACCTCGCCGGTGAACCAGTTCGTCCACGATCCAGCGGGCAGCCAGTACTCGACGTCGCCGGACTCGCTGAACACCGGCGCGACGAGCAGGTCCGGGCCGAGCAGGTACTGCCGGTCGCAGTACGCGGCGGTCGGGTCGTCGGGGAACGCCAGCGGCATCGGGCGCATCACCGGCAGGCCCCGCGCCGATGCCTCGAGCCCGGCCGCGTACAGGTACGGCATGAGTCGGAGCTTCAGTTCGGTGAACGCCCGGGTGACGTCGACCGCTTCCTCGTCGAAGGCCCACGGCACCCGGTAGGAGCTGCTGCCGTGGAACCGGCTGTGCGACGACAGCAGACCGAACTGCACCCAGCGCTTGAACACCGCGGGGTCCGGGGTGCCCTCGAAACCGCCGATGTCGTGCGACCAGAAACCGAAGCCGGACAGTGCGAGGGACAGGCCGCCGCGCAGGGTCTCCGCCATCGACGGGAACGACGAGGTGTTGTCCCCGCCCCAGTGCACCGGCATCTGCTGACCGCCGGCGGTCGCCGAGCGCGCGAAGACGACGGCGTCACCCGGACCCTTGGTCTCCTGCAGCACCCCGAACACGGCCTGGTTGTACAGCTGCGTGTACCAGTTGTGCATCCGCTCGGGGTCGCTGCCGTCGGCGTAGACGACGTCGAGCGGGATCCGTTCGCCGAAGTCGGTCTTGAAGCAGTCGACGCCCTGGTCGACGAGTGCGCGGAGCTTCGACTGGTACCAGGCGGTCGCATCCGGGTTGGTGAAGTCGACGAGCCCCATGCCGGCCTGCCAGAGGTCCCACTGCCAGACCGTGCCGTCGGGGTTCCGGACCAGGTACCCGGCCTCGGCGGCCTCGTCGAACAGCGTCGACGCCTGCCCGATGTACGGGTTGATCCAGACGCAGACCCGCAGGTCCTTGTCGTGCAGCCGTCCGAGCATGCCGGTGGGGTCCGGGAACACCCGGGGGTCCCACTCGAAGTCACACCAGGTGAACTCCCGCATCCAGAAGCAGTCGAAGTGGAACACCGAGACCGGCAGCCGACGGGCGGCCATCTCGTCGACGAACGAGGTCACGGTGGCCTCGTCGTAGTCCGTGGTGAACGAGGTCGACAGCCACAGTCCGTACGACCACGCCGGCACCTGCGCCGGACGGCCGGTCAGGGCGGTGTAGCGCTCGAGGACCGCCGCCGGGCTGCCACCGCCGATGACGTGGAACACCAGGGACTCCCCCGGCACCGAGAACTGCACCCGCTCGACGGTCTCGGACCCGACCTCGAACGAGACGTGTCCGGGGTGGTCGACGAGCACGCCGTACCCGCGGTTCGTCAGGTAGAAGGGCACGTTCTTGTACGCCTGCTCGCTCGACGTGCCACCGTCGGCGTTCCAGATGTCGACGGCCTGCCCGTTCTTCACGAGCGGCCCGAACCGTTCGCCGAGGCCGTACACGAGCTCCCCGACGCCCAGGTCGAGCTGCGCGTGCACGAACCGGTCGGACGTCGGAGCATCCGCGCCCTGGACGCGGGCGTTGCCGACGACACCGCGGGACACCTCGGCGCCGGGGTCGAGGGTGACGTACCCGAGCGACTTGTGTCCGGAGCCGGTGAGCACGCGCTCGGTGCCGCCCGCGTCGGTCGCCACGAACCGCAGGTCCCACGGCGCCCCGGGCGTGACGACGGCCGACAGGTCGCCGGAGGTGAGGGTCCCGACACCGTCGGCGACCGTGGCGGACCCGTGCCCGGCCTCCTTCCCGACCAGGTCGAACGACAGCTCCGGGCGGGGTGCTCGGAAGTGCTCGACGCGGACCGTCACCACGCCCTCCATCGGGCTCGACAGCGAGACGGTGAGCGTCGGACGGTTGAGGGTGTCGCCCCGCGACGCGATGACCTTCGTCGGGGCGGTGACGACCAGACGGTCACCCTCCGGCGAGGTCCGCGCGTCGATGTCGTACGCCTCCGCGGCGTACACGGGGTGGACTCCGGGCCTGAGCTGCCAGAACCCGTCGGTGAACTTCATTACTTGACCGCTCCTGCCGTGATGCCGCGCGCGAGGGTGCGCTGGAAGATGAGGAAGAACACGAGCGTCGGGATGAGGCCGAGCAGGGCCGACGCGCTCGTGGTGGTGACGTCCATCAGCCGGTCGCCCTGCAGCAGGGAGATCGCGACGGGGACCGTCTGGTTGTCGTTGCTGACCAGGAAGGTCAGCGGGATGAGGAACTCGTTCCACGTCCAGATGAAGAAGAAGATGAGCAGGACCGACAGGGTCGGGCGGCTGATCGGCACGATGACCCGCCAGAGCACCCGCCAGCGTCCGGCGCCGTCGAGGGCGGCGGCCTCCAGGATCTCCTTCGGGAAGGTGCCGTAGACGCTCGACAGCAGGTAGGTGCCGAACGCGGACTGGATCACCGTGAAGACGATGATGACGCTCCACACGTTGTCGTACAGCCCGATGCCCTTGAACATCATGTAGAGCGGGTAGAGCAGGACCTCCTGCGGCAGCATGTTCGCGAGCATGAACAGCACCACGATCCAGGTGCGGTAGCGGACCCGGCCGATGCCGATCGCGAAGGCGTTGAGGATCGAGATGAGCACCGCGAGCAGCGCCACCATCCCGCTGATGAACACGCTGTTCCAGAGCTTCAGCGGGAAGTCGACCCGGTTCCAGAACGTGGTGATGCCGTCGAACGACAGCTGCGTCGGCCAGGCGAGCGGGCCGCCGGCCGCGTAGTCCGCGGGCGTCTTGAACGAGTTGAGCAGGATGAGCAGGAACGGCGCGGCGATGAGCACCGCGATGACGATCCCGCCGGCGAGCACGACCCAGTCGGACGGCCGCTTGCGCCCGCCCTCGCCGGGGCGCTTGCGCGGCTTCGCCGTCGGACGGGAGGCCCGCCCCGCGTCCGCCGTGACGGTCGCCCTGGTGTCGGGTGCGGACACGGTCATCGTGCCTCCTCCTTGCGTTCGGCCCGGGTCTGGGCGGCGATGAAGCCGATGGCGACGATGACGATCACGACGGTCAGCGCGGTGGCGATGGTCGCGCCGTACCCGACCTGCTGCGCCTGGAAGAACTGGCTGTACGAGTAGTAGCTCGGCACGATGGTCGCGTTGCCGGGGCCGCCGCCGGTGAGGGCGTACACGGGGCCGAACACCTTGAGCGCGGCGATCGTGCAGGTGAGCACGACGACGAAGATCTCCGGCCGGATGATGTGCACCGTGATGGAACGGAAACGCTGGAACCAGTTCGCGCCGTCGAGCTCGGCCGCTTCGTACAGCTCCGGGTCGACGCGCTGCAGGGCCGCCATGAACACGACGACCGGGTAGCCGATCTGCACCCAGACGAGCACGACCGCGACGGAGAGCAGGGCGGTGTCCGGGCTGCCGAGCCAGTTGTGCTGCAGACCGTCGAGCCCGACCGCGCCGAGCACCGCGTTGAGCGCACCGTTCTCCGGGCGGAGGATCCACCCGATGACGATCGCGGCGATCACCGCGGGCAGGATCTGCGGCAGGTAGTACGTGGCGCGGAGGAAGCTGGCGAGCTTGCCGCCGAACTTCTTGCCGATCACGTCGAACAGCGCGGCGGCCAGGACGAGGCCCAGGCTGGTCGGCACGATCACCATCGCCAGGATCATCACGATGCTGTTCCGGAACGAGATCCAGAACTGCCCGTCCGCCATCAGCCGGCGCCAGTTGTCCAGCCCGGTGAACTGCGGCGGCAGGATCCCGCGGTAGTTCGTGAACGACAGGTACACGTTCCAGCCGAGCGGCACGAGGATGATCGCGGCCAGCAGGACGAAGCCGGGGAGCAGGTAGAACCAGTAGCTGCCGCGGCCGGAGGCGGGCATGATCGCGCCGTCGTCGCGGCGGCGGGGGCGGGGGACGCGGCCGCGGAGCGGCGCGATCGGAGGACTGGACGCCATCGTCGGGCTTCCCTTCCGGGGAGTGGGGTGGAGCGGGTGAGGGGGCCGGGAGGCGCGGTGCGGGTCGGACGCGCACCGTCCTCCCTCGCAGGCTCGGTCGGCGCGCCCCGCATGACGCTTCGCGTCATTGCTGAGCGGGGCGCGCCCGGGATGGCCGGGTCTGTCGGGTCGACCGCGTCGACCACGTCGGCGTCCGGGGCCGGTGAGCCGGGGTCAGCCGGTGACGGCCTTGACGCCGTCGGCGTACTGCTGGCCGAGTTCCTCGTTGACCTGCTTCGGCGAGCTGCTGCCGTTGAGGACGCTCTGCAGACCGGCGTTCAGCTGGTCGTAGAACGTCGACGTGGGCCAGTCGGGGTAGTACCCGAGACCGTCACGCTCGGTCAGGGTGTTGAAGTTCGCGATGAGCTCCTTGCTCTTCGCGTCCGTGATGTCCGACTCCTTCGCCGCGACCGGCACGCCACCGTTGTTGCCGATGATCGCCTGCATGTCGGGACGGAGGGTGATGTCGATGAACTTCTCGGCGAGGGTCTTGTTCTTCGCCTTGGTCGGGACGACCCAGAGGTTGCCCGAGGAGCCCGGCGACATCTCGGCGCCCGGGTACAGGAAGGTTCCCCAGTCCTGCTTCATCTCGGTGGTGAAGCGGCCGTACCACCACGAGCCGGAGAAGAACATCGGGTACTTGCCGCTGATGAAGGCGGTGCCCGCGTCCTCGGCCTTCATGCCGGTGGCGTCGGACGAGATGTAGCCCTTGTCCGTCCAGTCCTTGATCGTCTTCGTGGCGTACGAGATCTCCTTGTCGGAGAAGTCGACCGGGTTCTTGTAGAGCTGGTAGTCGTCGACCCAGCCGCGGTCCGCCTTCGACAGGGCGAGCTGGTACCAGAGCTGTCCGAGCGGGTACTCCGCGGCGGACTCGGCGAGCGGGGTGACGCCCTTCGACTCGAACGTGGCCATGGCCTGCTCGAGGTCGGCCTGGGTCTTCGGGACCTGGACGCCGTACTTCTGGAACAGCTCCTTGTTGTAGTAGAACTCGACGTACTCGCCGTAGTCGGGCACGCCGTACCAGGAGCCGGAGCCCATCACGCCCTTGTCGTCGTAGCGGGCCGTGGTCTGCAGGGACTTGGCGAGCTTGTCGTCCCATCCGTACTTCTTGACGACGTCGTCGAGCGGGCTGAGGAGGCCCTGGCTGGCGAGCAGGCCGGCGGTCGCGTTGCCCTTGTTGTACTCGATGAGGTCCGGGGCCTGGTCGGAGTTGAGCGACTGGCTGGCCGTCTTCCGGATCTGCTCGAAGCTCTTCTCCTGGAACTCGACCTTCGCGCCGGTCTCCTTCTCGAAGACCTTGATGGACTCCTTCCAGGCCTTGCCCATGGCGGAGTCCTCGGACTCGAAGTGCCAGAGCTTCAGCGTCTTGCCGTCCTCGTTGCTGCGGTCGTCGGCGCTCCCGCCGGCCGAGCAGCCGGTGAGGACGACGGCGGTCGCGGCGAGCCCGGCGAGTGCGCCGAGCAGGCGTGACTTCTTCATGTCGCTACTTCCTTGTAGGGGGGGGTTGGCTTGTCGGTGGTGATGGCTTGTCGGTGGTGATGGCTTGTCGGGGGTGATGGGGCTGGGTCAGGACAATCGAAGCGCTTCGACAATGCAGCGACGAAGACGCCGGGCCGATGTGTCCGTCGACCGTTCGAAGCCGGTCAGTGCACCGGTCGGATGGACCCGCGGTCGATGAACCGCGGTCGGAGGAGGGTGACGCCCGGTTCGCGGGCACCGTCGACCTGACGGACGGCGTCCTCCACGGCGCCGCGACACATCTCCTCGAGCGGGAGGGGGATGGTGGACAGGGGGACCTCGAGCCGGTCGGTGTCGTAGCTCGCGCAGGCGGCCACGACGGACACGTCCTCGGGGACACGGACACCCCGCGCCACCAGGTGCGCGAGGACGGCCTCGACGACGGGCTCGTTGCAGTGGAACACGAGCGCGGTCATGTCCGGCAGCCCGGCGAGCAGCTCGTCCGCCGCCGCACGCTGGTCGGCGCGGTCGAGGGACGGGTACAGCGCCAGGGTGGCGATGCCGGCTGCCCGACACTCGTCCTCGAACGCGTCGGCGAAACGGCGGATGAAGCCGGTGTGCCGCTCGACGTAGGTGGCGGGGTGGCCGATCACACCGATGCTGCGGTGTCCGGCGGCGGCGAGTGCACGGACCGAGGCACGACCGGCCTCGGCGAAGTCCAGGTCGATGCAGCTCAGGCCCGTGGTGTCACCCGGCACGCCGACGAACGCGGCCGCGGCACCCGAGCGACGGACGACCTCGGCGCGCTCGTCGTCGGTCGAGACCCCGAGCACGACCACCCCGTCGACCAGCGAGCTGTCCACCACGCGGCGGATGCCGGTGACCTCGTCGTCGCGGGCCAGGAGCAAGACGTCGTCGTCGTGGGCCCGTGCCGCCTCGACCACCGCGGTGACGAAGCGCATGTGCGTCGGCAGGTGCGCGTCCTGCCGGATCGGGGCGGACAGGGCGAGGATGTTCGTGCGGGCGCCGGCGAGCATGCGTGCACCGGCGTTCGGCCGGTAGTCGAGCTCCGCGACGGCCTGGTCGATGCGCGCGCGGGTCGTGGCGGAGATGCTGCGCTTGCCGGAGAGGGCGTACGAGACGGTCGAGATCGACACGCCTGCGGCCTTCGCCACCTCGTGGATCGTCACCATGTGTGCACCTCCTCGTGCTCGTCTCCGTCGTGTCCTCCGTGCCGATCCTCGGCGCTCGTGAAGCGCTTCGATCGGCTCGCGACGGCGACGCTAACAGCGTCGAAGCGCTTCGCGCAACCATTTGTCTGAGATGCCAACAAATGGAGCGCGCCACGGGCCTCCCGGCTGTCCGGCCCCCGCGGCCAGCCTGCCGCCCGCCCGCTCGCCCGCCGATTTCGCGCCCAGCGACAGAACGCGGCCTCGCCGGCCCGAGCCATGTCGCTGAGCGCGAACCGCGCCGCGGCCGGCGGCGAGGACGACCCGTCGGATGATGGACCGGTGAACCGGACCGACCGCCTGTACGGCCTCGTCGAGGAGTTGCGCGCGGTCTCGCCGCGTCCGCGGAGCGCTCGACGCCTTGCGGAACGGTTCGAGGTGTCGGTCCGGACCATCGAGCGGGACCTCGCCGCGTTGCAGCAGTCGGGCCTGCCGATCTGGGCGGAACCCGGCCGCACCGGCGGGTACGTCATCGACGCTTCGGCAACGCTCGGCCCAGCGGGGTTCACGCTGGACGAGGCGCTCGCGGTGCTGATCGGACTGGGCGGGCTCCAGCACAGCCCGTTCCGGCAGTCGGCCCGCACGGCTGCCCGGAAGGTGCTCGCGGTCATGCCCGACGGCGATGCTGCGCGGGCCAGTGCGCTCGCGTCCCGGGTGCACTTCCTCGAGAGCGACGACGACGCCGTCGTCCCGACCGCGTTCGCGGCGGCCCTCCGGTCGGACCGGGTCGTGCGGTTGCGGTACCAGGACGCCGGCGGGGCGGAGTCCGTCCGGGACGTCGAGCCGCTGGGGTCCATCGAGAAGGACGGACAGTGGTACCTGGTCGCCTGGTGTCGGCTGCGTGACGGAGTGCGGGCGTTCCGGGGAGACCGGATGCGCTCCGTCGAGGTCACCGACGAACGACCCCCGAAGCGCTCCCTCCGACCAGAGGAGCTCGCGATCCCGTACGGACGGCTCCGGTCGGTCATGGACGACTGATCCGTCACGGACGGCTGATCGATCGCCGACGACCGATCCGTCACCGGGGACGTTCCGGGAAACCCCGACAGGACGGTGTCGCGACGCCCGGTGAAGCTGATGCTCCCACTGCACCAGCACCACCGGAGGAACCACATGTCGTTCGCATCCATCCGCGTCGTCACCGACGACCTCGACGGCCTCGTCGCCTTCTACGAGCGCGTCACCGGACAGCAGGCCGAGCGTCCCGCGCCGGTCTTCGCCCAGTTCAGCGGGCCGGGCGCGCACCTCGCCATCGCCAGCACCGCGACCGTCGCGATGCTGGGCGGCGCCCTGGTGCCGGCGACCAACCGATCGGTGTTCATCGAGTTCGAGGTCGCCGACGTCGACCGTGACTTCGCCGACCTGCAGCTCGGGAGCCAGGACGTCGTCCTCGAGCCGACCACGATGCCGTGGGGCAACCGCTCCGCACTGGTGCGCGACCCCGACGGCAACGTCGTGAACCTGTTCAGCAGACCCTGATCAGGCGCGCGACGACCTGACGAGCGGGCCGTCCCAGCGCGCCCACTGCCCCGGGGCCTCCCGACCGGACCGAGGCGCCGCTCCGCCGACGGCGCCGTTCCGTCGCCGGCACCGTTCCGTCGCCGGTGCCGTTCCCGGAGTGGGAACACGGACGTAACGCGGGCGAAACGGGCCCACGCTGGGGTGGAGGCATGGACCTCACCACACCGGAACGTGCCCCCGCTCGCTGGTACCGCTCGCTCTTCGTGCAGATCGCGATCGGGGTGGTCCTCGGCATCGTCGTCGGGGTGACCGCGCCGTCCGCCGCGCCCGCGCTGAACGTCGTCGGTCAGGGGTTCATCCGGCTGATCGAGATGGTGATCGCACCGCTGGTCTTCATCGTCGTGGTCACCGGCATCGTCCACGTCGGTGACCTGCGGTCCGTGGGACGCATCGCGGGCAAGGCGATGACGTACTTCGTCCTCGCGTCCACGTGCGCGCTCGTGTTCGGGCTGCTGGTCGGGAACCTGGTCCGGCCGGGCGCAGACCTCCGGATCGACCCGTCGTCGTTGGACGCCTCTGCGGTCACGGCGAAGACGGCCGGCGGGGAGATCCCGGACGCCGGCACGTTCATCCTCGACCTCATCCCGTCCAGCGTCGTCAACGCGTTCGCGACGAACGACATCCTGCAGGTGCTCGTCTTCGCGGTGTTCGTCGGCGCCGCGATCGCGGCGATCGGGCCGGAGCGGACCCGCCCGTTGGTGCGCGGACTCGATCTGTGCCTCGAGGTCGTCTACCGGATCCTGGGCTGGGTGATGCGGCTGTCCCCGCTGGGCGCCTTCGGTGCGATGGCGTTCGTGGTCGGGCAGTACGGCGTCGCGACGCTCGGCTCGTACGGGCTGTTGATCGCTGCCTGCTACGCCGCTGCGGCGGTGTTCATCGTGCTGCTCCTCGTGGTCGGGCAGCTCCTGTCCGGCGTCCCCGTCTGGCGGTTCGTCTGGCACACGCGTGCCGAGTTCGGGCTGGCGCTCGGGACCGCGTCGACCGAGGCCGTGCTGCCGCGGATGATCACGCGCCTCACCGACGTCGGCGTCTCCCGCAGTGTCGCCGGGCTCGTGGTCCCGACCGGCTACTCGTTCAACCTCGATGGCGCGGCGATCTACCTGTCGATCGCGCTGCTCTTCCTGACCCAGGCGTTCGGGGTGCCGCTCACCCTCGAGCAGCAGGTCGCGGCCCTCGGGGTGCTCCTGCTGACCTCGAAGGGCATGGCGGGCGTGCCGGGGTCGTCCTTCCTGGCCCTGTCGGCCACCGCGACGAGCCTCGGGCTCTTCCCGGTCGCCGGCGTCGCGTTGCTGCTCGGCGCGGACCGGATCATGGACTCGATGCGCGTGAGTGTGAACCTGCTCGGCAACTGCGTCGCGGCACTCGTCGTGGCCCGGTGGCAGGGTGCCCTCGATCGCGAGCAGGTCGACGCCGTGCTCCGTCCGCAGCACGGAGCGCCGGCGAGGACGCTCCTGCCGGAGACGACGTCCCTCTCCTGACCCGCGAGGCGCGGTCGAGGCCCGTGGCGCGAGGCCCGTGGCGCGTGGCGCGTGGCGCGTGGCGCGACCCTGATCGGGACGGTCGCTCCCGCGCCTCCGCCGGGGGACGCGAGCACCTCGAGTTGTGGAGTTCGCCGCTCCGTCCACAGATCAGCGCCCCGACGGGTGGACCAGAACGCATCGGCGGGAAGCTTCGTCGGTGATGAGATCCCACTCGGCCCCAGCAGCGCGCGACGACGCTGCGCCAACGGCCTGCCGGACCGGTCCCGCATGGTGGGTGGCAACAGGCCTCTCCGTCGTCGCCAGCTTCTGCACGGCACGGGCGATCCCACCGTGGCACCCGGACGCGACCTGGTGGGGCGCGTTCCTCACCGCTGCGGAGTTCGGCGGCAGCCTGGCGGTCATCGGGGCCGGCGCTGCAGCAGGTGTGGCTCTGCACAACTCGACACGTGACCGCGAGCAGAAGTGCGGGGCGGACGAACTCGCGCGGTGGTGGGACCGGTTCGCCTGGGCGTGCGACCGGGCAGTGAGCGAGGAGGAGAGCGTGTCCAGAACGGGCATGGCCGTTCTGACCGGGCTGATCGACGCGGGATGGACTCGTATGGGAGATGATGACATGACAGTGACGACCATCAACCTGATCACCGACGTCGGTGCGTCCGACGGATCGGCAGGGACACCACGGGAGGGCTCACGACCATGACCCAGTACAGCGAGGAGACCAAGCGGCTCGCACACGAGCTCGCCGCGAAGATGGCGAAGAAGTTGGAGGGTACGGACCGTCAGCTGAGTCGAGACGCCGCCGGACGCTACGTGATCATTCCGCGGGTCGACGGAGGCACGGCCGACTCCACATCCGGCGGGCCGAGCAGCACGGGTCATCGGTGGCGAGCGGCGGCCGCCACGTTCCGCCGACTCGTTCGCTGACCATGCCCGTGCTCTCCGCCGGCGGCGCGCACGAGTCCGCGCGCCGGCTACCCGAGCGGTACCGCCGCCGGCCGGGAGGCCCGACTCGCCACCTCGACGACGGTTCGCTCCCGCCCCGCGGTCGCGATCGACTCCATGACGTCGAGCACGTGGAACGCCAGCTCGCCGGAGGCCCGGTGCGGCTCCCCCGAGGCGATCGCCCGTGCCATGTCGGCCAGGCCCACCCCGCGCCCGGCGTCGCGGTGACCGGCGAGGACGGGGAGCTCCTGGAAGGTCCGGTCCTGGGCGGTGGCGATGCGGGTCGGGTCCGAGAACCGGTTCGGGTCGGCGACCGACAGCGATCCGGCGGTGCCGTGCACCTCGAACAGCGGGGACTCGGTCGCCCACACCTCGAAGGACAGCGTGACCGTGGAGACGACGCCGTCCTCGTGTTCCAGGACCGCGACGACGTGCGTGTCCACGTCGACCGGCAGGACCTGCCCGGCGTTCGGCCCGGTGGCGACCGTCCGCTGCCGCGTCGACCGGGTCGTGCTGCCGCTGACCCGCACCACGGAGCCGAAGAACGTGACGAGGCTCGTCAGGTAGTACGGGCCCATGTCGAGCAGCGGGCCGCCGCCCGGCTGGTAGTAGAAGCCGGGTGCGGGGTGCCAGAGTTCGTGGCCCGGAGCACTCCAGGACACCGCGGCGGCGACCGGGGTGCCGATGCGGCCGGCGTCGATCGCGGCGCGGGCGGTCTGGATGCCGGTGCCGAGCACGGTGTCGGGGGCGCTGCCGACCCGCAGGCCCGCCGCGTGGGCG
The DNA here is from genome assembly GCF_034045095.1 of Curtobacterium sp. CFBP9011. NCBI lineage: Bacteria > Bacillati > Actinomycetota > Actinomycetes > Micrococcales > Microbacteriaceae > Curtobacterium > Curtobacterium sp. CFBP9011. The sequence goes on from NZ_JAXCWN010000001.1 coordinate 40,125, forward strand.
GCGGCGAGGACCGGCTCGGCCTCGGCGGTGGTCAGGGCCAGCGGCTTCTCGCCGTAGACGTGCTTGCCCGCGGCGAGTGCCCGGGTGGCGACGTCGGCGTGGGCGGCGGGGATCGTCAGGTTGAGGACGACGTCGACGTCCGGGGACGCCAGCAGCTCGTCGACGCCGAGCGCCTGGACACCCTGTTCGTCGGCGACGGCTGCTGCCCGGGCGGTGTCGAGGTCGGCGACCGCGGTGAGCCGCAGGTCCGGCAGCGACGGGAACTGCTCGAGGTACTGCTTGCTGATGTTGCCGACCCCGACCATCCCGACCCGCAGCGGTGCGGTGGCACGAGCAGCGGCAACACCCTCGACTCCGGCGCTCATCGGGCTGCCCACAGCAGGCCGCGCTCGATGATGGTGCGGACCGGCTGCGACTCGACGATCTCGATCCGGTGCCCGGGCGCCGAGACGAAGATGCGCCCCTGGCCCCACTGCCGGGTCCAGATCGCGGGCGAGGTCACGGGACGGTTCCACGCGTCCCAGGCACGGGCCTCCTGGGTGGTGGTGGCGAGGACGTCGTCGTACTCGTCGCTGAGCACCCAGTACTGCTCGCTGACCAGGTCGAAGTCGTCGATGCCCTGCATGATCGGGTGCTCGCGGCCGAGGTCGGTGACGTGCACCGTGTAGGGGATGTAGTTGTCGGACTGCTCGCCCACCCGCTCGTCCGGGTGTTTGCCCGCGTGGTGGGCGAACTGGCCGCCGATCATGTGGAGGTAGTCGGCGTTGTCCCGGTACGAGTCCGCGATGCCGCCGTGCCAGCCGGCCATTCCCGTGCCGGCGAGGACGGCGCGCTGCAGGCCGTCGAACTCCTCCTTCGCGATGGTCGACATGGTGTTCACCTGCACGACGAGGTCGATCGTGTCCATCACGGACTGGTCGGCGTAGACGGCGGTGCCCTCCTCGACGCGGACGTCGAACCCGTGCTCGCGGAGGAAGGGGATGAACAGCTCGGTGGTCTCGACGGGCATGTGCCCGTCCCAACCGCCGCGGACGACGAGTGCCTGGCGTTGCACGGGAGGTGCTCCTTGCGGATCGGGGGAAGGGAAGGTCATCGGGTGGGGATCGGGGTCCAGGCGCTGCCGTCGGCCGCGCTCCGCTGCACGGCGTCCAGGACGTCCTGCACGTGCAGCCCCACGGCGAAGGACGGCTCGGGCTGTTGCCCGCCGGTGATCGCGGTGACGAAGTCGACGACCTCGTGGACGAAGGTGTGCTCGTAGCCGATAGGGTGCCCGGTCGGCCACCAGTTCGCCATGTACGGGTGCTCCGGCTCGGTGACGAGGATCCGGCGGAACCCCTGCTCCCCCGCCGGCGCGGTCGCGTCGTACACGCGGAGTTCGTTCATCGCCTCGAGGTCGAAGGCGATCGCCCCGGTCGACCCGCTGATCTCGATCGTCAGACCGTTCTTCCGCCCGGTCGCGTACCGGGTGGCCTCGAACGTGGCGACGGTCCCGCCCGGCCGAGCCGCGCCTCCCGTCAGTCGACCCGTGAACCAGGCGGCGTCGTCGACGGTGACCTGTCCGCGCTGGTCCGAGGCGGTGCCGGACAGGCCGACACCGTCGGCGAGCAGCGGGCGCTCGTGCACGAACGTCTCGAGCGTGCCGCTGACGGAGGCGAGCGTGGCGCCGGTGATGTGTTCGACCAGGTCCACGGCGTGCGCGCCGATGTCGCCGAGTGAGCCGGACCCGGCGAGCGAGGCGTCCAACCGCCACGTCATCGGACCGTCGGCGTCGGTGAGCCAGTCCTGCAGGTAGAGCGCGCGGGCGTGACGGACCTCGCCGATCCGGCCGGCCTGCACGAGCTGGCGGGCGAACGCCAGGGCCGGGACGCGCCGGTAGCTGAAGCCGACCATCGAGCGGATCCCGCGCGCGGCGGCCGACTCGGCGGCGGCGACCATGGCCTCCGCCTCGGCGACGGTGTTGGCGAGCGGCTTCTCGCAGAGGACGTGTTTGCCGGCCTCCAGGGCCGCGATCGCGACCTCGACGTGCGAGGAGCCGGGCGAGCAGACGTCGACGACGTCGATGTCCGGGTCCTCGACGACGCGGCGCCAGTCGGTCTCGGCACGCTGCCACCCGAAGCGGGCGCGGGCGGCCTCGGTGCGCTCGGGGTCGCGTCCGACGACGACGGTCATCTCGGGTTCGCGGTCGAGCGGGAAGAACCGCGGCGCGACCCGCCAGGCCTGTGAGTGGGCGGCTCCCATGAAGCCGTGGCCCACCATCGCGACCCGCAACCGGTCATCCGTCATCGCATGCTCCCTCGCATCGTGCGTCCGCCGTCGACGCTACGGACGGGCGGGTGGCCCGGACAAGCCGGACGGGAGGATCGGAAAACTTTCGTGGGACGGGTCGCGCCCGCGGGTGGCCTGGTGGGCGGTCCTGCCGGCAGCTCAGTCGCGGGTGGCGACGATGGTGAAGGTGGTCGGGATGCGGTCTCGGTCCGCAGCGGGCCAGACCCAGTCGCCGTCCGCCGCCTGCTCCATCCGCGGGCTGAACCGCCACGGCAGCGTGCGGCCTTCGTCGAGTCGGCGGAGGCGCAGGCCGGCGTCGAGCAGGGCGTTCACGATCTCGGACAGCGGGTGCGGCCACTCGTAGGTCCGGGTCCGCGCGACCGTGCCCTCGCCCGCGTAGGTGCTGGCGTCGTCCCACTGCTGGGCGGTGCCGTCCGGGAAGTACCGGTGCCGGGTGACCAGCTCGTCGGCGTCCTCGTCGAGCGCGAACAGGGCCGGGTGGCCGTCGCGGATGAAGAAGACGCCGCCGGGTCGGAGCAGTCCGGCGACCTGCGCCGCCCACCGGTCGAGGTCCGCCAGCCAGCAGATCGTGCCGATGCTCGTGTAGACGACGTCGAAGTCCCCGGCGACCGCGGCCCGGGCGTCGAGGACGTCGGTCTCCACCCAGGTGACGTCGACGCCGGCTCGCTCGGCCAGGGCGGCGGCGGACACCAGCGCCGGGTGCGAGAAGTCGACGCCGGTGACGCGGGCACCCTCCCGGGCGAGCGAGACGGTGTCGGTGCCGATGTGGCACTGCAGGTGGCAGAGGTCGAGTCCGGCGAGTGACCCGTCCGGCAGCCACTCGGCGAGCACGGGCAGGTCCTGGCGGACGACGTCCGAGCGGTGTGCCGGGTCGGCGAAGGCGTCGAGCCCGTAGGCGCCCTCGTGGATCGGCACGCGGTCGTCCCAGTTGGCGCGGTTCGTGTCGCGGGCGTGCTCCCAGTCGACATCGACGTGGTCCATGCTCATGCGCCCGACCCTAGCGAGCCGTGGGTCTCGGCCGCGACCGGTCCAGCAGCAGCGCCCGCCGTCAGACCAGGTCGGCCGCGACGTCGTCCGCCGTGATCCCGACGGTGTCCTCGACGAGCCGCACGACGACCGTGATGGTGTCCGGGCGGGGGCCGGGCTCGGCGTCCACGACGGAACGGATGCGTTCGCCGACCTCGCGGACGGTCTCCGTCGCCGGACGGGCGCCGTCGACCGCGACCTCGGCGGTGATCCGCACCGCACCGCCGCCGCGGTGCACGTCCACCATCGTGCCCGGGTCGCGGATCTCCAGCTGGGCGGCGACGGCGTCGGCCGCGACCTGCACGAGCGACTGCGCCGGGAACACGTGGCTGACACCGTCGGTCGCACGGGCGAGGTCGGTCAGGCGGCGGGACAGCTCGCGGTCGTCGGACACGGGTGCTCCTAGGGGACGTAGACGTCGTCGAAGGTGACGTCGATCTGCTCGATGACGAGTTCGGTGTGCCGGGCGAGCACGTCCGCGACCCGTCGGCGGAGTCGCTCGGCCGTCTCGTCGGCGACCTGCCCGTACGCGATCGCCGCGGTCAGTTCGACCGTGACCGGCGAACCCGGGGTCGAGACGTCACCGGTCAGGGTGCAGCGTCCCATCACGATGCCGCCGGTGGTGTCGCCGGCGCGACGGACCAGGTTGCGGACGGCCGCCTCGGTGAGGGTGAGCCGCAGCCGGGGGTCCGGGTGGCTGACGGGGACGTCGCGGCCGGAGGTGATCTCGGCCCGGATGGTGGCGAGCAGGCCGTCGATCCAGCGGTTCTCACGGTCGGGATCGGGGTCGGTGTCGCCGCGTCGCTGCATGGCGCCGATCGACAGCTCGCGGAGGCGCTGCATGTTGGACAGCGCCAGACGGCAGGCGGCCGAGGACTCGATGTCGGGGTCACGCGGGGTCCGACCGCGGTCCAGGTAGTCGGCGAGCTCGTCGAAGGTGTGGCCGTCGAGGTCGGCGTCGGCGGGCATGGCGTCAGCGGGCAGGGTCTGGTCGTCGTCGCTCATCGCCACGCCTCCATCTCCCGGAGCAGGAACTGCCGCGCCCGAGCGAGAAGCCCTCGGACCGTCGAGACCGGCAGCTCGAGCGCCTCGCTGATCTCCTGGTAGCTGTACCCGGCTGTCTCCCGCAACAGCCAGCAGCGACGCTGGTCGGCAGGGAGCCGGTCCAGCGCAGCCCACATCGCGTCGAGCTGCAGCCGCGCCTCGACGATACGCTCCGGGCTCTGTGCCGGGTCGGCGGGCTGCTGCAGGTCGTCGACGTCGTCGTGGTGCCGACGTCGGCGGAGGCGGTCGATGGCCTTGCGGGTGACGATCTGCATCATCCACGGCCGGAAGTGGGCGGGTGTGTCGAGGTCGGACAGCCGACGCCACCCGGTGAGGAACGACTCCTGCACGACGTCGTCGGACTCGACGTTCGACCCGAGCATCTGCTCGGCGTAGACACGCATCAGCGGCCCGTGTCGGCGGGCGAGCACCGCGAACGCGGGCACGTCGCCGTCGGCGGCACGGACGACGAGCGTCGAGTCGTCGGCGCGGCCGAGCGGGTCGTCGTCGGTCATCCTCACCTTCCGGTCTCCGGGACCATCCGAGGTCCTCAGGCCGCGTCCGTTGCGGGTCGACGGCCGCATCCGAGCATGCACCGTCATCCCCCGACGCGCCTGCGTGCACCGGGTTCGTGACGGAACGGCCGCTCGACTCGTCCTACTGGAGGACCGCACGACAGGAAGCAGACGATGCACGACCGCTCGACCGACGCCACGCCCCACGAACCACCCCATGGAGGCCCGGCACCGCACGACGACGAGTGCTGCCCGAGCCGCTTCGACCGCTGGCACTGCGCGCTGCAGCAGGGGCACGGCGGGCTCCACGTCGCCACGGAGCAGCAAGGGCGGACCACCTGGAACGACGCCCTGGACGGCCACGACCTCAGCGCGCTCTGACCCCATTCGGTCGCGTCGGTCGGCGAAGAGCGGGAGCCGCTTCCCGAAGGTCCGGACGGCTCGGTCCGGGCACCGGGGGACAAGGAGCCAGCCGGTTGACGCACTTCCTGGAACGCTGCTGGAAGTCGTGACACGGCCGTGACGATCGTCCTCTCCAGCCCGTCTCATCCGTGAACAGCACCCGCTGGGAACGCCCGGCGGGTCACTCGGAAGGAGACACCATGGCCGACACCACGACCACCCCCAACACCCTCGCCACCAGCAAGTCCGGGGCGAACACCGGCACCCACGCCGCCACCGGCAAGACCGTCATCGACGACACCGTCGTCTCGAAGGTCGCCGGCATCGCCGCCCGCGAGGTCAACGGCGTGCACTCGCTCGGCAACGGCGCAGCCCGTGCCATCGGCGCGATCCGTGACGCCATCGGCCAGCGCGACCACGGCCAGGGCGTCAAGGTCGAGGTCGGCGAGAAGCAGGTCGCCGCCGACATCACCATCGTCGCCGAGTACCCGGTGCCGCTGCAGCAGGTCGCCGAGGGCGTCCGCTCGTCGGTTTCCCGTGCGCTGGAGCAGATCGTCGGCATGGAGGTCGCCGAGGTCAACGTCACCGTCCAGGACGTCTTCATCCCGGGCGACGACGACGAGGGCGACGACAAGAAGGAGTCGCGAGTCGCATGAGCACCACACTGAGCGGCGCCCTGATCGGCGCCATCCTGGCAGTCGTCGCACTGCAGTTCGGCTTCTGGGGCTTCGTCCTGGTCGTCGTGTTCGCCGCGATCGGAGCACTCGTCGCGGCCCTCGTCACCGGTCGCATCGACCGGAACGCCCTGACCGACGTGCTGACCGGGCGCCGGAGCTCCCGGTGACCGGCGGCCCGGGCACCGTTCCGGGCCGTGTCGAGATCACCACCCGTGCCCTGACCTCGTGCGCGCGCGCCGTCGCCGCTGAGCGGCTCGGAGCGCCCGCGAAGCGGGTTCGGGTGGAGCTCGGCGACGCCCGCGGGGCGTTGGCCCTGGAGATCACCGGCCCGGTCGCCGCCGGCACCGACCTGGTCCAGGCGGCGACCACCGCAGCGGCCGAGGTCCGCAGCCGTGTCAGCGCCCTCACGGGACGTCGTGTCGGATCGGCACGCATCGAGTTGACCGGGATCGTGCGCGAGCGCGACACCCGGGTCCGGTAGGAGGAGAACACCATGAGCAGCAGTTCCGTCGAACGCCGGCTGCGTCGCCGCAGCGTGCACCGTTCCCGGTCCACGGCAGTGTCCGTGGCGTTGGTGGTGCTCGTGCTGGTCGCGGCGTGGATCGGCACCGAGTCGGTCCTCCGTGCGGTCGGTGCGGCGCCACTGCTGGCCGACCCGCAGACCGCGGTGGACGCCGCACTCAAGCCGGACGCAACCTTCGTCACCCTGGTCGAGGTCATCGCGGCGGTGCTCGTCATCGCCGGTGTGGTCCTCGTCGTCCTGGCCCTCAAGCCCGGTCGGCAGCACCGCTCCGTGGTGCCGCACGACCGCGGTGCCGTGGTGATCGACTCGTCGATCATCGCCTCGACCGCCCGGAACGCCGCCGGCCTGGCCGCCGGAGTCCCGGACGCGCACACCACCGCGAGTGCCCGTGGCGCCCGCACCGAGGTGCACGTCGTCCCGATGTCCGGCGTCCCGGTGGACTCGGCAGCCGTCGAGCACGCCGTCGCCGAACGTCTCGGCCGTCTGGACGACCGGTTCGGCCGCCACGTCACCGTCCGCGTCAGCGAGAAGGGCACCCTGTCATGACCTCGAGCAACCGCACCCTGAACCGGATCATCCTGTTCGTGCTCGGCCTCGTCGCCGTCGTGGTCGGCCTCGCCATGGGTGCCGGTGTCCTGCCGGCCGTCCGTGACGCACTCAAGCCGTACCTGACGTTCCCCGACCGCGTCGAGGTCCCCGCGACCTCGCTGTGGATCGTCGCGGCGGTCTGCCTCGTCGTGGTCGTCCTCGCGCTCGTCTGGGTCTTCACACGTGGCCGTGGCGGCACCGCCGTCGCCGTCCGGGAAGCCCAGGGCGACGACGAGGTCACCGTGAACGTGGCCCTCGTCCGTGACGTCATCGACCACGAACTGGCCGGCGTGCACGACGTCGTCTCGTCGAAGGTCGACATGTACACGGTGCGCAAGCACCGTGCGGCACGGCTCCGTGTCGCGGTCCGCCGCGGCGGGGACGCCGTCACGGTCCTCGACGCCGTGGACTCGGCGATCGCCACCCTCGACCGGACCCTCGGTCGCGAGGTGCCGGTCCTGGTCCACCTCACCGGCGGCACCCGCTCGGCCCTCTCGAAGGCCAAGCGCGTCGCCTGACGGACGTGCCACGGGCCTCCCGGCCGGCGGCACCACCCAGCACCACCAGCACGACCCACACCACACGACCGCGGTCGAACCCTCGTCCGCACGACCGGAAGGAGCCCGTCATGGGACTCGACGACAAGATCAAGAACGCTGCACAGGACATCGCCGGCAAGGCCAAGGAGGCCTTCGGCAACGCGACCAACGACGACTCCAAGGTCGCCGAGGGCAAGAAGGACCAGGCCGCCGCGAGCGCGAAGCAGACCGGCGAGGACGTCAAGGACGTCTTCCGCAAGTAGCGACCAGCAGACACGACGGGGCACGCGCGCGTTCGAGCGCGGTGCCCCGTCGTGCGCTCACGGCACGCTCGACCGAGGAGGAAACCATGCAGCACGACACCCAGACCGACACGCAGGTGCAGCACGACACGCACGCGCACACGCAGCTCACCCCCGTTGACCTGCCGGCGTCCCTGACCGACCCGCTCCCCGAGGACGCCGCGGCCGTCACCGTCGCCGCCCGCACCGCAGCGGTCACCGCCCTCGGTGTCGACGGGGTCCACCACCTCGGCGGGCTCGCCGAACGGGCGGCCGACCAGGTCCGCAGCCGACTCGGTCGAAGCGGCAGCGCCCTCGGCGTCCGCGTCGACGACACCGACGGCACGCTCGACGTCGCGGTCGCCGTCGTCGTCAGCTACCCGCACCCCGTGATGGAGGTCGCCGCCGAGGTCCGCTCGCAGGTCGGAGCCGCCCTCCACCAACTCGCCGAGTTGCCCGACCACGTCGAGGTCGACGTCCGGGTCCTCGACGTGCACGGCCCGTTCGACGACGAGCCCTCGAAGCTCGACGAGGCCGTCGACTCCGTCCGAGGCGCTGCCGCGACCGCGGCGGACACCGTCTCCGACGCGGCGGAGTCCGCAGTGGACGGCGCGCGATCGGTGGCGGACACGGCAGGGTCCGTCGCGTCGGACGCCCTGGCCGCGGCGTCGGCGACCGCCTCGGACGCTGCAGCCTCGGCACGCGACGCTGCTGGACACGCCCGCGACGCGATCTCGGACGCGGCCGACGCTGCCGGTGCGGCGACCTCCGACGCGGTGGCGTCGGCGCGGAAGACCGCGTCGGACGTCGCAGACCGTGCGGGTGATGCGGCCGACGCTGCACAGGAGGCGGCGACCGCTGCAGCCGAGCAGGTCGGCGACGACGTCGCGGACGGCGTGGCGGAGGCGCGACACCGGGCCGACGCGGAGGACGCGGCCGGTGAGGCCGCTCTGTCGGGCGCCGCCGAGCCGGCTGTCCACGCCTCCACCGTCTCCGGCTCGGAGGCCGCGGCCGACGCACTCGAGGACGCGGCGGACGACGTGCGCCGCGCCGCCGAGGCCGTCCGCGGCAGCGCGGCCGACGACACCGCCACGGACCGACCGTGAGCGCCTGGGCCGAGCGGCGGATCCGCCGCCAGGTGGCCGCCTCCCGGCCCAGGTCGCGCAGCGTCTGGGTCGCGAGCGGCATCGGACTGGTCGCCGTCCTGTTGCTGGCGTTCGGCGCGTTCCTGCCGCTCGTCGGCTTCCTCGCCGGCATCACGGGGACGACGGCGGGACTCGTCCCGTTCCCGTTCCTCCGCGTGACGCTCGTGACCCTCGTCGGCGCGGTCGTCGTCCTGGCGCTCCTGCTCCTCGCGGTGACGCGGCGACACGGAGCGACCGCGTGGACCGCCGTCGTGCTCGCACTCCTCGTCACCGTCGGCGTCACGGTCTTCCCGCTCGTCGCCGTCGCGATCGGGTCGGCAGACCGGGCGGGTGACGTCTGGCCCGTCATCTCCGGCCTGTGGACGCGGTTCGTCGGCTGACCTCCCTCAGGATTGTCCGCATAGCGCAACATCGACTGTGTAGTGTGCCTAACTACTTTTCGGCGGGCACAGTGGAGCGGTACATGCAGCACCTCGGAAGGACCGGTCAGATGCACTCGACGCCCGCGAACAACGCATTCGTGGACGGGGACACCCCGACCGAAGCCATCGACATGACCGCTCTGTTCGCAGAGCAGTCGCGTGACGGTCTGCTCGACAGCATCTGATCGGCACAGCCGGTCGGTTCCTGACCGGTACCGCCCATCCGGGAGCGTCGATCTCGACCGCTCCGCCGCCCCTCGGGGCGGCACACCTGCTCCACAACGGCACCTCGCGGTGCCCGTCCTGAAAGGCACTCCCATGAGCTTCCTCGGCTTCATCCTCCTCGGCCTCATCGCCGGCGCCATCGCCAAGCTGATCCTCCCCGGTCGCCAGGGTGGCGGCTGGATCGCCACGCTCGTCCTCGGTGTCATCGGCGCCCTCATCGGCGGCTGGCTCGGCGGCCTCATCTTCAACGTCGGCTACGACGGCTTCTTCAGCATCCAGTCGTGGATCATCGCGATCGTCGGCGCGATCATCGTCCTCCTCATCTGGGGTGCGATCACCGGTCGTCGCGGCGCCCGCGCCTGACCGAACCCCACCGGCGTCCGACGTCGGGAACACGGAAGAGCCCCGCACCGACTGGTGCGGGGCTCTTCCGTGTTCCCGGGTCTCCCGTCCGGCCTCGCGATCCCGGCCCGGGCCGCGTGACTGCGGCGACCCGGGCGGGGTGATCAGTCGCGGTGGGGTGCTGGCGGGTCGGTGCGGAGGGGACCGGTCGATCCGGGGTACGGATTGTCGGTGGTCCGCGTGAGACTCGGAGTGCATGGACTCCGTCGAACAACCCCTCCAGCACGTCGACCGTCACGGCACCGCCGTCGACGAAGCGGTCGCGTTCTACGAGCACGTCTACGGCAGCCAGGACATCCACATCGGGGACGCTGCGACCGAGGGGTTCTCGTGGCGGTACCGGGCGGTCGGCGACGGCGACGTCACGGTCGGGACCTCGTCCGTGGCCGCACGGCGTTGGGGCACGATCGACCCCGGTGACGACTACGTGCTGGCCTGGGCCTCCGCGCCGGGCATCCGCCTCGACACCGGGTCGTCCGCGCCCGTCGACATGCTGCCCGGGGTCCCGGTGATGTACCCGGCGGGGCGCGACTTCACGTTCAGCGCGGCTCCCACCGTGCAGCACCTGATCCGCTTCGACCGGTCGTTCCTCGAGTCCGTCGCCGCGGCTCGCCAGGGCGACCTGCCGGCGCCGCTGCAGTTCGCCCGGCAACCGGACCCCGATGCGCTCCGGCAGCTCCGTGCCGTCATCGCCACGGCGGCCGGGGCGCTGCTCGACCCGGCGACCGACCGCGACCGGCGCTCCGCCCTCAACACGACCGTGGCCGAAGCGGTCGCCGCCACGTTCGACGCCCGGCCCGTGCCGCCGACCGGCCTGCTCAGCGACGGCCCGGCGACCATGCGGCTCGCGCAGGAGTGGATGGTGGCGAACGCCCGTCGGCCGATCACGATCACGGACGTCAGCGTCGCCGCGGGGGTCGCCGTGCGGTCGTTGCAGGCGTCCTTCCGCCGGCACACCGGATCGTCCCCGATGCACTTCCTCCGGCAGGTCCGCCTGCACCGGGTGCGCGCCGAACTGAGCGCGGCCGACCCGGACACCTCCACGGTGGCGCAGATCGCGGTCGGCTGGGGTGTCGGTCACCTCGGGCGGTTCTCCGGTACCTACGCGGCGACCTTCGGGGAGCCGCCGTCGGTGACGCTCCGCCGTCGACGGAGCGCGTGACGGGCCTCCCGTCGGCCCGGCCTGCTGCCGTCGCCGGGGCGCTCCTGACCATCCCGCAGCCCGCCGCGGCCCGCTCCGTGCCGGGGATATCCGGTGGTCCGCGACAGCCACGCGTCCGACCCGACCGCGTGCCGGTGCGCGCACCGGACACCGTGTCCAACGGACGTACTCGAGGTTCGGCCGGGCTTGGCCCCGCGCAGTCCGCGGGGGATGCTGGTCATGCGCCTCCGAACCCCTCGGGTCGGGCGCACCAGCAGGAAGAGCGCACCGTGAACGAGCGCATCCGACCCTCCCTCCACGAACTCCGGCTGCAGGCCGACGAATGGCACCGCCGCGGCCTCAGCCACCCGGACGAGATCGACGCGATGGTCTCCCGTCGCACGGCCGGGTCCACGCCCGCCGAACCCACCTACGCCGACTTCTTCACCGTCGTCTGAGCGCGGAGGACCGCGCGCGGCAGCCGGCCGCCCGGCACCGCCCGGTGCCGCGCAACCGTCCCCGGCACCGCCCCACCGCGGCGTGCGTAGGCTCGACGGCATGTCCGACTTCTCCGCAGACCAGGCCGCCGTCGTCCGCATCGAACGCTCCGAAGAGGGCCGCTGGGACCTCACGCTCATCAGCGACAGCGGTGTCGCGATCGGCCACGGCGTGCACCTGTTCGACCGCTCGGAGGACGACGGGGTCGACGAGCTCACCGCCGCGCAGGACTTCGCGGGCGGGTACGGCTGGCGGTTCGAGGGCGACGCGGTGCAGCAGGACGGCCCGGATGCGTTCTGGGCACCCCTCATCCGCAACTGAGCGGACCTCACCCCAGTCCGGGTGAACCTCGGACTTCCGCGTTCTGTGGATGAGAAGATGGCCGCGTGCCACCGATCCACCACGACAACGGGTTCCGCAAGCAGCGGTTCACCGACGCGGGCGGCTCGGACTACACCGCGATCTTCCGCACCGAGTACTCCGGGCAGGACCTCCGCCGGGACACCACCACCGCCACCGACACCTTCGCCAGTCAGGGCACCCGGTACGAGTACTTCGTCATCGGCGACGACGACCTGACGCTGCGGACCATGAACGCCCGCGGCGGTCGACGGGGCGGGGTGATCGGCCCCAGGGACGACCACGTGGTGTTCTGGCTGCAGCACGGTCGACTCGAGATGCACTTCGCGGACCGGTCCCGCGTGATCGAGCCCGGCAGTCCGTACATCGCCTCGGCGTCCGAGGCGTACCGCTTCGAGTCCGAAGAGACCGTCTACAACGGCGTGCACATCTCGGACGCGTTCCTCCGCAAGACCGCCGGGGAGCTCGGCTACCCGATGCCCGACGGGCCCGTCCTGTTCGACCAGCAGGACGAGCGGATCGCCCGGCGCGAGCCGCTCCGTCGTCTGCTCGGCGAGGTCAGCCCCACCCTGATGGACGACCGGGTGCGCGGTGCGATGCGGACGGCGCTGAACCGCCGCCTGGCGACGGTCGTGCTCGACACCTTCCCGCTCCGCGACCGCGGGGACGACGTCCCGACCGCCAGCCGACTGCGTGACGCGATCGCCTTCGTCGAGGAGCACGCGCGTGACCGCCCCTCGGTGCCTGCCATCGCCGCCGCCGCCGGACTCAGCGAGCGCGGCTTGCAGGAGGTCTTCGCCCGCACGCTCGGTGTCACGCCGAACGGCTTCCTCCGCGACCAGCGCCTGGACGAGGTCCGGCGCGAACTGCTCCGGGGGGAGTCGCCGAACAGCGTGCTCGAGGTCGCTCGCCGCTGGCGCTTCACCAACCCAAGCCGCTTCGCCACCGCGTACCGCGCCCGGTTCGGCGAGGACCCCTCGGCGACGCTGCGTGCGGCCACCTCGCAGCGGCCCGACGGCCGGTCCTCCTGGCGGATCCGTCAGGCGGTCGCCTACATCGAGACGCACCTCGACGAGGTCTGCACCGTCGCGGACATCGCCGCGGCCGCCGGTCTCCGGCCCCGGCGACTCCAGCAGCTCTTCAAGGAGGAGCGGGGCACGACGCCCACGGCCTTCCTCCGCGACCTGCGTGCGCTGCGGCGGTCCGGCGACCGCTCCTGACATCTCGTCAGCGGTGGTCCGCCACGTGGTCAACGGCCGGACGGGAGGCGCGGATCCGGCCCGCCACGGGCCTCCCGGCTGGGTGGTCTGCCGACCTCAACGTCCTCTGTGGATGCGTCGGACGCGCCCGGCAGGATGTTCAGCATGGGAACCAGTTCGCGACTCCGTCCCGCCGTGCTGCGCGGCCTCGTCCCGCTCGGGCTCGTCTCGATCGCCCTCACCGGGTGTTCGACCGGGTCGGGTGACCCGGCACCGACGCAGACGGTGACGCAGACGGTCGCACCGTCGGCGGAGTCGACGGGGACCCCGACCGCGACGCCGGCACCGGTGCAGACGCCGCAGCCGACAGCCACCCCGACGTGTGGCAGCGAGGACCCGACCAGCGCGATCCAGCAGGCGGCCGCCCGACTCGGCGCACCGGCCGGCATCGCGGGGGCGAAGTGGGACACCGCCGGGGCCGCTCGCGGCGGGTACGACCCGTGCGCGGCCCTGTCGTGGGTCGTGTTGCGCCCGACCGACTCGACCGGCAGCTCGCCGTCGGCGATCCTGCTGTTCCACGACGGCACGTACCTCGGCACGGCGACGAAGGTGCAGTACCCCTTCACGCCGGAGGTCACGCGCACGTCCGACTCTGCCGTGTCGGTCACGTACCGGTACCCGCGCGACGGGGAGTCGAACGCCGAGGCGAGCGGTCGCGCCGACGCGACCTACCGCTGGGACGACGCGGCCGGACGGGTGGTCATGACGGGGGACGTGCCTCCCGTCCCGTGACCCGCTGGGCGCCTCGGCCGGTCAGCGGCCCACCGGTCAGCGGCCCACCGGTCAGTGGCCGATCGGTCAGCGGTCGGTGACGAGCGCGACCATCTCGGCGACGACGGCGCGGAGGCGCGTGGCCAGGTCCGCCTGGTCCTGCACGCTGAAACGGTGGGCCGCCTCGGTCAGGGCCGACATCACCAGGGCGACCGCCGTGCGGGCGGTGTCCTCGTCGGTGCGGGTGCTGACGGCGGCGATGAGGGACTGCCGGGACTCGGCCATCCACCGCATCACCATCGACGTCATCTCCGGGCGGCGGACGAGCAGCTCCTTCGCGCGGGCGCGGTCCGAGGAGAGCGGCACGGTGTGGGCGACCAGGTCGCAGACGTCGTCGATGAGCGGCCCACCGGCGGTGGCGAACCGGTCACGGACGGCGTCGGGCACCTCGACGGTGTCCAGGCCGATGGCCGCGTGGGCCTTCGACGAGAAGTAGTTGAAGAACGTGCGCGGGGAGACGTCGGCATCGGCGCAGATCTGCTCGACCGTGACGCCGTCCAGGCCGTGGTCGGTGATGCGGGTCAGCGCGGCGTGGTGGATCGCCTGCCGGGTCTGCTGCTTCTTCCGTTCGCGGAGCGTGCAGGGCTCGGTGCTGCCGACGGCGCTGTCGGGTGCGGGTGCTGCCGTGGTGGTCACGGGCGACCTCCGGTGGGGGAGTGGCGGAGCGGGCCGCCCGCACGCTGCCGACGGTGGTCGGCGGACGTGCGGGCGGCCCGGGTGGTCACCGACGCTGGGTCGGCGTGGAACCGGTCATCGGACCGGTGAAGGAGCCTGCCTCGGCCGCGGCCATGCCGGCCTCGGCTTCGAGCTGTGCCTCGGCGGACATGTCCGCCTGCTCCTGCAGGGCCGAGCGCTGGCGCAGCGGCGGCACCTTGAAGAACCAGGTCAGCACGAAGGCGAGCAGGATCACGGCGAGTCCGACCCAGTAGATCGTGACGGACGAGGCGTTGAAGCCGGCCATGAACGGACGGGTCAGGCGCGGGTCGGCACCGGTCAGGAACGAGGTGTCGTTCGTGGCCGAGGCGCTCGAGTCGTCGTTCGCACCCTTGTCGATCTGCTTGACGAGGTCCGGGACGACCTGGTCGACCCAGTAGCCGCGCTGTCCGGCGTCCTTCCAGTCGACCGCGAGCTGTCCGTCGACGACGCTGGCGTGCGCCTGGTCGGCGGCCGTCGCGAGGGCGGTGGTCTCGGCCTGCGGGGTGGCGTCGGCGGCCTGCTGGGCGATCACGGTCTCGGCGGCGGCGGCCGGGATCGTGCCGGCGGCGACCTGTGCCTGGACGGCAGCGTTGACCTGCTGGGTGACGGCCTGGTCGGCGGCCTGCTTCGCGGCGGTGGTGCCGCGGTCGAGCCCGGAGTCGATGCTGTCCTGGATCGGGCCGACGATCGGGTCCCAGATCTGGTCCATGACGCCCTGGTTCGCCTTCGCGCTGGCGACGGTCGGGTTCAGTGCGGCGTCGAGGGCGTCGGTCAGGTCGGCCTTGTCGGCCGTGGCGTGCACGATGTTGGCGGGCATCACCGAGAACAGGATCGAGAGCAGCACGGCCGTGCCGAGCGTTCCACCGATCTGGCGGAAGAAGGTCGCCGAGCTGGTCGCGACGCCCATGTCCTTCGCCTCGACCGAGCCCTGCGACGCGAGCGTCAGGGACTGCATGACCGAACCGAGTCCGAGACCGATGAGGAACATGCCGATCATCAGGAACCAGAGCGGCTTGTCGATCGACATGAAGGTCAGGACGACGTAGCCGGCGGAGACCAGGGCGGTGCCGATGACCGGGAAGACCCGGTAGCGGCCGACGCGGGCGACGATCTGACCCGAGGTGATCGAGGCGATCATCAGGCCACCGACCAGGGGCAGCGTGGCGAAGCCGGACTCGGTCGGGCTGAGGCCGACGACGATCTGCAGGTAGAGCGGGATGGTCAGCATGGCGCCGAACATCGCGAAGCCGACCAGGAAGCCGATGACCGTGGCCATCGAGAACGTGCCGGAGCGGAAGAGCTTGAGCGGGATGATCGCCGCGTCGCCCATCTTCGACTCGATGACGAGCAGGGCGACCAGGCCGACCGCGCCGATGATGTAGCAGGCGAGTGCCGCGGGGGAGCCCCAGCCCCACGTGCGGCCCTGCTCGGCGACCAGCAGCAGCGGGACGAGGGTGACGATGACCGAGGTCGCGCCCCACCAGTCGACGACCGGCTTGTCCTTCTTGTCGTGCACCTTCGGCAGGTGCAGGAAGACGATCACCATGACGAGCGCGGCGATGCCGATCGGCACGTTGATGAGGAGCACCCAGCGCCAGCCGGTGATGAAGAGGATCTCGGAGGCGCCGGCGAGCAGGCCGCCGATGAGCGGGCCGATGACCGAGGAGATGCCGAAGACGGCCAGGAAGTAGCCCTGGTACTTGGCGCGCTCACGCGGGGCGAGGATGTCGCCCATGATCGCGAGCGGCAGCGACATCAGCGCACCCGCACCGATGCCCTGCACGGCGCGGAAGGCGGCGAGCATGAGCATCGACGTGGACATCGACGACAGGACGGCGCCGAGGATGAAGACCACGATGCCGAAGATGTAGAGCGGGCGACGGCCGAAGATGTCGGAGAGCTTGCCGTAGATCGGCGTCGCGATCGTCGACGTGATCAGGTAGGCGGTGGTGACCCACGCCTGCTGGTCGAGCCCGTGCAGGTCGTCGCCGATGGTGCGGATCGCGGTGCCGAAGACCGTCTGTCCGAGGGACGACAGGAACATGCCCGCCATCAGCCCGTAGATGACGAGCAGGATCTGACGGTGGGTCATCAGGGGTTGCTGACCGGGCGCACCGGTGGTGGCGCTCCGGCCCGACACCGGCGTCTGTGCGGTGGCTGTTGACAATGCGGGTCCTTCTGGTTCGACGTGCCGGACGGCGAGTGCGTCGTCGGGCGGAGGCGAGGCGGGTGCGGGGGCCACCGAGGGGCCGCTGCGCAACCTGAAACCTTGCAGGCTCCGCAACTTTACATCCATTGCGTTCTGCAAGCAACTAGTTGGCGCGTCGTACGATGGCGCCGTGCCCGAGGACCAGCGCCCTGACGACGACGTCCGCCCGGACGACGACCGGCCCGAGGCCGAGCGGCTGCTCCGTCGGCAGCTCGACCGGCTCTGGGTGCGCCAGACGCTGCGCACGGTGCTCATCGAGCAGTCCGGCGGCCTCGACCCGACCGCCCGGGTGATCCTGCGGGCCGTCGAGCGCCTGGGTGCGGTTCGCTCGACCGCCGTCGCCGAGCGCACCGGCCTGTCGCGACCGGTGGTCAGCCGGCGGATCGCGGGGCTCGTCGACGCCGGCTACGTCCGCACCACCCCGGACCCGGACGACGGTCGCGCGGCCCTGCTCGCACTGGCCCCCGCCGGACGTGCCCTGTTGGACGGCCTCGACGCGCAGGGGGACGCGGTGTTCGACGACGTCACGAGCGTGTTCGACGGGCAGGAACTGCGCGACCTCGCCCGGCTCCTGGCCCGGTTCAACGACCGTGCGGCGGAGGTGCTCGGCGCCGGCGGCGAGGACGCCGGAGCGGGTGGAGGGGTCCCGACCTGACCCCGTGACGGACGGGAGGCACGTGGTGACGCCGCCACGCGCCTCCCGTCCGTCTGGGGTCCAGCCCGAAAACGGGATACCGTTCTCCCCATGAGCACCGAGAACACCACCCCCGCCGAAGCCGTCGACGAGGAGCCCGTGATCACCTTCGCCGACCTCGGGCTCAGCGACCCCGTCCTCAAGGCCGTCAAGGACATCGGGTACGAGACCCCCTCCGCGATCCAGGCCGCCACCATCCCGATCCTGCTCGAGGGCCGCGACGTCGTCGGCCTCGCCCAGACCGGTACCGGCAAGACCGCCGCGTTCGCGCTGCCCGTGCTGTCCCGCATGGAAGCCGGCTCGAAGCTGCCGCAGGCACTCGTCCTGTCCCCGACCCGTGAGCTCGCCCTCCAGGTCTGCGAGGCGTTCGAGCAGTACGCCGCCCACATGAAGCACGTCCACGTCCTGCCGGTCTACGGCGGCCAGGCGTACGGCGTGCAGCTGTCCGCCCTCCGTCGCGGCGTCGACGTCGTCGTGGGCACCCCCGGTCGCATCATGGACCACATCGCCAAGGGCACCCTCGACCTGTCCGAGCTGAAGTACCTGGTGCTCGACGAGGCCGACGAGATGCTCAAGATGGGCTTCGCCGAGGACGTCGAGACGATCCTCGCCGAGACGCCGGACACGAAGCAGGTCGCGCTCTTCTCGGCGACGATGCCCGCGCAGATCCGTCGCATCTCGAAGCAGTACCTCAACGACCCGGCCGAGATCACGGTCAAGGCGAAGACCACCACGTCGGCGAACACGACGCAGCGCTACCTGGTCGTGTCGTACCCGCAGAAGGTCGACGCCCTGACCCGCATCCTCGAGGTCGAGGACTTCGAGGGCATGATCGTCTTCGTCCGCACGAAGAGCGAGACCGAGACCCTGGCTGAGAAGCTCCGCGCCCGTGGGTACGCCGCCGCCGCCATCAGCGGTGACGTCGCCCAGGCCCAGCGTGAGCGGACCGTCAACCAGCTGAAGTCCGGCAAGCTCGACATCCTGGTCGCCACCGACGTCGCCGCCCGCGGGCTCGACGTCGACCGCATCACCCACGTGGTGAACTTCGACATCCCGATCGACACCGAGTCGTACGTGCACCGCATCGGCCGCACGGGTCGTGCCGGCCGCTCGGGTGCGGCGATCAGCTTCGTCACCCCGCGTGAGCGTCGTCTGCTCACCGCGATCGAGAAGGCCACCCGTCAGCCGCTCACCCAGATGCAGCTGCCGAGCGTCGAGGACGTCAACTCGACCCGTCTGACCCGCTTCGACGACGCGATCACCGCCGCCCTCGGGCAGGAGTCCCGCGTCAGCGCGTTCCGCGACATCATCGCCCACTACGTCGAGCACCACGACGTGCCGGAGTCGGACGTCGCTGCAGCGCTCGCCGTCGTGGCGCAGGGGGACACCCCGCTGCTCCTCGACCCCGCCGACGACCGCGCGCGCCAGCAGATCGAGCGCGACGAGCGTCGCAGCCGCGACGACCGTCCGGCCCGTGACCGTGACCGTGACCGTGACGGCGACAGCGGTGGTGGCGACCGCCGCCGCCGCTCGGTGCCGATGACCGCGTACCGCATCGAGGTCGGCCGTCGCCACCGCGTCGAGCCGCGCCAGATCGTCGGTGCGCTCGCCAACGAGGGGGGCCTGCGCCGCGACGACTTCGGGGCGATCCAGATCCGTCCGGACTTCTCCGTCGTGGAGCTGCCGGCCGACATGGACTCCGGCGTCCTCGACCGTCTGCGCGACACCCGCATCAGCGGCAAGCTCATCGAGATCCGCGCGGACAGCCGGGGCGGTGTGCGTCGCGAGACCGGCACCCGTCGTGACGGCGCCCGCTACGGCGAGCGCGACGACCGCGGCTCGCGTGACGACCGCGGTGGCTACGGCGACGACCGCAAGCCGCGCCACACGCGCGACTGACGCGGTGACGTCCGAGCCGGTCGCGTGGTGACGCGCGAACCGGTCTGACAGGAGGCCCGACACCAGCTGGTGTCGGGCCTCCTGACATGTCTGTGGAGAACCTGGCCCGTCGGCCCGGTGACCCGGTATGGTTGACGACGTCAGAGCCTCCGGGGGATCTTCTGCGCGGGGGTGCAGGTACGAAGAGAATGAGGGGTTCACCATGTCGCGTGTGCTTTCGACCGAACAGGCGAAGACCGCCATCCGCCAGATCCAGTCCATCGTGAACGGTGGCTTCACGGACCAGATCTCGCAGCTCGACGCCCAGGGGCGCGTGCTGTCCGACTCGAACGTGTGGGACGGCCCGCTGGCGTCGAACTTCCGTGGGTCGACCTGGCCCGAGACGAAGGCTGCGCTGGACAAGGCGAAGACCGAACTCGAGCAGCTCCGCACGCAGCTCGACAAGATCTCGCAGGACATCTTCACCGCGGGTGGCGGCGCGTAAGCAGCCGTTCGCGCAGCGCCCGGGCCGTCGACAAGTTCGACGGACCGGGCTGCTGTCGTCTGTGGGGGTGGAACCGTGGCCGGAGTGAACAAGGCGCGGCCGTGGCGCGGACAGCGTCAGCACCCCGTCAACCTGATCGGGGCGGGATGCCTGCTGGTGGTGGGCGTGGCCGTACCGATCGGTATCGCGGGCGGGCACGCCGACGTTCTCGCCCCGTACCTGGCGGTGGGTTTCGTCGCCGGACTCGTCTGGGCAGGGAGTGTGTTCGCACTGCTCCGACCGGTGACTGCGTCGTTGCTCCTCGTCGTGGGCATCTTCGGCGCGATGGTCCTCTTCACCCGTGTCGTCGACGGGTGGGATGTGGCCCTGCTGCCGTGGATCACCAGCAGTTTTGCGGGGTCGGTCTTCGGTGCGCACCTGCGGTGGATGCTCGAACGTCGCCGCGCCTGACCTGAGGTCAGCGGGGGAGCGTGTGCACCCACTCGCGAAATGACTGCAGTGCCGGTCCCAGCAGCTGCACCGTCGGCGCCAGCTCCAGTGGCTCGACGAGCAGGGTCAGGCTGTCCGCCGGCGCCCCGCGGAGCCAGTGCCCTGCGATGGAGTCGTCCGCGGCGTCGTCCGGCCACATGAGGAAGGCGATCGGCGGCTGGTTGACGTTCTCGACGGTGTTGAGGTCGTGGTCGACGAGCTGCTGGACCTCGCGCACCGCGAACACCGGTGAGACCGTCCCGTCGAAGACCATGACGTCCGGGATGGTCTTGCCCTTGAAGCCGATCGGCAGCGGCACGCACTGCGCCGAGACGCCGTCCGACTGCCAGGGTGCCAGCGTGCTGAGGTCGACCGGTTCCGCGTCACGTCGTGCTCGTCCGAACATGGGGCGAGTCTAGGCTCGCGGTGTGCGGGGGCGAGTGGAACGACTGGCGGATGCGGTCGACGCGATCGTGCCGCTCGTGCGGGAGGTCGACGACGTCGGCGGCCGCAACGCCGAGCGCTTCCAGGCCGCCGCGGACCGGTTGCGGAACGTCCCACTCGACCGAGCGGATCGGAACGCGGCCCTCCGAGATCTCGAGGCCCGGCTCGGGGCCGGGTCCGGACGGCTCTCCGATCGCTACCTGGTGCACGACGACGGCCGACCCGACCTCGAGCGGTCGCGGACGTTCACCGAGCTGGTCGCGCGGATCCGCTCGCAGGCCTGGTGGCTCCGGCACCTGCCGTTCTGACCGCCCGTCCTGCACATCGTCGAGCAGCACCTCCGGCGTCCCCAGATCGGGGCATCCTGCTGACAGGTGTCGCCCCGCTGCGGTAGACAAGACAGCACGCCGGAGTCGACCCGAACGACGCCGAGCGGACGGCGCCGCCCGTGGACCCTGGATCCATCGACGGCACCGGATGGGACACCCGTGCGCGGCAACCGCGTGCGCGGGAATTCGGGGATCAGGAGGGGACGCCGTGCACCGCAGCGACGGTTCAGCAGGGGTGCGCCGATGACGGCGCTGGACGTCGGTCGACGCGACCATCGTCGACTGACCGTCGGCACGCCCCGCCGCCGACTCCTGGCCGTCCGGACCGTCGCCGTGCTCGCGGCGGTGTCCGGCCTGAACTACATCGGCTGGCGCTGGATCGCCTCGGTGAACTGGCACTCGTGGTGGATCGCCGTGCCGCTGATCCTCGCCGAGACGTACAGCGTGATCGACTCGGTGCTCTTCGCGTTCGGGGCATGGAGGCTCCGCGAGCGCGGCGAACCCCCGACGAAGCCGAGCACCGACGTCACGGTCGACGTCTTCATCACCACGTACAACGAACCGATCGACCTGGTGATGCGCACCGCACTCGCGGCGAAGGCGATCACGCACCCGCACACGACCTGGGTGCTCGACGACGGCAACCGCCCCGAGATGCGTGCGGCGGCCGAGGCCGCGGGGCTCGGCGTGATCACCCGCGGCAAGGACTGGGTGGACCGTCCGCGGCACGCCAAGGCCGGCAACCTCAACAACGCCCTGCTCGCCACGCAGGGGGAGTTCCTGCTCATCCTCGACGCCGACCAAGTGCCGGAACCCTCGATCCTCGACCGCACCCTCGGCTACTTCAAGGACGAGCGGATGGCGCTCGTGCAGACCCCGCAGTGGTTCGAGAACGTGCCCGACTCGGACCCGCTCGGCAGCCAGGCGCCGCTGTTCTACGGACCGATCCAGCAGTCGAAGGACGGCTGGAACGCCGCGTTCTTCTGCGGCTCGAACGCGATCCTCCGGCGCGAGGCGCTGATGCAGCTCGGCATCACGCGCTACGTGCGGGAGGTCGAGACGAGCGTCCAGCGCACCATCAAGACCGCGAAGAAGCTCCTGGGGCGGGCACGCGAGACCGAGACGGACGAGCGTGTCCTGGTCGCCCTCGACGACGCCGAGGGCGTCGTCGACCGGGCACGGGACGAGATCGCGTCCGGGGAGCCGCTCGGTGACGTGACCTACCGCTTCCAGCGCGGCATCGACGCGATCGCGTTCCGGTTCGCCGCCGCCGACCTCGAGTCGGTGCGCGCGGACCTCCAGGAGCTCGCGGCGATGTCGACCGACGCGAACACGTTCGCCGGCCTCGACGACGCCGCCCTCGACGTCCTCGGGCAGCGGGGTGCGTCGCCGGTGGCCGCGATCGAGTCGATCGCGGTGCTCGCCCGGGCGCTCGACGTGAACCGCGACGACGAGGCGCAGGCGATCATGCCCCTGGCCACGATCTCGGTGACCGAGGACATGGCGACCGCGATGCGTCTGCACGGCCTCGGCTGGCGCTCGGCCTACCACGACGAGATCCTGGCGAAGGGGCTCGCGCCGGAGGACCTCGAGACGATGCTCGTGCAGCGGCTCCGCTGGGCACAGGGCACCATGCAGGTCTTCTTCCGCGAGAACCCCCTGGTGCAGAAGGGCCTGTCGTTCGGGCAGCGCCTGATGTACTTCTCGACGATGTGGAGCTACCTGTCCGGCTTCGCCGCCGTGGTGTACATCGCCGCCCCGGTGCTCTGCCTGTCGTTCGGCGTCGTGCCGGTCCAGGCCTACAGCACCGACTTCTTCGCCCGGCTCATCCCGTTCCTGGTGCTCAACCAGCTGCTGTTCTGGGTGGTCGCCGCGGGCAGACCGACGTGGCGCGGGCAGCAGTACTCGCTGGCGCTCTTCCCGGTGTGGATCGAGTCGGTCACCAGCGCGTTCGAGAACGTCTTCCGCGGCCGGCCGCTCGGCTTCCGCGTGACGCCGAAGGTCCGCGACGCCAGTGCCGCCAAGCCGCGCTGGGACCTCGTGAAGCCGCAGCTCATCGCGATGGCGGCGCTCGCCGCGGCTCTGGTGATGATCGGCATCCGGTACCTGACCGGTCAGGCGGAGGGGATCGCGCCCCTGGTGAACACCGCGTGGGTCGTCTTCGACCTCTTCATCTTCAGCATCGTGATCCGGGCGGTCCGCTACAAGGGCCCTGACGCCCCGGTGGCCCTGGAACACGAGTCCACGACGGTCGGAGGACCTCTGTGAGCACGCACGCGAGCATCGACGTCCCCGCGGTCCCGGCGTCGCTCGACACCGTGCAGGACACCTTCGCCGCGTGGTGGGACGGCCAGGGGATCGACGACCCGACCTTGCGGTTCCGACTGGAGACCGCCCTGGTGGAGGTCGCCGCGAACGTCATCGAGCACACCCGCCGGTCGGACCCGCACGAGGGGCGTCGGTTCGTCCTCGACCTGACCGCCCACGACACCGAGCTCGTCGCGGTGCTGTCGGACAACGGCATGCCCGTGGACATCGACCTCAGCGCCGTGACGATGGCCGACCCGGAGGACGAGGGCGGGCGCGGCCTGGCCCTGGCGATCGCGGCGCTCGACCGCCTTGAACACCACCACGAGGGTGGGCGGAACGTCTGGGTGCTGGTGTGCGACCGGTGACACAGCTCGGGGCGCGGGTCGTCGCCTTCCTCATGGTCATCGGCGTGCTCCTGCTCGGCGGAGCCCTGCCGGCGAACGCCGCGACGAGCACCCCGACGGCCGCCGCGACGAGCACTCCGACCAAGGCCCCGAGCACGGCTCCGACCGGCGCCGTCGACCCGCCGACCGGCCGGACCTGGTTCGGCCCGGACCTCGACTGGGGCTCCGACGCTCCGGACGGCTACGAGGGCCGCC
The DNA here is from genome assembly GCF_034045095.1 of Curtobacterium sp. CFBP9011. Lineage (NCBI taxonomy): Bacteria > Bacillati > Actinomycetota > Actinomycetes > Micrococcales > Microbacteriaceae > Curtobacterium > Curtobacterium sp. CFBP9011. Next base: position 64,361 of record NZ_JAXCWN010000001.1, read on the forward strand.
TCGGTGCGACCCCCTCGATGTACGGCGTCGAGATCGCCTACCCCGTCGACGGGCGGGCCGAGCAGCAGTTCCTCCGCTCCACCCGGGCCGCCGCCGCACAGGGTGCCGTGCTGGTCGTCAGCCTGGTGCCCGACCAGTCCCTCGGGTCCCTGACGCCGGCCGATGCCCGTCACGCGAACACCCTGTTCGAGCGGGCCCACCGGCAGTACGACACCCAGCTCCTGGTCCGCTTCGCCCCGCAGATGAACGGCACGTGGGTGCGTTGGGGACAGCAGCCGACGCAGTTCGTGCGGGCCTTCCGGACGGTCGCGAAGCAGGTGCACGCCGGGGACTCGGATGCCCGCATGGTGTGGTCGCCTTCCTACGGCGCCGGCTACCCGTTCGGTTCGTCCGCGGGCCGTCTGGCGGACCTGTCGGCGACCGACACCGAGAAGCTCGACACCAACGGCGACGGCCGGCTCACCGCCGCCGACGACCCCTACGAGCCGTACTGGCCCGGGGCGTCGTCCGTCGACTGGGTCGGCCTGTCGATGTTCTTCTTCGGCAAGGGCAAGGCCACCGAGGCAGCCGGCCGTGACGTCCCGCTGACGCGCAACGACGTCCCGGCGTCGGACGAGGTCGCACAGCGCTTCGCCGAACGCTGGGGCTACGACCAGCAGCAGCCCCGGTCCTTCGTCGACCGGTTCGCCGTCGACCGCGACCGCCCGATGCTGCTCGACACGGGCGCGCTCTACGACCACTCCCTCGGTGGTGCCGGCGAGCTGCAGGTGAAGCAGAGCTGGTGGCGGCAGGTGTTCGCCGAGGTGCGGGAGACCCCCGAGATCCGCGGGGTGACGTACATCGAGGCGAACCGTCGGGAACCCGAGGCCGGCAACCGCGTGGCCGACTGGCGTTTCGCGAAGGCTCCGGGGATCGCCGGGTCGTTCCGCACGGACCTGCAGGACGCCGACCAGTTCGTGTTCGGGCCGGTCACCGACCGGGTCACCCCGCAGCAGGGCGCCGCCGCGACGAACCAGCAGCTCGACACCGGTGGCGACCAGATGGCGTGGATCGTCTGGCTGGCGGCGGGCCTGGCGCTCGTGTTCGTGGTCAGCGGGCTGGTCGGACGGCTCGTGCCCAGCTGGCGCTACCCGGACGACGGCAAGCCGGGGCGCGATCTGCGACTCGACCTGTTCCGCGGGTTCATCATCCTCGCCGTGGTGATCACCCACATCGAGGTCTCCGGCCCGTACTCGTACCTGACGCTGCACGCGGTCGGCGCGATCACCGGTGCCGAGATGTTCGTGTTCCTCTCCGGCATGGTGCTCGGCATGGTCTACCCGCTCGGCATCGCCCGGTTCGGCGAGTGGGCGTCCGCGATCGGGGCGTGGAAGCGTGCCCGGAAGCAGTACCTCGTCACGCTCGCGGTGATCCTCATCGTCTTCGCGCTGAGCTTCGTCCCGCTGTTGAACACGGACGCGATCACGACCTTCACCGACCGGGGCACGGGTCTCGACGGCGTGCAGGCCGAGGGTCGCGTCTACGACCTGTACCCGAACGCGATGCAGCTGTTGGCGTACCCGCCGCCCTGGTACGCGATCCGGCAGTTCCTGCTGCTCGAGATGGGCCCCTGGCCGTTCAACATCATGGGCCTGTTCGTGGTGCTCAGCCTGTTCATCCCGGTGTTCATGTGGGTGATCCGACGCGGCTACTGGTGGGCGCTGCTCGTCGTCAGCTGGGCGCTCTACGTCTTCCAGGCGGTGAACCCCGACTTCAAACCGCTGAACTCGCAGTTCGACGCGGTGTTCCCGCTGCTGACCTGGCAGGTGGTCTTCACGCATGGACTGGTCCTCGGGTACTACCGACGCCAGATCACCCGGGCGCTGACCGGCCGGCTCGGCAAGGTCCTGATCGGCGTGCTGATCTGCGGGTACGCAGCCTTCCTGGTCTACGTCTGGGCCGGCGACCGCTTCGACTTCACGCCGACGCCGTTCCCGGCGACGATGTACCAGGACCTCTACAACACCGCGTACCAGCGCGTGGACCTGCAGTGGGGCCGTCTGATCGACATCGCCTTCTTCGCGATCGTGTCGTACGCCATCCTCACCGTGTTCTGGAAGCCCGTGAACGCCGCGATCGGGTGGCTGTGGATCCCGCTCGGCCAGGCCAGCCTCTACGTGTTCGTCTGGCAGGTCTTCTTCGCGCTCGTGATCGCGTCGCTGCCCCTCGACTACGGCAACGTCTGGATCGGCACCGCCGTGCACACCGCGCTGATCCTGCTCAGCTGGTACATGATCCGGCGGAAGTTCCTGTTCTCGGTCATCCCGCGCTGACACCCGGCAGCGGCTGGCGACCGCCAGCAGCTGACGACCGGTAGCAGTCCGGCACCGGCCCGGCCCCGACACGGACGGGAGGCCCGTCACCAGCTGGTGACGAGCCTCCCGTCCGTCGTGTGGTCCGGTCCTGCACCGGTCCCGGCGCTCAGTCGCCGTACTGCCGGGTCAGCTCCCGCCGCAGCACCTTCCCGCTCGGCCCGAGCGGCAGTGCCTCGACCACGTGGTAGACCCGCGGGTACTTGAACGAGGCGATCCGCTCGCGGACGAACGCGTCGACCCCGTCGGATCCGGTCGCGCCGTCGCGGAGGACGACGGCCGCATGCACCTCCTGCCCGTGCACCGGGTGGTCGACGCCGAACACCGCGGCCGAGGCGACGTCCTCGTGCCGGTGCAGCACCGCCTCGACCTCGGACGGGTACACGTTGTAGCCGTTCCGCAGGATCAGGTCCTTCTTGCGGTCGACGATGCTGACGTACCCGTCCTCGCTGAGCACGCCGATGTCGCCGGTGCGGAGGTACCCGTCGGCCATCGCGGCCGCCGTCGACTCCGGGTCGTCGAGGTAGCCGAGGAACAGGTTGTGCCCCCGGACGACGATCTCGCCGGGCTCCCCGACCGGCATCGGCACGATGCGCCCCTCGACCTCGGCGTCCGCCACGACGACGTCGACGCCCCAGACCGCGGGGCCGACGCTGCCGGCGCGACCCGGGTCGCCGCGGGGGATCACCGAGACGACGGGGGAGGTCTCGGTCAGGCCGTAGCCCTCCTGGATCGGCGCCTGGAAGGTCGACTCGAAACGCTCCAGCACGGCGGCGGGCAGCGCGGCGCCGCCGGAGACGCACCAGCGGAACGGCGGTCGGGCGTCGTGCTGGTCGGCCGCTCCGAGGAGTGCGATGAACATCGTCGGGACCCCGAGGAACGCCGTGACCTGCTGCTCCGCGCAGAGCTGCAGCGCGGTGGCCGCGTCGAAGCGGGGGAGCAGCACGATCGTCGCGCCCCGGCGGAGCGTCGTGTTCATCACGACGGTCTGGCCGAACGTGTGGAACAGCGGCAGGCCGCCGAACACGACGTCCTCCTCGCGCAGGTCGAACACGTCGATGATGCAGACGTTGACCTGCTCGACGAGCGCGAAGTGCGACCCGACCGCGCCCTTGGGCTGCCCGGTCGTGCCGCTGGTGAACAGGATGGTGGCGGGGTCGAGGGGGTTCGTCGCGACGACGGCGTCGAGCGGCTCGCCCTCCGACGCCAGCGCGGTCAGCGAGAGGACGTCCTCGCCGGCAGCCACGCCGACGACGAGTGCCCCGGTGTCGGCCGCTGCGGGTCCGGCCTCGCCGAGCACCGACCCGGCGGCGATGAGCACGCGTGCGCCCGAGCTGCTGAGGACGTGGGTGATCTCCTCACGCTTGAACAGCAGGTGGATCGGCACGACCACGGCGCCCATCGCGAGGACGGCGAAGTAGGCCACCAGGAACTCGGGCACGTTCGGCAGCATCACCGCCACCCGGTCGCCGCGCTCGACGCCGCGGGCGCGCAGGCCCCCGGCGGTCTGCCGGACCCGCTCCCACAGGTCGCCGTACGTCAACTCGTGGACGCCGTCGGGCAGCGCGGTGACGACGGCGGTCTTGGTGTGGTGCCGTCGGGCGCCCTCGGCCACGATCGTGGCGACGTTCAGTGTTCCCAGTCCGGTGGTGGTGGACATCGTGCCCCTCTTCGTCGGTACGGGCATCGTCGCCCTCGGTGGGGTCGCTGGTGGGACGACACCCGCGCGGTCGTCGGGTGCGTCCGCGCTGTCGACGCTACCCAGCGCGGGGGCTCCGCATGCAGCCCCCGTTCGGCGGGCACGGGCGCGGCTCGGCACGACGACGGACGGGAGGCCCGTGGCGATCCCGCCACGGGCCTCCCGTCGGTGTGGACGCGGCTGCGTCCGAGGTGCAGTGTCAGCGCTGCTTCGTCGTCGCCACGAAGAGGTCGTCGAACAGTCCCTGGTCTTCGGTGGGCTGCTCGCCGTGCTTCCAGCGACGGCGCAGGCGGCGGATGGTGGTGATGCGCACCGGATCGACGCCCGGTTCGGTCTCGTACAGGCCCATGGTGTCCCTTCCCGTCGGCGGTGACCCCCGTGCGAGGGGAGTCCCGGTCGATTCCGACGGTACGGCCGCGTTCGGAGCCACGCCCGCGCAAGTAGGTAGAGAAGTTACCCATCCGCGCTGCGTGGACAATTCCTTCGCCCACGAACCGAGAGGCCCCTAACCTGCCTTACGACGTGGGCGGCACCCCGCCGTCGAGCGCCACGACGATGCGGTCGACGATGCGGACGAGGCGTCGGCGCTCTCGTTCCGAGAAGGAGGACAGGAGTTCGTGCAACTGCTCGTTGGTGCTGTCCAGCGCCGCTGCGAACACCTGCTCCTGGCCGGGCGTCAGCTCGATGAACCGGCTCCGACCGTCCTCCGGGTTCGGCACGCGCTGCAGGATGCCCTGCCGTTCCAGCCGATCGATGATGCCGGTCACCGCGGGGCCGGTCAGGCCGAGGTGCGACGTCAGGTCCTTCACCCGGACCGAGCGCTCGCCCGACTTCGCACGCCACACGTACTGCAGCACCGACAGGTCCGTGCCGGACACCCCGGTCCGGTCACGCAACCGGTTCCGCAGCGCGGTCGAGGCCTGCTCCAGACGGGTCAAGGCACCCATCACGTCGAGGTCGCTCACCGGATGCCCTCCTCCGTGCGTCACGGCATGCCGGAGTGGGGACCGGCACGCTCGCGGCAAGGATATCCAGATACCGCTGGTTCCCGACCCAGTGCGGTGACCCCGTGAGCGAGTCGCTGGCCCCCGAGCCCGAGGAGACCCGGGAAGCCACCGGACGGGAGGCGCTCGCCGACATCGCGGTCCCCGTGCGGTTCGAGGTAGCCGGCACCGACCCCGACGCCGCCGTCCGTGACCTCGCCGGCATCTACTCCGGCAAGCACTGGCTGTCCCGGCGGACCGAGGGGGAGTTCTCGTACCGCTACACGGCGGTAGGCGACTCCGACGTCTCGATGCGCCGGTCCACCATGAACGGCTTCCTCCGCGGAGCATCCGGCCCGAGCGAGGACCTGGTGATGAGCTGGCTCACCGCGGGGTCCGGCACCCCGGACACCCTGCGCGACCGGATCCCGCTGCATATCGGACAGCCGACACTGTTCCCGGCCCACCGCGACGTCGTGTTCGTGGCCACCGACTACGACCAGCAGCTCGTCCACCTGGACCGCGGATTCGTCCGGGACGTCGCTGCCGAACGCTTCGACGTCGGCGCCCGTGAGATGCGCTTCGACCACCTGCGGCCCGCGGACGCCCTGGCCGTCCGGCAGTGGCGCGACTCCCTCGGTGCCCTCGCCCGCGCACTCCGGGAGGGCGGCACCGGCTCGCTCGTCTGGCACGAGGCCAAGCGGCAGGCGGTCGACGCCTTCCTCCGGGTCGTCCCGCCGCAGCTCGACCAGTTGCCCGCGGAGCTGCTGCACCCACGACAGGCGAAACTCCGTGCCGCGGTCGAGCACATCCACGCGCACGCCGACGACCCGATCACGATCACCGACCTGGCGCAGGTCGCCGGGCTCAGCGTCCGCAGCGTGCAGGAGGCGTTCCGGCGCACGTTCGGCCTGTCGCCGCTGAACTACCTGCGGCAGGTGCGCCTGGACCGGGTGCACGAGGAGCTGCTGGCCCGCGACTCCCGGACGGTCTCGGTCGGGCAGGTCGCCACGCACTGGGGGTTCGCGCACCTGGGCCGGTTCTCGGGGGCGTACGCGGAGCGGTTCGGCGAGTACCCGAAACAGACGTTGCGGCGGTGAGCCGGGCCTCCCGTCCGTGCCGGGGGACGCTGCGGTGTCCGTCGCGGCGGACACCTCGGCGGACACCCGGAGGCGCTACGGTTCCGCCATGACCGGTACGCCGACGACCGCCGAGGCACCGCCGACCCCCGTCCGGCGTCGGGCACTGCTGTCCTGGGCACTGTGGGACTGGGGCTCCGCCGCGTTCAACGCCGTCGTCACCACGTTCGTGTTCAGCACCTACCTGGCGAGCCGGGCGTTCGTCGACCCGGCCCTCGTCCGGGACGAAGGCTCCTCGGCCACCGCAGCTGCCGCCGTCGAGCGCGAACTCGCCCACAACGCCGCGACGGTCTCCACCGCGCTGACCATCGCCGGCCTCGTCGTCGCCCTCGTCGCGCCCGCGATCGGCCGGCTGGCGGACACGTCCGGCCACCGGAAGCGCTCGGTGTTCATCGCCACGATCGGCATCGTCCTGTCGATCGTCGGCATGGTCTTCGTCGCCCCTGAGCAGCCGTACCTGGTGCTCGGCGCCGCCCTCATCGGCATCGGCACGGTCGCCTACGAGATCGCCTGCGTCGGCTACAACGCCATGCTCGGCCAGGTCGCCACCGGGCCGAAGACCGGGCGGGTGTCCGCGATCGGCTGGGCCGCCGGGTACTTCGGCGGCATCGTGCTGCTCATCGTCCTGCTCGTGCTCTGCATCCAGGACTTCGGCGTCGAGGGCAAGGGCGGCCTCCTGCAGCTGCCCGCGACGGTCGCCTCCGGGCAGTGGGACGTGCGGGTCGCCATCGGCATCGCCGCGGTCTGGCTCGCCGTCAGCTCGATCCCGCTGTTCGTCGTCGTGCCCGAGGCGCCCGCCGACCCCAGCCGCCGCGGGTCCCTCTGGTCCGCCTACGCCGACCTCGGACGGGACATCGCGCGGCTCTGGCGCACCCGCCGGAACGTCCTGGCCTTCCTGCTCGCCAGCGCCGTGTTCCGCGACGGCGTCGGCGCCGTGTTCACCTTCGGCGGGATCATCGCCGCGCAGGTGTTCGGCTTCAGCCCGTCCGGCGTCATCATGTTCGCGATCGTGGCGAACGTCGTCGCCGGCATCTCCACCGTCGTGTCCGGCCGGCTCGACGACCGGTTCGGGTCCCGCCCGCTCATCATGGTGTCCCTGGTCGGTCTGTCGGTGTTCGGCACCGCGGTGCTCTTCGCCGGGTCCGCGCAGGCGTCGTTCTGGGTGCTCGGGCTCGGGCTCTGCATGTTCGTCGGGCCGGTGCAGTCGTCCTCCCGGGCGTACCTGGCGAAGCTCGCGACGCCCGGCCGCGAGGGCGAGCTCTTCGGCCTCTACGCCACCACCGGGCGGGCGGCGTCGTTCATCGCGCCGGCGCTGTTCGGGGTCGCGGTGACGATCGGTGGGTCGACGCGGTACGGGATCCTCGGCGTCGTCGTGGTCCTGATCGCGGGGCTGGTGCTGATGGCGTTCGTCCGCGACGAGCCGGCGGCGGCGCCGGGCGGGTCCGGCGGGTCCGGCGCCCCGGGCGCCCCGGGCGCCTGACGCCTGCCGCCTGCCGCCTGACGTCCGGCGCCTGCCCCGACCGGTCACGACACCCCGCTCACCTCCGCCGAGCGGTCACGAAGCGTCGCTCCCGCGCGCTCGGAGCGACAGTTCGTGACCCCTCGGCGCCCGGCACCCGGGGGTGTCGCGGCCGCGGGCCGGGCGGGAGGCTCGGTGCCGGACGTGGGGTGTGCCTCCCGTCCGTCGAGCGGTCACGACACCCCGCTCACCTCCGCCGAGCGGTCACGAAGCGTCAGTCTCGCGCGCTCGGAGCGACACTTCGTGACCACTCGGCACCCGGCACCCGCGCGCGCCGGGACCCCCTGTCCGCATCCCGCCCGCCCTCCGCAGCCACCGAGACCCCCGCGCGTAGCGTCCGCCCGGACGACCCACGAGGAGGAACCCCATGAAGGCAGTTGTCTGGCACGGCATCGGCGACATCCGGCTCGACGAGGTCCCGGAGCCCACCATCCAGGACCCGCACGACGCGATCGTGCACATCACCCGCTCCGCGATCTGCGGCACCGACCTGCACTTCGTCCGCGGCACGATGGCACCGATGGTCGAGGGCACGATCCTCGGCCACGAGGCGGTCGGCGTCGTCTCCCAAGTCGGCGACGCCGTCCGCGGGTTCAGCCCGGGCGACCGCGTCGTCATCAACTCGACCATCTCGTGCGGCGCCTGCCGGTACTGCCGCATGGGCCAGACCGCGCAGTGCGACGTGGCGAACCCGAACGGACCCCGGGCGGGCACGAGCTTCTTCGGCGGCCCGCAGTCGACCGGCCCGGTGGACGGCCTGCAGGCCGAGTACGTCCGGGTGCCGTGGGCGCAGAACACCATGCACCCGCTGCCCGAGAACGTCAGCGACGAGCAGGCGATCCTGCTCTCCGACATCTTCCCGACCGGCTGGTTCGGCGCCGAGCTCGCCGGGGTCCGCCGCGGCGACGTCGTCGTGGTGTTCGGCGCGGGGATCGTCGGCCAGTTCGCGGCCGCCTCGGCCTACAAGCAGGGTGCCGGACGCGTCATCGTCGTCGACGGGCACGAGACCCGGCTCGCCGCGGCCCTCGCGCAGCACTGCGAGGTCGTCGACTACAACGACGAGGACCCGGTCCAGGCGATCCTGGACCTCACCAACGGCATCGGTGCGGACGCCGTCATCGACGCGGTCGGCGTCGACGCGGAGCGCCCGAAGCGCGGCCCCGCGGCGGTGTCCGACGAACAGGCCGCCGCCTTCGACGCCGAGGTGCAGCAGGTCGCGCCCGACGCGTCGCCCGACGGGTTCGGCGAGCAGCAGCAGTGGAAGCCGGGTGACGGGCCCTCGCAGGTCGCCCAGTGGGCGGTCGCCTCGGTCGCGAAGTACGGCCGGATCGGGATCATCGGCGTGTACGGGCCGACCGCGCAGTCGTACCCGATCGGCGAGGCGATGAACAAGAACCTCACGATCCGGATGGGCAACTGCGACCACCACTCGGTCACCCCGCCGCTCATCGACATGGTCGCGGCCGGGCAGTTCGACCCGACGGCGCTGATCACCGAACACGAGGGGATCGGCTCCGCGATCGAGGCCTACGAGGCCTTCGACCGCCGCGAACCCGGCTGGGTCAAGGTCGAGCTGACGGAGCTGACGGAGCTGACCGCCTGACCGGGCCGGTTGACCGGGCCGGCGCTGCGCGCCACGCGGTGTCGGCCTGGAGGCCCGGTGCCGGTCCCACGGGCCGGCACCGGGCCTCCAGTCGGGCACGCCGCGACGGACGGTGCGGCTTCTCCTGCACCGATGCGGTTCTCCGCGGAGTTCCCCACACGTCGGCCCCACGGTCGTCCGAGGCGGGGACGGTGGGCCAGGATGGGACGCATGACCGACCAGCGGATCGCCGTCGTCGTCCTCGCCGCCGGGCAGGGCACACGCATGAAGTCCTCGCTCCCCAAGGTGCTGCACCGGCTCGCCGGCCTGCCCCTGATCGCCCACGTGCTCCGGACCGCCGAGTCACTGTCGCCGGACCACGTCGTCGTGGTCGTCCGGCACGAACGTGACCGCGTCGCCGCCGAGATCACCGAGCGTGCTCCCGACGCCCTGGTCGTCGACCAGGACGACGTCCCGGGCACCGGACGTGCGGTGGAGGTCGCAGTGGACGCGCTGCCGGCCGACTTCGACGGTGTCGTCGTGGTGCTCTCCGGCGACGTGCCGCTGCTCGACGCGCCGAGCCTCCGCACCCTCGTGACCGCGCACGGCGACGGCGGACACGGCGCCACGTTCGTCAGCGCCATCGCTCCCGACCCGACCGGGCTCGGGCGCATCGTGCGCGACGCCGACGGAGCGTTCGCCGGGGTCGTCGAACACAAGGACGCCACCCCGGAGCAGCTGCAGATCACCGAGGCCAACGCCGGCATCTACGCGTTCGACGTCACCCACCTCCGTGCGGTGCTGCCCTCGCTGACCACCGAGAACGCCCAGGGCGAGAAGTACATCACCGACGTCCCGGCCCTCGTCGCAGCCCGCGGTGGTCGGGTCGACGTCGTCACGCTGACCGATCCGTGGCTCGTCGTCGGCATCAACGACCGGGCGCAGCTGTCCGACGCAGCCCGAGAGCTCAACGCCCGGATCGTCCGTCGTCACCAGCTGTCCGGCGTCACCGTGCAGGACCCGGGCTCGACCTGGATCGACCTCGACGTCACGATCGAACGCGACGCCGAACTGCTGCCGGACACGCAGCTGATCGGCGCGACGGCGATCGCCAGCGGTGCCGTCGTCGGGCCGGGCACGACCCTGCGCGACACCGAGGTCGGCGCCGGCGCCACCGTGAACCGCGTCGACGCGACCCTGGCGGTCATCGGTGACGGCGCCTCGGTCGGTCCCTTCGCCTACCTGCGTCCGGGCACGATCTTGGGCGAGCGCGGCAAGATCGGCACCTTCGTCGAGACCAAGAACGCCGTGATCGGCCGCGGCAGCAAGGTCCCGCACCTGTCGTACATCGGCGACACCGAGGTCGGCGAGGACTCCAACATCGGTGCGAACACCATCACCGCGAACTACGACGGCGTCCACAAGCACCGCACCGTCATCGGCTCCGACGTCCGGACCGGATCGCACAACGTGTTCGTCGCCCCGGTTAGGATTGGCGACGGGGCGTACACCGGTGCAGGCACGACCGTCCGCAAGGACGTGCCGGCCGGGTCGCTCGCGATCAGCTACGCCCCACAGCGCAACTCCGAGGGATGGGTCGAGGAGAACCGACCTGGTACCCCGGCGGCCGAGGCAGCTCGGCGCGCGCGAGGCGAATGACACCTTCGACGGTCCCCGTGGCCGTCAGCGGTGGGCCCCGACCGGAGCCCAGGACATCGGCCCCGGCGGGTCAGATCGACCCCTTCACGGGGTCAGGGAGTGAGCACCACACGTGTCCGGAATCAAGACAACCGGCCAGAAGCGACTCGTCCTGGTCGCAGGGCGAGCGCACCCGGAACTGTCGAAGGCGATCGCGGAAGAGCTCGGTGTCGACCTCGTCCCGACCGACGCCCGGACCTTCGCCAACGGTGAGCTCTACGCCCGCTTCGACGAGTCGGTGCGCGGGTGCGACGCCTTCGTCATCCAGTCGCACACCGCCCCGATCAACGAGTGGCTCATGGAGCAGCTCATCATGGTCGACGCCCTGAAGCGCGCCTCGGCCAAGCGCATCACCGTCGTCGCCCCGTTCTACCCGTACGCCCGGCAGGACAAGAAGGGCCGCGGCCGCGAGCCGATCTCGGCCCGCCTGGTCGCCGACCTGTTCAAGGCCGCCGGCGCCCACCGCATCATGAGCGTCGACCTGCACGCCCCGCAGATCCAGGGCTTCTTCGACGGCCCGGTCGACCACCTGTTCGCGATGCCGGTGCTGCTCGAGCGCTTCCGCGAGATGCTCGACCCCGCGACCCTGACCGTCGTGTCGCCCGACATGGGCCGCGTGCGCGTCGCCGACATCTGGTCCGAGAAGCTCGGTGCACCGCTGGCGATCATCCACAAGCGCCGCGACCCGCTCATCCCGAACCAGGTCTCGGTGCACGAGATCGTGGGCGACGTCTCCGGCCGCTGGTGCCTGCTCGTCGACGACCTCATCGACACCGGCCGCACGATCGCCAAGGCAGCCGAAGCGCTCAAGGCCAGCGGCGCCAAGGGCGTCGTCGTCGCCGCCACCCACGCCGTGTTCTCCGACCCGGCGACCGAGCTGCTGCAGAGCGAGTTCATCGACCGCGTCGTCGTCACCGACACCCTGCCGGTCCCGCACGAGAAGCGCTGGGACAAGCTCGAGGTCCTGCCGATCGCACCGCTCATCGCCCGCGCCATCCACGAGGTGTTCGACGACGGTTCGGTGACGTCGATGTTCGACGGCGCCGCCTGAGTCTTCGGACACCGGCGTGGCCCTGACTCCGCGAGACGCTCTCGCCGCCCGGCTCCGGGCGGGCGGGAGCGTCTTCGCCGAGGACGAAGCCGACCTGCTGCTCGCTGCCGGTGACGGCGACCCGACGCGCCTCCGCGGGCTGCTGCGGCGCCGTCTGGCGGGGGAGCCGCTCGAGTACGTCCTCGGTTGGGCGGCCTTCGACGGACACCGGGTGCGCGTGACCCCCGGGGTCTTCGTGCCGCGGGCCCGGACCCGGATCGTCGTCGTCGAGGCCGCTCGACGCCTGCACCGCTACGACCGGGTCGTCGACCTGTGCTGCGGTGCCGGAGCGATCGGGATGGCGCTGCTCGAACGGATCGGTGCGCTCGACCTCGTCGCGGCCGACATCGACCCGGACGCCACCGAGGTGGCGGCCGAGAACCTCGGGGACCGGGGGATCGTCGTCACGGGCGACCTGTTCGCGCCGCTGCCGACCCGGTTGCGCGGGCAGGTCGACGTCCTCACCGTGAACGCCCCCTACGTGCCGACGGACGCCATCGGCTCGATGCCGACCGAGGCCCGCGACCACGAGCACCGGGTGGCCCTCGACGGCGGCGCGGACGGCCTGGACGTGCACCGGCGGATCGCTGCCGGAGCGGCCGAGTGGCTCCGGCCCGGCGGCGCCGTCGTGATCGAGGTCTCAGGCGTCCAGGCGCCGGTGTCGGCCGGGCTCTTCCGCGCGGCCGGCTTCGTGGTGGAACTCGCCCGCGACGATGAGGTCGACGGCACCTGTGTCGTCGCCACGCTCCCCGCCTGAGGCCTCCCCGCCGGACGCCTGACCCCTGCCCGCTCGACCCCTGCGAGCCGAGACCCGGCCGCCGAGGCCCCGTCGTTCGCCCGAGACGCCGCGGAGTTGCCGAGACGCCGCGGAGCCACCGAGACGCCGCAGAACTCGGCGGCGTCCGACCACTTCGGCGGCGCCGAGTGCAGACGGGGGCGTCTCGCCGGTGGGACGGACCCGTGGGCGGTGACCCGCGCCTCCCGTCAGGACGCGGAGATGGTGACCCCGTGCCAGCCGGTCGCACCGTTCGGAGCCGGCGGACGCTGCACGCTCGTCTGCACCTCGCCGTCGGCGCTGACCGCGCGGACCTGCACCTCGTGCTGCCCGGCGACGGCCGTCCACCGGTACACCCACTGCCGCCACGTGTCGGCCGAGACCGAGTCGGCGAGCTCGGCGTCCTGCCATCCGGCGGAGCCGACCTTCACCTGCACGGCCTTCACGCCGACGTGCGGCTGCCAGGCGACGCCCGCGATCGGCACGCGGTCACCGACCTTGACGGAGGTGCCGTCGCCGGGAGTGTCGATCCGCGACTCGAGCTTCACCGGGCCACGCTCGGACCAGCCGCGCGGTGTCCAGTAGCCCTGCGCCTTCGCGAACCGGGTGACCTCGAGCTCGGTGACCCACTTCGTCGCGGAGACGTACCCGAACAGCCCCGGGACGACCAGCCGCGCCGGGAACCCGTGTTCGGCGGGCAACGGCGAGCCGTTCATGCCGACCGCCACGAGCGCCTGCGTGCCCTCGTCCTGCAGCACGTCGAGGGGGGTGCCGGCGGTGAACCCGTCGATGCTTCGCGACAGGACCATGTCCGCGCCGGACTTCGGCCGGGCGCGGGCGAGGAGCGTCCGGATCGGGTAGCCGAGCCAGAGCGCGTTGCCGATGAGGTTGCCGCCGACCTCGTTCGAGACGCAGCTCAGCGTCGCCATGTGCTCTTCGAGGGGGAGGGCCAGCAACTCCGCCCAGGTGATCTCGATGGTCTCCTCGACCTCGCCGTGGATCTTCAGCGACCAGTCGGCGGGGTCGATCGACGGCACGCGCAGAGCCGTGTCGATCCGGTAGAAGTCGGCGTTGGGGGTGACGTAGGGCGTGATGCCCGTCACGTCCAGGCTCGCACCGGCCGGCACCGGCGGCGCGGTGGTCGCCGGCGTCGGCAGTCGCACGGCCCGGCGGACCGCGGCTGCGGCCTGCAGGGACGCCGACCCCAGCCGGGAGGCGCTGCCCACCACCGCCGCGACCGCTGCGGTGGTCACTGCCCAACCGATGAACGAGCGGCGCTGCACGCCGCCAGCGCGCTCGGCGTCGGCGGTGGGCACCGCGCGGGCGTCCTCCCACCGGCGGAGGCGCTGCAGCAGGAGCCGGAGCACGATGATCGACGCGGCCACACCGAGCACGGTCGGGGCGCCGTCGAAGGTGCCGCTGCCGGAACGGGTGGTGACGGCGAGCAGCGCGAGCACCCCACCGGCGGCGAACACCAGCGCGCCCCACGGCGGCCGGCGACGTTCGAGGATGCCGGCACCGGCCGTGATGACCACGAGCAGGACCGTCATCAGTGCGAACAAGGCCACCTTGTCGCCGGTGCCGAACAGCGACACCATGAGGTCCTTCGCGCCTCGGGGCGCGAGGTCGATGACCGCGGAACCGACGGCGACGAGCGGGCTGCCGGCGCCGCCGAGCAGCAGCGCACCGAGCTCCGCGACGGCGAGGAACGCGAGCATGGCGATCACCCCGACGAGCGCGGCGGCCCAGCGACGGTGCGGGAGGAGGCGCGGGTCAGGCTCGGTCACCCACGGATGGTAAGTCAGCGCCGCTGGGAACGGGCGGTCCGCTGCGCGGAACGGGTTGGGGGAGCGTTCATCCCCGGTCGTGCCGGTGGACGCCGTCGTCGTGGCAGGATCGTCACCGTGCCGAGGCGACCGATCCGTGTTCCGGGTCCTGGTCGTGCCCGCGGGGACCGGCAGCGCTGGTCGCCGTACCGCCGACTCCTCGCGCTCCGGTGGGCGATCGTCGGGCTCTGGGCCGCTCTGGTGACGGCACGGATCCTCGTCGTGAACGCCGATCCGGACGCCGACCTGACCGCGTTCGGCATCGCCGAAGTCGCCGCCGTCGTCATCGGGGTGACGGTCATCGTGATCGCCGTCCTCCGTGCCCGGTCCATCAGCCGACGCCGAGCGGACGACCTGCTCGCCACGGCCGTCCGTCGGGTCGACCCGACCGTCTGGCTCGTCCCGGCCTCGGCGACTCCGGAGCTCCGCGGGACGCTGGAAGCGGTGCGCCCCGAGGTGCCGCTCGCACGGCACGTGACCTGGGCGTTCGGTGCGACCGAAGCGTCGCTGTGGGAACTCGACGAACGTCGGGCCACCCGGTTGCTCGTCATCCGGTGGAGCCGCGTGGTGCACGTGGGCGTCGAGGACGTCCTGGTGCCCGGGGCCGGACGACGGACCGCGCCCGCGATCGTTGTGCACTACGTGCGGCCCGACGACACCACCGCGGTCGCGACGTTCTTCGTGCGTGCGGCACCCGGTTCGGACCGCCTGCTCGGCCGCGGTGACCGGCTGGACGAACTCCTGGCCCGGCTGGCCCGCGAGCGAATCGTCGCCTGAGACAGACGACCCGACCTGACCGGACCGCACGCCGCGGCCCGCACGCCGCACGCGACCCCCGCCCCAGGATCCGCACCCCGCGGCCGCAGCACGCACCGAGGGCCCCGTCGACGACGAGGCCCTCGGGTCGGAACGGTGGGGATCAGTGCGTCGACGGCTCCTGCTCGACCTCGGGACGCCCCTCGTCGGACCACAGCGTGTGGAACGTGCCGTCCTTGTCCGTGCGCTGGTAGGTGTGCGCACCGAAGAAGTCGCGCTGCCCCTGGATCAGGGCGGCGGGCAGTCGCTCGGACGCCAGCGAGTCGAAGTACGACAGCGCCGACGAGAACCCGGGCGCCGGGATCCCCGACGCAGCCGCGATGCCGACGATGCGCCGCCAGGCTGCTTCACCCTCGGCGACGGCGTTCGCGAAGTACGGGTCGACGAGCAGGGACGCGAGCTCCGGGTCCTTGTCGTACGCCTCGACAATGCGGTTGAGGAACTGGGCGCGGATGATGCAGCCACCGCGCCAGATCTTCGCCATGTCCCCGAGGGCGATGTCCCAGTCGTACTCCTTGGCCCCGGCGATGATGAGGTCGAAGCCCTGCGCGTACGCGACGACCTTCGAGGCGTAGAGCGCGGCGCGGACGTCGTCGGCGAAGGTGTCCGGCACCTCGGCGATGTCGGGGCGCTTCGTGACGGACTTCCGGACCGCTTCGCGCTGCGTCGGCTTGGACGACACCGCACGGGCGAACACCGCCTCGCCGATGCCGGACACCGGGATGCCCAGGCCGACGGCGTTCTGCACGGTCCAGACGCCGGTGCCCTTCGAGCCCGCTTCGTCGCGGATCAGGTCGACGAGGGGCTTGCCGGTGTCGGCGTCCTGCTGCTTGAGGACTTCGCCGGTGATCTCGATCAGGTAGGACTCGAGGTCGCCCTTGTTCCATTCGTCGAACACCTGCACGAGCTGGTCGACGCTGTAGCCACCGACGCGGCGGAGCAGGTCGTACGACTCGGCGATGAGCTGCATGTCGGCGTACTCGATGCCGTTGTGGACCATCTTCACGAAGTGGCCGGCACCGTCGGTACCGACGTGGGTCACGCACGGCTCGCCCTCGGCCACGGCCGCGATCGACCTCAGGATCGGGCCCAGCGTCTCCCACGCCTCGTCAGATCCGCCGGGCATGATCGACGGCCCGTGCAGGGCGCCCTCTTCGCCGCCGGAGATACCGGTGCCGACGAAGTTCAGGCCCTTCTCCTTGAGGTCGTGCTCGCGACGGATGGTGTCGTGGAAGTTGGCGTTGCCGCCGTCGACGATGATGTCGCCTTCCTCGAACCGGTCGGCGAGCTGCGAGATCACCGCGTCGGTGCCCTTGCCGGCCTGGACCATGATGATCGCGGTGCGCGGCTTCGACAGGGACGCCACGAACCCGTCGATGTCCTCGGACGCGATGAAGCCCATGTCGCCGTGCTCGTTCATGAGCTCTTCGGTGCGGGCGTAGGTGCGGTTGTAGACCGCGACGGTGTTGCCCTCACGCGACGCGAGGTTCCGCGCCAGGTTCGAGCCCATCACCGCGAGGCCGATGACCCCGATGTTCGCCTTGTCGTTGTTCTCTGCCACGTCGACTCCTTCGTGTCTGGACGGCCACCGCCAATCTATGCAGCCGCCCGTGTGACCACCCAGGTCTTCCGCATCCTGTGGACCACGAGGCCCCCGGTTCGTACTGTGGAGGAATGGCCGATGCGACCGTCCTCCCGCCCGTGCTCGTGATGGGGGTCTCCGGATCCGGCAAGTCGACGGTGGGTGAAGCGCTGACGCGTGCCCTCGACGAACGGGGACAGGCAGCCGAGTTCGTCGACGCGGACGGACTGCACCCGCAGGCGAACAAGGACAAGATACACGACGGCGTCCCCCTGACGGACGAGGACCGGCGCCCGTGGCTCGACGCCTGCTCGGCACGGATCGCCGAGGTGCAGCGGTCCGGCGCCCGGTGCGTGATGGCGAACTCGGCGCTGAAGCGCGCCTACCGCGACCGTCTGCGTGAGGACGCCCCCGACCTGTTCATCGCGTTCCTCGACGGGTCGCGCGAACTCATCGCCGAGCGGCAGAGCCACCGGCACCACGAGTACATGCCGAACTCGCTGCTCGACTCGCAGTTCGAGACGCTCGAGCGTCCCGGGTCCGACGAGGCATCGGCGGCGGTCCCGATCCGCGGATCGGTGGACGAGACCGTCGCGGCCATCCTCGCGATCCTGCCCTGACGGACAGCTCGCACGCCGCCCCGGTCCGATCCGTCGCCCTCAGAGTTTGAAGGTCGCCCGCGGGATGTCGGACACGATCCGCCGTGCGGTCCGGACAGCGTCCTCCTCGGAGAGCTGGTGCGTCACGACGAGCGACGCCAGGTAGGCCGCATCCGCCCGCCGCGCCATGTCGTGCCGCGCGGGGATGGAGCAGTACGCCCGGGTGTCGTCGATGAACCCGGACGTCTTCGTGAACGACGTCGAGTCGGTGATCGCCGACCGGTAGCGTCCGATCGCCGCGGGGGTGTCGATGAACCACCACGGCGCCCCGGCGTACACGGCGGGGTAGAACCCGGCGAGCGGTCCGATCTCCCGTGAGAACACGGTCTCGTCGACGGTGAACAGCACCAGGTGGAACCCGGGCGCGGTGCCGAAGGACTCGAGCAGGGGCCGCAGCGGCTCGGTGAACGCGCCGACCGCGGGCAGGTCGTGCCCGGTGTCCGGCCCGAAGCGCTCGAGGGTCGGCGTGTGGTGGTTCCGGACGACCCCCGGGTGCAGCTGCATCACCAGACCGTCGTCGACGCTCATCTCCGCCCACCGGAAGAGCATGTCGTGCCGGTAGGCCACCGCCTCGGCCGCGGTCACCCCGGACGGCCCCTGCAGCGAAGCCGCGTGGATCCGTGCGCGCTCCGACGGCGACAGCGGGGTCGACCCGGCGTCGAGCACCCCGGTGTCGGTCGCGGTCGCCCCGTGCTCGATGAAGTACTGCCGACGGGCGCGGAGTGCGGCGAGCAGCCCGTCGTGGGTGCCCGTGTCGATACCCGCGGCCTGGCCGACGGACGCGACCACGAGCCTCCAGTCCGGTCGGGACGGGTCGAAGACGGCGTCCGCGCGGAAGGTGGGGACCACCCGGCCGCGGAAGGTGGGGTCGGCGGCGAGCTGCGCGTGCGCGGCGAGGTCGGCGTCCGGGGCGTCGGTGGTGGCGAGGACCTCGATGCCGAAGGCGTCGAACAGTGCGCGCGGCCGCATCTGCGGCTGCTGCAGCAGCGCGGCGATGTGGTCGTACTGCACGTCCGCGTTCGCGGCCGACGGCTGCTCCGTCAGCCCGAAGACGTCGTGCAGCTCCGTCTCGAACCAGTACCGGACGGGGGTGCCGAGGAAGTCGTCCCAGTGCTCCGCCAGTGTCCGCCAGATCTGTCGGCCGGGAGGCACGGTGCCGGTTCCCGACAGGTCGGCGCGACCCAGCGCCTCCAGTCCGACACCGTTCGCGTGCAGGAGCCGCAGGACGTAGTGGTCCGGCGTGATCAGCAGCGCGGCGGGGTCGGCGAACGGCTGGTCGTCCGCGATCAGGGCCGCGTCGACGTGCCCGTGCGGGGAGATGATCGGCGCGTGCGCGACGGCGTCGTACAGGGTGCGCGCGACCGCACGCGCTCCCGGGTCGGCGGCGAACAGGCGGTCGGGGTGCGGCGCCAGCGGGGTGGCGTTGTCGGTACGGGGCATCGTCGGCTCCTTCAGGACGGACGGTGGTGGGTGGCCGGCACGGGGCCGGTCGACTCGCGGACGGTGAGGTGTGTGGGCAGGGCGACGGCACCGCTCATGTGCTCGCCGGGGAGCTCGTCGGCTGGGACGGCACCGAGCCGACCGAGGAGCATCCGGATCGCGACGCGGCCGGCCCGCTCGATCGGTGACGTCATCGTGGTGAGCGGCGGGTTGCAGAAGTCGGCGCCGAAGATGTCGTCGCAGCCGACGATGCTGATGTCCTCGGGCACGCGGACGCCGCGCTCCCGGAGCCGGCCGAGCATGCCGATCGCGATGAGGTCGTTGAAGGCGATGCACGCCGTCGCTCCCGCGTTGACGGCTGCGTCGGCCGCGGCGGCACCCGAGTCCACGAACGGGGCGTGCGGACCGATGCGGGCGACGCGGACGTCGAGGCGCTTCGCGACGCGCACCAGGGCACGCCAGCGACGTTCGTTCGACCACGAGCTGTCCGGTCCCGCGACGTACAGGACGTCACGGTGCCCGAGCGACGCGAGGTGCTGCACGGCCTGCTCGACACCGCCGGGGGTGTCGATGAGCACGGACGGCACCCCGGCCGGTCGGCGGTTCACGACCACGAGCGGCGTGCGCTCGGCGAACTTCGCGATCTGCGCGTCGGACAGGCGCGACGCGGTGAGCACGACGCCGTCGGCCTTCGTGGACACCGCGCTGAGGGCGGCCATCTCGGCGTCCGCGGACTCCTCGGTGTCGACGAGCAGCTGCGTCCACCCGGCGGCGGCGAGCTGGTGCTGCGTGCCCCGGATGACGTCGAAGTAGAAGGGGTTGGTGATGTCGGACACCAGGACCGCGACCGCCCGGGTCCGGCCGGACGTCAGCGCACGCGCCTGCGAGTTCGCGACGTAGCCGAGCTCGCGGGCGGCCTGCTGGATGCGCTGCTGCGTGGCGGGGTTCACACGGTCGGGGAGCGACAGGGCACGGGACACCGTCGACGGTGCGACCCCGGTGGCGGCGGCGACGTCGCGGATCGTGACGCGGCGGGACGAGTCGGTCTCGGTCACGCGAACCTCCCTGTCCTGTGCGGCACGTCCCGAACGCTAGGCCGGTCTGGCAACAAGTGGCAACCGGTTGCCGCCTGTTGCCACCCGCGCGACAGTGGTCGTCAGCCGGCTCGCCCCGGCGACACCCCGAGCAGCGCCGCTCGGGTGGAGGCTTCGAGGAGGAAACCCCCATGAAGACACGGACCTTGATCGGTTCCGTGGTCGTGGTCGCCCTCGCGACGCTGTCCCTGCAGGGATGCGCGATCGTCAACGGCAGTGGCGACGACCCCAACACACTCCGCGTCATGATGGGCGCGGACACGACCTACCCCGACCAACGCAAGCAGTGGCAGCGGGACACCGCCGCCGAGTTCAAGCGCACCACCGGTGCGGACATCCAGTGGGAGACGTACTCCTCCGGCCAGGAGGAACTGACCGCCATCCAGACGAGCGTCATCTCGGGCCAGGGCCCGGACGTGTACGCGATCGGCACCACCTTCACCCCCACCGCCTACGCCACCGGCGCCTTCGTCCGCATGGGCGAGCAGCAGTGGGACGCCATCGGCGGCAAGGACCAGTTCGACCCGGCGTCGTTCGGCATCTCGGGGCCGAGCAAGTCGAAGCAGATCGGTATCCCGTTCGCCAGCCGCCCGTTCGTGATGGCGGTCAACACGGACCTGCTCGCCCAGGCCGGCATCACCGAGATGCCGACCACCTGGGACCAGCTCACGGCGGACGCGAAGGCCACCACGACCGGTGACCGGCACGGCATGGCGATCGCCTACGCCGACGGGTTCGATCCGTGGAAGTTCATCTGGGGGATGTCCGAGAACGCCGGAAACACCATCGTCGACGGCACGAAGGCCGAGCTCGACGCGGACGCCGTGCAGAACGCCTACCGGACGTACTTCGACTGGGTCACGAAGGACGGCGTGGTCGACCCCGCCGCGATCGGGTGGAACAACGCGCAGGCCCTCGCGCAGTTCACCGACGGCAAGGCCGCGTTCTTCCCGATGACGACCACCACCGCCATCAACTCGTTCAAGGACACGAAGGTCGACGGCAAGTACGCGTTCGCCCTGCTGCCGACCGTGCCGCCCGGCGCGACCGAACGCCCGGCTGGTGGCATCGAGGCCGCCAGCATCCTGTCCGGCGACAACTTCGTCGTCGCCGACTACGGCACCAAGCAAGACCTGTCGTTCGAGTTCATCAAGCAGCTGAGCACCAAGAAGGCGCAGCTCGAGTACTACGACCTGTTCGGCAACCTGCCCACCAACGTGGACGCCGCCGCGCAGCTCGCCGCGGAGAACCCCCAGCTCAAGCCCATCATCGACGCCGGCCGCCTGTCCAAGCCCACCGCCTTCACCGGCGCCTGGTCGGACATCCAGCTCGCGCTCGTCGACGTCGTCGTGCAGTCGATCCCGTCGCTCAAGCGCGGCGAGGTCACCGACGACCAGCTCCGCGGGCGTCTGCAGGACGCGCAGCGGGACGCCCAGGCCACGCTCGACCGGCAGAAGAACGGAGGTCTGTGATGACCACCACGCAGACCAAGCCCACCACGCGGCGACCCGACGGACAGCACCCCGTCCGCCCGCACGGCACGACCCCGCTGTACAAGCGGGAGCGTCCGCTCTGGATGCTGCTCCCCGGCGGCCTCCTCATGCTCGCGATCATCGTGGTCCCGCTGCTCGTCGGGTTCTTCATCGCGATGCTCGACCTCGACCAGTACACGCTCCGGCAGTGGTTCAGCGCTCCGTTCGTCGGCTTCGCGAACTTCACCGAGGCCGTCACGAACTCGCCGCTGCTGCACTCCATCTGGATCTCGGTGTCGCTCGCGGTGCTCGTCACCGCCGTCACCGTCCCGATCGGGGTCGCCGCCGCCATCTCGACGCAGAACCGGTTCCGCGGTCGCGGACTCGTCCGGTCGGTCTACCTGATCCCGTACGTGCTCCCGGCGTTCGTCGTCGGCACGTTCTTCCGCACCATGCTCCAGCCGCAGGGCGTCGTCAACTCGGTCCTGCACACCGACGTGCTCTGGCTGAACGGTTCGGCGTCCTACTGGGCGCTCGCCGGTGTCATGGTCTGGACGTCGTGGCCGTTCGTGTACCTGCTGAGCCTGGCGGGCCTCCAGGCCGTGGACCTGGAGGTGCACGAGGCCGCGTCGCTCGACGGCGCGACCTGGTGGATCAAGCTCCGCGACGTCGTGTTCCCGTACCTGCGCGGTCCGCTGAGCCTGGCGGTGATCATCGCGATCCTGCACAACATCAACAACTTCACGCTGCCGTTCGTCCTGTTCGGCATCCCGCTGCCCTCGAGCGTCGAGGTCATGCCCGTCCTGACGTACATCGCGAGCTTCCAGTCGTTCCGCTTCGGTCTCTCCGCTGCGATGGCGATCTGCTCGCTCGTGATCGTCGCCATCCCGCTCTTCGTCTACCTGCGGGCCGTCCAGCTCGACACCGGCGACGACGCGGGCCCGAACCGGAAGCAGCGCCGCGCCGACCGCGCCGTGCTGGCCGCCCCGGCCGCCGCCGACGTCGAGGGAGCACGCGCATGAGCGGGTACAGCACCACCAGGACCCGTCCGACCGCCACGCTCACCGAGAGCATCACGGCCCCGGGCGGTGGTCGCCGACCGAAGCGCCCCTACGACACCGACGTCACCCGGCTGCTGCCGCGCTGGCTGCTCGTCACCGTGATCGCCGTCATCGTCGCGTTCATCGCCGTCCCGGTGCTCTACATCGTCTTCGGCTCGGTCAACTCGGACGTCGCGGTCGCCCGCGGCGAGTACTTCCCGTCCGAGTTCACCCTCGCCAACTACACCGACATCTGGTCGACGGTCGCCCTCGGACAGGGACTCGTCAACAGCATCCTGACCGCCGGCGCGGTCGCCGTCTGCAGTGCCGCACTCGCCGTGTCGACGGCCTACGTGCTCGTCCGATTCCGGTTCCTCGGCCGCCTGACGTTCCTCCGCGGGCTGCTCGCACTGCAGTCGATCCCCGGCACGCTCCTGCTGCTGCCGGTGTTCGTCGTCTTCGCCAACATCGCGAGCGCCACGGGTGTGCAGATCATCGGCACCCGCTGGGGCCTGTTCGTCACCTACCTGACGTTCGCCCTGCCGTTCTCCACCTGGGTGATGGTCACGTACCTCCGCGGGCTGCCGAAGGAACTCGAGGAAGCGGCCCGCATCGACGGCGCGTCCTCGACGGGGATCCTCATGAAGATCGTCCTGCCGCTGTCCTGGCCGGGGATCGTCGTGTCCGCGATCTTCGCCTTCCTGCTCGGCTGGAACGACGTCCTGTTCTCCACGATCATGACGACCCCGAACACCCGGACGGTCGCCGTGGTCCTGCAGGTGCTCGGCACCACCCAGGAGGGCGGCGCGGTCCCGATCTACGGCCAGATGATGGCCGCCTCGATCGTCTGCGCGCTGCCGGTCGTCGCCCTGTACCTGGTCTTCCAGCGCTACCTCGTCGGCGGGCTGACCGCCGGGAGTGTGAAGTAGCGATTCGTCCACAGATCGGACTGGAGGCCCGGCGCGCGTCCGCCCCGCCGGTCACCCTGGTCCTCATGAAAGGAACGCAATGACCCAGCCCACCAGCGATCGACCCACTTGGGAACTGTCCGGCTTCGGCGACGAGATCGACGCCGACCCCGTCGTCCAGGTCGCGGTGCTGCAGGCCCTCGGCGCGCGCGCGATCGAGGTCCGCAGTGCCTGGGGCGTCAACGTCCTCGACCTCGACGACGAGCAGCTCGCCGGGCTGCACCGCCTCTTCGACGAGCGCGGCCAGACCGTGTCCGCCATCGCGTCGCCGATCGGCAAGGTCCCGGTCGACGAACCCGTCGAGCACGAGCTCGTCCGGCTCCGGCGCGCGATCGCCGCCGCGCACGCACTCGGCACGACGAACATCCGCATCTTCTCGTTCTACTTCGCGGGCCGCACCCCCGAGAGCGTCCGCGACGACGTCCTCGTCCGGATGCGGGCA
Organism: Curtobacterium sp. CFBP9011; assembly: GCF_034045095.1. NCBI lineage: Bacteria > Bacillati > Actinomycetota > Actinomycetes > Micrococcales > Microbacteriaceae > Curtobacterium > Curtobacterium sp. CFBP9011. Next base: position 88,536 of record NZ_JAXCWN010000001.1, read on the forward strand.
CTCGCCGACGTGGCGTCACGCGAGGGCGTGACCCTGCTGCACGAGAACGAGAAGGACATCTACGGCGACGTGCCCTCCCGGGTGCTCGACCTCGTCGAGAGCGTCGGGTCCTCGTCGCTCCGGCTCGCGTGGGACAACGCCAACTACGTCCAGTGCGGCGTGCGGCCCTTCACCGACGGCTGGGCGCAGCTCGCCCCCTACGTCGACTACCTGCAGGTGAAGGACGCCCTCGCCGCCGACTCGTCCGTCGTCCCCGCCGGCGAGGGCGACGGCGAGCTCCTGCTCACGCTCACCGCGCTGCGCGACGCCGGGCACTCCGGGTACGCCTCGCTCGAACCCCACCTCAGCGACTTCACCGCCCTCGGCGGGTTCTCCGGCCCGGCGGCGTTCGGCCGCGCCGGCCGGGCCTTCCGCACCCTCACCGACCAGATCGGAGTGACCCTGCGATGACCGCAGACACCACCAGCCCCACCGCACCGCTCCGCCTGGCCGTCGTCGGCGCGGGCGTCATCGGCCGCCACCACGCCCGCGTCGCCCTCGCGAACGACGGTCTCGTCGTCGTCGCCCTCGTCGACGCGGTCCCGGCCGCGGCCACCGGCGCCGCCGACGAGATCGAGGCCTCGGGGGCACCCCGCCCGCTCACGACCGCCACCATCGAGGACGCCATCGCCCAGATCGACATCGACGTCGTCGCGATCTGTTCCCCGTCCGGCATGCACGTCCAGCTGGCCGAGGCGGCGCTCGACGCGGGCAAGCACGTCGTGATCGAGAAGCCGCTCGACACCACGATGCCCCGCGCCCGGCAGATCGCGGCGCTCGCCGCGGCCGCCCGGCAGCGCGGGCTCGTCGTCAGCGTGATCAGCCAGCACCGCTTCGACCCGGCGTCCGTCGCGGTCGCGAGAGCCGCACACGGGGGCGGCTTCGGCCGGGTGACCTCGGGTGTCGCGAGCGTGGCGTGGTACCGCTCGCAGGGCTACTACGACTCCGGCGACTGGCGCGGCACCTGGGAGCTCGACGGCGGCGGCGCGGTGATGAACCAGGGGGTGCACACCGTCGACCTGCTCGTCTGGAGCCTCGGACGTCCGGTGGAGATCTCCGCGCAGATCGGGCTGCTCGCCCACGACCGGATCGAGGTCGAGGACACCGCCGTCGCCACCGTCCGCTTCGACACGGGCGCGCTCGGGGTCATCCACTGCACCACGGCCGCGTACCCGGGCCTGTCCGCCCGCTACGCCGTCTACGGCACGCAGGGATCGGCCGTCGTCGACGACGACCGACTCGCCTACTTCCACGTCGCGCCGGACGCCGACACGCTCCAGTCGGCCGCCACCACGGCGAACGCCACCGCGGTCGCCGACGCCGTCGACCAGAAGTCCGACGTCGTCCCCACCGAGCACGTCGTCGGTGGACCGCCGGAGGCCGAGCACTTCCTCGCCGGGCACGGCCGGCAGTACGACGACATCGTCGACGCGATCCGCACCGGTCGCGACCCGGGCGTGACCGTCGACGACGCCCTCGTGTCCCTCGCCACGGTCCGCGGTCTCTACGTCAGTGCGACGCTGGGGCAGCCCGTGCGCATCGACGACGTCATCGACGGCCGGTACGACGACGTCGTCCCGGTCGTCGCAGCAGCAGCAGCAGCAGGAGGAGCCACCCGATGAAGTTCTCCGTGTTCACCGCGTCCACCCCCGACTGGACCCCGTCGCAGGCCGCGGAGACGCTCGCCGCCCAGGGCTGGGACGGCATCGAGTGGCGGATCGTCGACGACCGCCCCGCCGACGGCACCACCGTCCCCGCCGAACGAGCCTTCTGGGCCGGCAACCGGTCGACGTGGCAGTACACAGGCATCACCGACCAGGTCGGGGAGATCGCCCGGATCACTGCCGGCGCCGGGCTCGCGTACTCGGGCATCGGCGGCTACCAGCAGGCGTCGGACCACGACGGCGTCGAGACGATGCTCCGCGTGACGAGCGAGCTCGGCGCCGGGCAGGTGCGGATCAGCATGCCCGTCTACCGGCAGGAGAAGGCGCGCACCGGTGAGACCTACCCGCAGCTGTTCGACCGCACCCGCGCAGACCTCGAGTGGGCGGTGTCCCGCGCGGCGGACCTCGGCGTCAAGGCCCTGGTCGAGCTGCACCACATGACCATCACGCCCTCGGCCTCGGCAGCCCTGCGGCTCGTCGAGGGGCTCGACCCGGAGCACGTCGGGGTCATCCACGACCTCGGCAACCTCGTCATCGAGGGACAGGAGGACCACCTCGCCGCGTTCGAGCTCCTCGGCCCGTACCTGGCGCACGTGCACGTGAAGAACGCCCGCTGGGTCGACACCGGCTCCACCCGGGCCGACGGCAGCAGCACCTGGCAGCACGAGTGGGCGCCGCTGCGCTCCGGTCAGGCCTCGGTGTCGGCGTACCTCGACGACCTGCGCACGTTCGGGTACGACGGCTGGGTGACGATCGAGGACTTCTCCACTGACCTACCCCTGGCCGAACGGACGGCCGACAACCTGGCCTACCTGCGCTCCCTGGCCCCGGTGACCGCGTGAGCCGTCGACCCGGCATCGTCCACGTCGGGGTCGGTGCCTTCGCTCGCGCCCACCTCGCCTGGTACACACAGCACGCGACGGGGCAGCCCTGGGGCATCACCGCGTTCACCGGGCGTTCCCCGGACATGGCCGAGGCGCTCACCGCGCAGGACGGTCGCTACACGCTCGTCACCCGGACCGCAGACGGCGACACCGCCGAGGTGGTCGACGTCGTCGTCGCCGCGCACCCGGGCAGCGACGACACCGCGTGGACGGCGGCACTCGCGTCACCGGACACCGCCGTGGTCACGCTGACCGTCACCGAGCAGGGGTACCGCCCGGGCTCCGACGTCCCGGTGCGGCTGGTGGCCGGACTCGACGCCCGCCGGCGCGCGGACGCCGGCCCGGTGACGCTCCTGAGCCTCGACAACCTCACCCACAACGGCGAGGTCCTCCGCCAGGCCGTGCGCGACGCCGTGACCGACCCGGGCCTCCAGGCCTGGATCGACGCCACCGTGACGTTCCCGAGCTCGATGGTCGACCGGATCACCCCGGCGACGACCGAGGACGACGTCGCGGCGCTCGCCGGCCTGCCCGGGGCCCTCGACGGCGACCGGGTGCCCGTCGTCACGGAGCCCTTCACCGAGTGGGTGGTGGAGGACGCCTTCGCGGGGGAGCGCCCCGCGTGGGAGACCGCCGGCGCCCGCGTGGTGGACGACGTCACCCCGTACGAACAGCGGAAGCTGTGGCTCCTCAACGGATCGCACTCCCTGCTCGCCTCCCTCGGACTGCTCCTCGGGCACGAGACCGTCGCGCAGGCCATGGCCGACCCGGTCTGCCGGGCCGCCGTGGAACAGCTCTGGGACGAGGCAGCGCAGGAGCTGCCGCTGCCCATGGCCGAGATCGCGAGAGCACGAGCTGCCCTGGTGGAGCGCTTCGCCAACCCCCGCATCCGGCACACCCTGGTGCAGATCGCTTCCGGCGGGTCCCAGAAGCTGCCCGTGCGCGTGGTCGACGTCGTCCGGCACCGCCTCGACCGTGACCCGGCGGCCGGCATCGGCCCCGGCGCGGCGACCCTCCTCGCGGCGTGGTGGCTGCACGTGACCACGCAGCCGGACCTGGTGGACGACCCGGGCGCACCCGGTGCAGGCTCGGACGTGCACGACGTCCTGGCCGTCGTCGCACCCGACCTGGACACCACCCCCGTGGTCGCGGCCGTCACCGCCGCGGCCGACCGCATCCGCACCGCCGCGGCAGCAGCCCGCCAGCCCTCCGACGAAGGAGTCCCAGCATGACCGACGCCACCCCCGCCCCGACCGACCCGGCTGGCACGACGAACCCGGCCGCCCCTGTGCCCGGCGCGACGGACGACCGCAGCGGGGAGGCCACCGCCGGTCGACCCGACACGTGGGCCAGCGCCGACCGCCGCCAGCTGATCGACCGGGCCGAGGTCATCGTGACCAGCCCGGACCGCAACTTCGTCACGCTGAAGATCACGACCGCCGACGGCGTGACCGGCCTCGGGGACGCGACCCTGAACGGGCGGGAGCTCGCCGCCGCCGCGTACCTCTCCGAGCACGTCGTCCCGCTGCTGATCGGGCGCGACGCAAGCCGCATCGAGGACGCCTGGCAGTTCCTGTACCGCTCGTCGTACTGGCGCCGCGGCCCGGTGACGATGGCCGCGATCGCCGCCGTCGACATGGCGCTCTGGGACATCAAGGCCAAGGTCGCCGGCATGCCGCTCTACCAGCTGCTCGGCGGCGCCTCCCGCACCGGGCTGATGGCGTACGGCCACGCCTCGGGCAAGGAGCTGCCCGAGCTGTTCGACTCCATCCGCGCGCACCAGGCCGAGGGCTACCGTTCGATCCGCGTCCAGACCGGTGTACCGGGCCTGCAGTCCATCTACGGCATCGCGTCGAACACCACCACGTCCGGCAACGAGGGGGTGCGGTACGACTTCGAGCCCGCACAACGCGGGGCCTTCCCGGCCATGGAGGACTGGGACACCCGCGCCTACATGCGTCACGTGCCCGCCGTGTTCGAGGCCGTCCGCAACGAGTTCGGCCCCGAGCTGCCGCTCCTGCACGACGGCCACCACCGGATGACCCCGATGCAGGCCGCGCAGCTCGGCAAGTCCCTGGAGCCGTACGACCTCTTCTGGCTCGAGGACTGCACCCCCGCCGAGAACCAGGAGGCCCTGAAGCTCGTCCGCCAGCACACCACGACGCCGCTCGCGATCGGTGAGGTCTTCAACACCATCTGGGACTTCAAGGACATCATCCGCGACCAGCTGATCGACTACGTCCGCGGCGCCGTGACGCACATGGGCGGGGTCACCCCGTTGAAGAAGACGATGGAGTACGCCGCGCTGTACCAGGTCAAGTCCGGGTTCCACGGGCCGACCGACATCTCGCCGGTGGGGCTCGCCGCCCAGATGCACGTCGGACTCGCGATCCACAACTTCGGCATCCAGGAGTACATGCAGCACGGGCCCCGGACGAACCAGGTGTTCCGCCAGTCGTTCACGTTCACCGACGGCTTCCTGCACCCGGGCGACGAGCCCGGCCTCGGTGTGTCGCTCGACGTCGACGAGGCGGGCAAGTACCCGTACGAACAGGCATACCTGCCGTTCAACCGCCTGGCCGACGGCACCGTCCACGACTGGTGAGGCCTCGCGGGTACCCTCGGCGAGCGTGGACATCGACACGCTCGCTGCGGCCGCCCGTGAGCTCCTGCTCGTCGCGCCGGCGGACTTCGTCGCCGAGCGGACCGCCCGGCAGCGGGCGATGCGCGCTGACGACCGCGACACGGCCGCGGCGATCGGGAAGCTCCGGAAACCGACTCCGGCCGCCTGGGTGGTCGACCTGCTGGCGCACGAGCAGGCCCTCGACGAGGCGGTCGACCTCGGCCCGTCCCTGCGTGAGGCCCAGGCGAAAGCGGACCCGCAGGAGATCAGCGCGCTCCGTCGCCAGCGCACGAGCGTGGTGGATGCACTGGCACGGGCCGGGGCAGACCTGGCCACGGATGCCGGCCACCCTGCCACGCCGGCGGTCCTCGAGCAGGTCCGCTCCACGATCGAGGCCGCGATGGCCGACCCGCACGCCGGAGCCGCCGTCCGCTCGGGGCTCCTCGTGCAGCCCCTGGAGAGCGTCGGCTTCGAGGACGTCGACCTCGACGGCGCCCTCGCCGTGCCGGACGCGGTCCCCGACGCCTGGTCGGGCAGCGGTGCCCCGCCCATCGACATCGAGGAGGGGCGGCGCGCTCGGAGGTCCACCAGAGCCTCCAGGCCGGAGAAACAGGCCGAACAGGACGAACAGGACGAACCGGCCGAGCAGGACCAGCAGAACCGCGCCCCGGATCCCGAACCGGAGCCGACGCCCGACCCCGCCGCCGAGCGCCGCGCCGCCCGCCAGGCCGAGACCGCGGCGCGGACGGAGTCCCGCGAGGCCGACGCGGCTCTCGACGAAGCGGAGCGTGAACTCGGCGCCGCCGAGGACCGCCGCGCCGGACTCGCGCGCGAGCTCGAGCGTGCCACCGCCGAGGTCGAGCGGCTCGAACGCTCCCGCGACGACGCCGAGACTGCCAGCGACCGCGAGCGGGACCTCCTCGCGGCCGCGCAGGAGCACCGCCGATCCCTCGGCCGCTGACCACCCCCTTCATCACCTCGGATGAAAACCGCGCGCACGGCTCGCTGACCGCCGGAGCGTCCCCATACGCTCGGCGGCATGACCACCTTCCTCCGACGGTTCCGACACCTGCTGGCACCCGCCACCGGCGTCGTCTACCTCGTGCTCTGGATCGTCGCCGAGGCCGGCAGGGCCGGACTCGCCGACCACGTCGTCGTGGTGTCCGCCTTCGCGGTGGCCATCGGTCTGGCTGCCTGGATGCCCTCGACCGCCCTCGGGCTGATCGTCGTCGTCCCGCTGCTGCAGGCGCTCCGACTGCTGCACCGCCCCACCGACACGACCTGGCCGGAGTACCTGGCGATCGTGATCGTCGTCGGCATCGTGGGGGCCGGGCGCTCGGACCTGCTCCGGTGGCTCGCCGTCCCCGTGCTGGCGGTCGCCAGCGCCGCGGCGGCCTGGGCGATGGTGGTGCCGACGGTCGCCGACCAGGACGTGTGGGCGAACTGGGTCGCCTCCGTGGCCGGGACCCGGACGAACCTCGTGCTCATCGCGCTGTCCCTGGCGGGAGCGAGCGGCATCGGCTGGGCGATCGGGGTGGCGATCGGCGCGACGTGGCGCATCGGCCTGGCCAGGGTCCGGGTGGTCGAGGCCGAGCGGGAGACCCAGGTGACGACGGTCGAGCTGCACGCCGAGCAGGAGCGTGCGCGGATCGCCCGCGACGTGCACGACTCGCTGGCGCACTCGCTCGCGGTCGTGGTCTCCCAGGCGCAGGGTGCCGCGGCGATCGCCGTGCGGGACGAGCACGCGGCAACCGCACTCCGCGACATCGCCGAGGTCAGCCGGTCGGCGCTCGGGGACGTCCGCGCGCTCGTCGAGCGCATCCAGGGCGCGGGCGACGACGCCCGGTACGGGTTGGCGGACGTCCCACCGCTCGTCGCGGACATGCGGGAGCTCGGCATGGACGCCACGTTCGAGCAGCACGGCGATCCGGCGGAGCTGCTCCCCGGCGTGGCCGCCGCAGTGCACCGGATCGTCCAGGAGAGCCTGACGAACGTCCTCAAGCACCAGGGCCGGACCGCGAGCGCTCGGGTGGTCCTCGACTGGCGCGGACCGGGCCTCGGCGTCGTGGTGTCGTCGCGCGGCGCCGCACCCCTCGTCGTACTCGACGGGGTGGGGACGGGCATCGTGGGGATGCAGGAACGGGCGCGGCTGGCGGGTGGCTGGCTCCGCGCCGGCTCCGGGGACGAGGAGCACGAGTTCGTCGTGACCGCGTGGGTGCCCGCGGGTGGACCGGTCGCACCGACAGCACCGACCGCAGCGGCCGAACTCGAGGTCGCACGGTGACCGCGATCCGGGTCGCGGTCGTCGACGACCAGCGGCTGTTCGCCTCCGGCATGCGGATGCTCGTCGACGCCCAGGACGACATGACCTGCGTGGGGACGGCCGGCGACGGTGCCGCCGCCCTCGAGCTCTGCGACGTCGCGCACCCGGACGTCCTGCTGCTCGACCTCCGGATGCCGGTGCTGAACGGCATCGAGACGCTCGCGCGGCTGGGGGAGCGGGACGGGGACCGCCCGCGCGTGATCGCCCTGACGACCATCCGTCGGGACGACGCCGTCCTCGCCGCACTGCGTGCCGGGGCCGCCGCGTTCCTGACGAAGGACGCGCTGCCCGAGGTCGTCACGGCCACGATCCGCGACGTGCACGAGGGACGCCCGGCACCGACCGAGGCCGAGGCGCTGGAACTGCTCCGCGCGCAGGGCACCCCGGTCGGGGTGGACCGTCGTGACGCGGTGCTCGACGCCCTCACCGCCCGCGAACGCGAGGTCTTCCTCCTCGTGGCGAAGGGCCTCACCAACGCCGAGATCGCGGCGTCGGTGTTCCTCAGCGAGGCCACCGTGAAGAGCCACGTCCGCTCGGTGCTCATGAAGCTCGGGCTCCGGAACCGCATCCAGGTCGTCATCACCGCACACGAACGCGGCCTCGTCCGCGCCTAGGGGGAACCATGCAGATCACCACACGGGTCGCGAAGACCGGGACGCTCGGCCTCGTCGTCCTCGGCCTCGTCGCGGGCTTGGTCCACGGCCTGCCCGAGCCCGCCGACGTCGCGGTCAGGCCGTCGGTCGAGCGGGACCAGGCCGCGTGGAGGATGCCGCTCGACGGGTGGGCCCAGCCGGCCGGCGGCAAGCAGGACTACGCGGAGAACCTCGCCGTCCAGCCGTGCCTCCGCCACGCGGGCATCGACTTCCCGGTGCCGTGGGCCACCTCGGCCGGGCTCGAAGCGGCCTCTGACGCCGATGAGACGCCCGAGCGGGGCAACCCCTCGCCGGCGCTCTCGTGGACGAGGCCGCTCGACGCCGACCTCGCACGGACGCGGGGCTACCACGGCCCCTCGGCCGCCGGAGCGAACGAGGACGGCATCCGCGAGTGGGGTCAGGACCCGGAGCGGAACGCCGCGTTCGCGGACGCATCGCAGCCGGCGGTGAGCCGGTGCTTCCACGAGGGCTACCGGACCCTCGGCCTGGACGACGAGGACGGCACCGCGCAGACCGCGTCGATGACCGCCAAGCGCCTGACGTACGTCGCGGCGACGGCCGCTCGGCAGGACGACGCCGTCGTGGCCGCCGCCGCCCGGTGGCGCAGCTGCATGGCACCGTCGGGCGTGCGGGACCTGCCAGCGTCCCCCGCCGAGATGCCGTCGGAGTCCGTGCGGCGACAGTTCGGCACGGACATCGGATCGACGCCCGTCCAGGACGCCGAGGTCGCGGTCGCTGAGCGCGACGTCGCCTGCCAGGCGTCCTCGGGCTACCGGCGGGCACTGTACGACGCCGAGTGGCACCGGCTCCTGCACGTCACCGCGACCGACGCCGCCGCGCTCGGGGCGGCGGAGCCGCAGCAGCTGGCCGTCGACCGACGGCTCGACCGGACGATCGAGCGCCTCGCGCCGGAGGCGCCGGCCGACGTCGACTGAACCCGCTGACGGACGGGAGGCTCGTGGCGGCGCCGCCACGAGCCTCCCGTCCGGTCTGTGCCCGGACGGACGACGTGGTCCGACACGCCCGGGCCGGTACTGGTAGGCTTTCCCACGACTTCGGCGAGGGCCGCGTACGCGCGGCCGTGATCGACGCAGTGGGAGACCCGGCCAGACTCTGGGACCGTTCCTCACGCGTGCACGCGTTCGAGTTGCAACACCACAGACCCCCGATGCCGGCACTCCGGCGTCGTCCCCGACACCAGGAGGCATCATGGCTGACTACACCAAGCTCGCGGCGGAAGTCCGCACCAAGTTCGGCAAGGGTGCGGCGCGCAAGCTCCGCGCTGCCGACAAGATCCCCGCCGTCGTCTACGGCCACGGCACCGAGCCGAAGCACATCAGCCTGCCGGGCCACGAGACCATGCTGCTCGTCCGTACCGCCAACGCGGTCGTCGACCTCGACATCGAGGGTGCGGCCCAGCTCGCCCTCGTCAAGGACGTCCAGCGTGACCCGGTGCGCCAGATCATCGAGCACATCGACCTCGTCGTCCTCCGTCGTGGCGAGAAGGTCACCGTCGACGTCCCCGTGGTCATCGAGGGCGAGTCCTTCTCCGGCACGATCCACGTGCAGGACCTCAACACCGTCTCGCTGCTCGTGCTGGCGACGGACATCCCCGAGCACGTCGTCGTCGACGTCGAGGGCCTCGAGGACGGCAAGCAGATCGTCGCCTCCGAGCTGACCCTCCCCGAGGGCGCCGAGCTCGAGACCGACCCCGAGGCGCTCGTCGTGCAGATCGTCACCCCGCGTGGCACCGCTGACGACGAGGCCGCTGACGAGGCCTCCGCCGAGGCGGGCGCCGAAGCCGGTGCCGAGGGCGGCTCCGCTCCGGTCGACTCCGAGTAAGCAACACCCCGTAGAGACATCTGGTCGACGCTGATGGCAGATCGTTCGTTCGTCGTGGTCGGGCTCGGGAACCCCGGGCCCGACTACTCGGGCAACCGCCACAACGTCGGCCAGATGGTCCTCGACGAACTGGCCGCCCGCATGGGTGCCACGTTCAAGAAGCACAAGACCCCGAACCAGGTCGCCGAGGGGCGCCTGGTGCCGGGTGGCCCGAAGCTCGTCCTCGCGAAGCCCGGGTCGTTCATGAACACCTCCGGGGGACCGGTCTCGGCCGTCCTCGGGTTCTACTCCGCGTCGCCGGAGGACCTGATCCTGGTCCACGACGAGCTCGACCTGCCGTTCGACACCGTGCGCCTCAAGGGCAACGGCGGGCACGGCGGCCACAACGGCATCCGTGACGTCATCAAGGCGACGAACACGAACGAGTTCGCCCGGGTGCGGGTCGGCATCGGCCGTCCGCCCGGTCGCCAGGACCCGGCCGACTACGTGCTGCGTGACTTCGCCGCAGCCGAGAAGAAGCTGCTGCCGAACCTGCTGGCCGACGCCGCCGACGCGGTCGAGGCGATCGTGACCGACGGCCTGCTCGCCGCGCAGCAGCGTTTCCACGCGCCCGCCTGACCGCAGGTCCTGAACGCGGACCGGACGGGAGGCACGTCCCGGCCCCGCCACGCGCCTCCTGTTCGCCCGTCGCGCACGGGGCAACCGCTGTCGGGGGACGCCGGTACCATCGTGTGAGTGACGATCTCGGGCCTCATCCCTGCGCTGTCGCGCGCCTCCTCCTTCGATCGTGCGCTCCGTGCCGCTCCTCGTGACGCCGACTTCTCGGTCGTCGACGGGCTCCGCGTCCCGCTGTTCGCCGCGCTCCTGGCCGCCCGGACCGGCCCCCAGTGCGCCTTCGTCATCACCGCCACCGGTCGTGAAGCCGAGGCGGTCCGCGACGCCCTGAGCTGCACGATCCCGGACGCCGACGTGCTCGAGTTCCCGGCGTGGGAGACCCTGCCGCACGAGCGCCTCAGCCCGAGCCCGCAGACGGTCGGCACCCGCATCGCCACACTCCGTGCGCTGCAGCGCTGGCAGGACACCCCGGTGGACGAGCGTCGCACGACCGTCGTCGTGGCCAGTGTCCGTGCGGCCCTGCAGCCGATCGCGGACAACCTGACCGAACTCGCGCCGGTCGTGCTGCACACCGGGTCCCGTGGCAACGACCTCAGCCGGCTCGCCTCCCAGCTCGTCGACCTGGCCTACGCCCGCGTCGACCTGGTCACCCGTCGTGGCGAGTTCGCCGTCCGCGGTGGCATCCTCGACGTCTTCCCGCCGACCGCCGACCACCCGGTCCGTGTCGACTTCTTCGGCGACGAGATCGACGGCGTCAAGGCGTTCTCCGTCGCCGACCAGCGTTCGACGGAGGACGACCTGGGCTCGGTCGAGCTGACGGCCTCCCGCGAACTGCTCCTCAGCGACGACGTCCGGCAGCGGGCGCGAGAGATGCTGCACGAGTTCCCGAACCTGTCCCAGATGCTGGCCAAGGTCGCCGAGGGGATCCCGGTCGAGGGCATGGAGTCCCTCGCACCCGCACTGGTCCGCAAGCTCGTGCCGGTCACCGACTACCTGCCCGAGGCCGCGACGATCGCGGTGTTCTCGCCCGAGCGGGTCAGCGGTCGCGCGCACAGCCTGGCCGAGACCAACCAGGAGTTCCTGCAGGCCGCCTGGAGCGCCGCGGTCGCCGGGGCGCAGGCTCCGATCGACCTCGACGCCGGCAACTTCATGACGGTGCAGCAGCTCAAGAACACCCGCGGGCAGCGCACGTGGTGGACGGTGTCGCCGTTCGACTCCGGTGCCGACGAGCCGATCACCGACTCCGACGCCGTGGCCGAGGCGGGGGAGTACATCCGTGTGCCGGGTGAGTCGATCCCGAGCTTCGCGGGCAGCGCCGACGGAGCGGTCGCCCACGTCAAGGAGCTCACCGCCGACAAATGGGCGGTCGTGGTGACCGCGCAGGGCCAGGGGCTCGTCGAACGGGCGGTGCAGGTGCTGGCCGACGCCGGGGTGGCCGCGCGCGCCGGGGCGTTGGACGGGCCTCCCGAACCGGGTGTCGCCATCGTCACGACCGCCAGCGTCGAGCACGGGTTCGCCGTCGCCGACCCGCGCATCGCGCTCTTCAGCGAGGCCGAGTTCTACGGCCGGAGCGTCCAGCAGGGCGCCCGGACGGTCAAGAAGCTGGCGAGCCGCCGGAAGAACGTCGTCGACCCGCTGCAGCTCAAGCCGGGCGACGTCGTCGTGCACGCGACCCACGGCATCGGCAAGTTCGTCGAGCTCGTCAGTCGCGAGGTCTCGAGCGGCGGCCGGAACGCCGTGAAGCAGCAGCGTGAGTACCTGGTGCTCGAGTACGCGCCGTCGAAGCGGAACTACCCGGGCGACAAGCTGTTCGTGCCGACCGACCAGCTCGACCAGCTGTCGCGGTACGTCGGTGGCGAGAACCCGACCCTGTCGAAGATGGGCGGCTCGGACTGGTCCGCGGCGAAGTCCAAGGCGCGCAAGGCCGTCCGCGACATCGCCGTCGACCTGGTGAAGCTGTACTCGGCGCGGATGGCGTCGAAGGGGCACGCGTTCGGCCCGGACACCCCGTGGCAGCGCGAGCTGGAAGAGGCGTTCCCGTTCGCGGAGACCGCCGACCAGCTGACCACCATCGACGAGATCAAGCGCGACATGGAGAGCCCGATCCCGATGGACCGGCTGCTGTCCGGCGACGTCGGCTACGGCAAGACCGAGGTCGCGATCCGTGCGGCGTTCAAGGCCGTGCAGGACGGCAAGCAGGTCGCGGTCCTCGTGCCGACCACGCTGCTGGTCCGTCAGCACATGGAGACGTTCCAGGAGCGGTTCGCCGGGTTCCCGGTGAACCTCCGCGCCCTCAGCCGGTTCCAGACCGAGAAGGAGTCGAAGGAGACGCTCGCGGGCCTGGCCGACGGCACGGTCGACATCGTCATCGGCACGCACCGGATCCTGTCGCAGAACGTGCAGTTCAAGGACGTCGGGCTCGTCATCATCGACGAGGAGCAGCGGTTCGGCGTCGAGCACAAGGACCAGCTGAAGAAGCTCAAGACCAACGTCGACGTCCTGGCGATGTCCGCGACGCCGATCCCGCGCTCGCTCGAGATGGCGGTCACCGGCATCCGTGAGATGTCGACCCTCGCGACCCCGCCGGAGGACCGGCACCCGATCCTCACCTTCGTCGGGCCGCAGTCCGACCTGCAGGTCGCCGCGGCGATCAAGCGCGAGATGCTCCGCGAGGGGCAGGTGTTCTACGTGCACAACCGCGTCAAGGACATCCAGTCGGTCGCGTCGCACCTGGCCGAGATCGTGCCGGACGCCCGCATCGGCGTCGCGCACGGGCAGATGGCGGAGGGCACGCTCGAGCAGGTCATGGTCGACTTCTGGGAGCGCCGGTTCGACGTCCTGGTGTCGACGACGATCATCGAGACGGGCCTGGACATCGCCAACGCCAACACGCTGATCATCGACAAGGCCGACAAGTACGGGCTGTCACAGCTGCACCAGCTGCGCGGCCGGGTCGGTCGTGGCCGGGAGCGCGGCTACGCGTACTTCCTGTACGACGCCGAGAAGCCGCTGTCCGAGACCGCGCAGGACCGCCTCGAGACGATCGCCGCCAACAACGAGCTGGGCGCCGGCATGCAGGTCGCGATGAAGGACCTCGAGATCCGCGGCGCGGGCAACCTGCTCGGTGGTGAGCAGTCCGGGCACATCGCGGGCGTCGGCTTCGACCTCTACCTCCGCATGATCGGCGAGGCGGTGTCGCAGTTCCGCGGTGACGTCGCCGAGGGGCAGACCGAGCTCCGGCTCGAGATCCCCGTCGACGCGCACATCCCGGACGACTACGTCGAGTCCGAGCGGCTGCGTCTCGAGGCGTACCAGAAGCTCTCGGCTGCCTCGGCCCCGGCCGCGCAGGCCGAGGCGATCGACATGGTCCTCGACGAGCTCACCGACCGCTACGGCACCCCGCCGCAGGCCGTCCTCACCCTCATCGAGGTCTCCCGCCTCCGCCGGATGGCGCAGCAGGTCGGCCTGTCCGACGTCGTCGTGATGGGGTCGAACCTCCGCGTCGCCGGCAAGGAACTGGCCGATTCGGCGCAGGTCCGACTGAAGCGGATGTTCCCGGGGGCGCGCTGGTTCCCGCAGCAGGACGCGGCGAGCATCCCAGTGCCGAAGCCGCACGGCGAGACCCTGCCCGACGACGCGCTCATCGGCTGGGTGGAGAGCATCCTCACCGCCGTCTACGGCGCGCCGGCGCGCGAAGAGGCGTCGACGGTCTGACCGACGACCCGACGTGCTCGTCGCTCGCACCTGACGGACGGGAGGCCCGTGGCGGATCCGCCACGGGCCTCCCGTCCGTCAGACGGTCGCTACTCGGTCGCCTCGGCTTCGGAGAGCTCGCGACGCTGCCGGTAGCGGCGGGCGCGGACCGACACGACCACGGCGGAGGCGACCATCGCGATGCCGGAACCGACGAGCACGGCGAGGACGCCCTCGTCGACGATCTCCTCGTTCGCGGCGAACGCCAGCTCGTTCATGAGCAGCGACACGGTGAACCCGATGCCGCCGAGCACTCCGACGGTCATCACCGAACCGAACGACAGCGTCGACCGGCCGGGTCCGCGGAAGAGCCGACCCGCGATCGTGCCGAACAGGGTGATGCCGATGACCTTGCCGACCGGCAGCGCGAGGACGACGCCCCAGAACGTCGGCGAGAGCTCAGCGATCCCGACCGCGGGGATGACGACCGCGGCGGAGACGAAGGCGAAGACCGGCAGGACGATGGCGTTCGAGTACGGCTCGACCTGCTCGTGGAGCGTGCCGCCCGGACGGCGGGGGAGCACCAGGCCGAGCGCGACACCGGCGATCGTCGCGTGCACCCCCGAGTGGTACACGAGCCACCAGGTGACCAGGCCGATGACGACCATCGCGACGATGAGGAACGGCTGCGCCCGGCTGCCGGGGCGCAGCCGTCGGCCGAGGACGGCGAAGACCACGAGCAGGACCGCGGCACCGCCGAGCGCCAGGAAGTCGGTGCCGTGCGCGAAGACCACCGCGATGATGACGATCGCGATGAGGTCGTCGAGGACGGCCAGCGCCAGCAGGAACACCCGGATCGTGGAGGGCAGGCCGCGACCGAACATCGCCAGGACCCCGAGTGCGAACGCGATGTCCGTCGCCGTCGGGATTGGCCAGCCGTGCGTGTACGGGGTGCCGGACGTGACGAGCAGGTAGACCAGCGCCGGGACGACCACACCACCGACCGCTGCGATGGCGGGGACCACGGCGGTCTTGGGGTTCGCGAGTTCGCCGGCGACGAGCTCGTGCTTCAGCTCCACGGCGACGAGCAGGAAGAACACCGCCAGCAGTCCGTCGCTCACCCAGTGCGCGATCGACAGGTCCAGCCCGAGCGCTCCCCACGGGGTGTGCCAGTCGAGGCCGCGCTCGAGGCCCGGGCCGAGCGCGGTGTTCGCGATGACCAGGCCGAGGACGGCGGCGGACAGCAGCGCGATGGCGCTGAACCGGGGGGAACGGATGAAGGAGGGCATGCGGCTCCGGGGGCGTTTCGGGTACGGGGAACGGATCGTCGACCAGACTTCCCGACACGCCTCGACCATCCTACCGGCTGCACCCGCTGTCCGATCGGCGCCCGACGGGTCCGATCGGCGCGGAGCCGACGGTGGCAGCATGGCGGCATGACCTCCGTTGACGAACTCGTCGCCGTCGTGGACCGCCTGCTCGACCCCGAGCACGGATGCGTCTGGAACCGCGAGCAGACCCATGCGAGCCTCGCCCGCTACGCCGTCGAGGAGACCTACGAACTGGTCGACGCCATCGACGGCGACGACACCGACGAACTGCGTGAAGAACTCGGCGACGTGCTCTACCAGGTGGTGTTGCACGCCGGGATCGCCGCGCGCCAGGGGCGGTTCGACCTGGACGACGTCGCCGACGGTGTCCGCGAGAAGATGCAGCGCCGCCACCCGCACGTGTTCGGGGACGAGGAAGCGCACACCGTCGAGGACGTCGTCCGGGTCTGGCGTGTCGCGAAGGCCGCCGAGAAGGCGGGACGCAGCAGCGTGTACGCCGGCGTGCCGCGGGCGATGCCGCCGCTCGAGCGTGCGGTGAAGCTGTTCGAACGGCTGGAGGAGCGTGGGGACCTGCACGCAGCGGTCGCGTCGGTCGCGGACGGCAGTGTCGTGGAGCAGGTCGGGGTGGACGTCGGGCTGGACGTCGGGAGCGCTGGTCCGGTCGCGGACGGGATGGTCCAGCAGCCGTTCGGCAGTCGTGTCGACGTCGCCTGGGGAGCGGGGATGCTCGCCGAGGTGGCGGTGGTGCACGAGCAGGGGATCGACCCGGTGGCCAGCCTGCGGGCGGCGGTGACGCTGCTGGAGGCGGCAGCGCGCCAGGCGGAGGAGGAGTCGGCGGTGGCACCGGACACCACGGCACCGGACCCCGCAGCGGAGTAGGGCGCCGTAGCGGTGCTGGACTCGGCGCCGGAGCGCGCGCACAGAGACGAAGAGCGGGCGTCCTCCTAACCCGAAAAAGGAGGACGCCCGCGAGCGGGAGAAGACGCCACCAGGGAGCAACGTCGTCAGGGGATCCCGCTCGAACCGCGTGGGCGTTTGCAGCACTTGCCCTCGCTGACGACCGATGCGTGGATCAGGCACCCACCGGCCGAGGTTCTGGATGAAGCATATCAGCGGACACCAGTGGTCTGCAACCGCCCCCGGTGCTCTGCGAGAATCGACCACATGGCGACGACCGTGACGGCCCCCCGGGGCATGCGAGACCACCTCCCGGCCGACAAGGCGCGGCGCGAGCACGTGCTCGGGGTCATCCGGGGCGTCTACGCGCGCCACGGGTTCGACGAGATCGAGACCCCCGTGCTCGAGGACGCTGCTCGCCTGCACTCGGGACTCGGCGGCGACAACGAGAAGCTCGCGTTCGCCGTCATGAAGCGTGGCCTGGGCGTGGACGACCTGCACCGGGCCGAGGCTCCGCTGGAGCTCGCCGACCTCGGCCTCCGGTTCGACCTGACCGTGCCGCTCGCCCGCTTCTACGCGTCCCACCGCGCCGAGCTGCCCACCGTCTTCCGTGCCGTGCAGATCGCGCCGGTCTGGCGTGCCGAGCGACCGCAGAAGGGCCGCTACCGCCAGTTCGTGCAGTGCGACATCGACATCCTCGGCGAGCCCGGGCAGCTGGCCGAGATCGAACTGATCCGTGCGACCACGGCCGCGCTCGACGCCCTGGGCATCGCCGGCACCTCGATCCGCATCAACGACCGCCGGATCCTGCTCGCGCTCCTCGCCTCGTGGGGGATCGCCGAGCAGACGGCCGCCGACCGCGCGCTCATCACGGTCGACAAGCTCGACAAGATCGGACCGGACGGCGTCGCGAAGGAGCTCGGCGAGACGCTGGAGATCGACGGCGCCGGGCTCGCCGACACGATCCGCGCGCTCGAGTCCGCCGACTGGGACAGCGTCCGCGGCGCCACGTGGTTGGACGCCGAAGCCTTCGCGGACCTCGAGCGCCTGCGGGCCGCGCTGCCGGGTGTGGACCTGCGCTTCGACCCGACGCTCGTGCGCGGCATGGGGTACTACACCGGGACGATCTTCGAGGTGGCCCACCCGGACTTCGGCTACAGCCTGGGTGGCGGCGGCCGCTACGACGGCATGATCGGCCGCTTCCTCGGCCAGGACGTGCCGGCGGTCGGGTTCTCGCTCGGGTTCGAGCGGCTCGTCGACCTGGTCACGCTGCCGGACGCCGACGCGGACGACGCCGTCGTGCTCGTGTACGACAAGGACATCGACCCGGTGCGCCTCGCTGCACTCAAGACCGAGGCCCTCGGGTCGCACCACCGGGTGCGCCTCGAGAAGCGCACGAAGAACATGAAGAACCTGCTCGCCGGCCTGGTGGAGCAGGGCTTCGGGTCGTTCGCGACGGTGGACTCGGACACGACGACGCTCGACGGCGTCGCGTTCCGGCCGCTCGCCTGAGCGACGCCACCGGTCATCCACAGGCCGCCGTCGGCGACGACCGGCGTCGCTAGGATCGACCGTGAACCACAACAACCCAACGACAGGGAGTACCCAGTGGCAGTGATCGATGCCGTAGGCGCACGCGAAGTCCTCGATTCCCGAGGCAACCCGACGGTCGAGGTCGAGGTCCTCCTGGATGACGGCGTCGTCTCGCGCGCGCTCGTCCCCTCCGGTGCCTCCACCGGCGCCTTCGAAGCGTACGAACTGCGTGACGGCGACGACTCGCGCTACGGCGGCAAGGGCGTCCTCAAGGCCGTCGAAGCCGTGCTCGATGAGATCGGCCCGGCGCTCGAGGGCTTCGACGCCACCGACCAGCGCCTCGTCGACGCCGCGCTCATCGAGCTCGACGGCACCGAGAACAAGTCCCGCCTCGGCGCGAACGCGATCCTCGGCGCCTCGCTCGCCGTCGCCCGTGCCGCGGCCGACTCGGTCGACCTGCCGCTGTTCCGCTACCTCGGTGGCCCGAACGCGCACACGCTGCCGGTCCCGCTCATGAACGTCGTCAACGGCGGTGCCCACGCGGACACCAACGTCGACATCCAGGAGTTCTTCCTGGTGCCCTACGGCGCCGAGTCCTTCTCGGAAGCGCTCCGCTGGGGCGTCGAGACCTACCACGCGCTCAAGGGTGAGCTGAAGAAGCAGGGTCTGGCGACCGGCCTCGGCGACGAGGGCGGCTTCGCTCCGGAGCTCGCCTCGAACCGTGCAGCGCTCGACTTCCTGCTCGCCGCCATCGAGAAGGCCGGCTTCACCCCGGGCAAGGACATCGCGCTGGGCCTCGACGTCGCCAGCACCGAGTTCTTCCACGACGGCAAGTACGCGTTCGAGGGCAAGCAGCTCTCCAGCCAGGAGTTCACCCAGTACTTCGTCGACCTGGCGCGCGACTACCCGCTCGCCACGATCGAGGACCCGCTGGCCGAGGACGACTGGGAGGGCTGGACCCACCTGACCGCCGAGCTCGGCTCGAAGCTGCAGATCGTCGGCGACGACCTCTACGTCACGAACCCGAAGCGCCTGCAGCGCGGCATCGACGAGAAGGCCGGCAACTCGATCCTGGTCAAGGTGAACCAGATCGGCACGCTGACCGAGACCCTCGACGCGGTCTCGCTCGCCCAGCGCCACGGCATGACGGCGATCCTCTCCCACCGCTCCGGTGAGACCGAGGACACCACCATCGCCGACATCGCGGTCGCGGTCGACGGCGGCCAGATCAAGACCGGTGCGCCGGCCCGCTCGGACCGTGTCGCGAAGTACAACCAGCTCCTCCGCATCGAGGAAGAGCTCGGCGACGCCGCGGTCTACGCGGGCCGCTCGGCGTTCCCGCGCTCGGCCTCGCTGTAACCAGCACCCCCGGAACGCCGTCCTCCCCGCTGGGGAGGGCGGCGTTCTGCCATGTCCACGGGCCGAGGCGTACCCGGGGAGGCGCGGCGGGCCTCCCGGCCGAGACGCCCCCGTCTGCGGATGGCGCCGCGCTCTGGGTGAGACGCCGCGGATCCCGGCGGTGTCTTGCGAACTTCGCGGCGTCTCGCGGACTTCGCGGTGTTTCGGTGAGGCGAGCCAGCCGGGAGGCCCGTGGCGCGCCTCCAGACCGGCTGCCGTCCCTGAGAGGGTCCGGCACACGCGCGTGCCGCAGGTGGCGGAACCCCGGCGCCGCGTTATCGTCGAGACGTGCCCAGCCAGAAGCCCCGTGTCCGCCGCGTCCCCGTGGCGATGCCCGAGGGAGCCGCCGCCGAGCAGCCCTGGTACCGCTCGCTGCACTTCTCCGGCTTCAGCCTGCTGATGCTCGCCATCATCGTGCTCTTCGTCGTGGTCCTGGCGCCCTCGCTCCGCACCCTGGTGCAGCAGCAGGAGCAGATCACCGGCATGCAGCGACAGGTGGCGGCGCAGAAGGCCGACGTGGCGCAGAAGAAGCACGACCTGGCGCGCTGGGACGACCCCGCCTACATCGAGGCGCAGGCCCGCGACCGGCTGCTCTACGTGTACCCCGGCGAGGAGAGCTACCTCGTGATGGGTGCCGAGAAGGGCACCACGGCGACGCCGGCTCCGACCACCGACTCCGGCACCCCGGTCAGCTCGAGCGTGCAGACCCCGAAGGTGGACTGGGTGCAGTCGATGCTGTCCTCGGTCCTGCAGGCCGGCCTGTCCGACGAGACCCGCAGCGAACTCGAGCGCAGCGGCAGCACGGACAGCACCGACAGCGGCCCGTCATCGAAGTAGGGCAGAAGCCCGGATTCCGGTAGGCTCACGTCCCCGTGACGACCCCTCCGTTCGACCCGCCGACCGCCCACGACGTCCGGGTGGTGTCCGCCCAGCTCGGACGTCCCGCTCGTGACGTCATCGGCATCGCGGCGCGCTGCGTCTGCGGCAACCCGACGGTCGTGTCCACGAAGCCCCGCCTGGGCAACGGCACCCCGTTCCCGACGCTGTACTACCTGTGCCACCCCGCTGCCACCGCGGCGGTGAGCACCCTCGAGGCGAACCAGGTCATGCCCGAACTGGCCGCCCTCCTCGAGGACCCCGACACCTCTGAGCAGTACCGCCGCGCACACCAGGCGTACCTCGACGACCGCGAGTCGATCGAGCACGTCGAGGAGATCGTGGGCATCAGCGCGGGCGGCATGCCCACCCGCGTCAAGTGCCTGCACGCGCTCGTCGGTCACGCCCTCGCCGCCGGCCCCGGCGTCAACCCCATCGGCGACCTCGCGCTGGAGCGCGCGGACTGGTCGCCCTCCCGGTGTGAATGCCGGGCATATGATGAGGATGCAGACGCCGGAGTCGGGGCGGGTGGCGGCGAGAACTGACCAGCCTCCCAGCAGCTCACCCCACCCCAAGGAGAACACGAACCGTGCCCAAGATCCTCGTCGTCGGCGGCGGTTACGCCGGCTTCTACACCGCCTGGAAGCTCGAGAAGCACCTTCGCAAGGGCGAAGCCGACGTCGTCATGGTGGACCCGCTGCCGTACATGACGTACCAGCCGTTCCTGCCCGAGGTTGCCGCCGGCTCCATCGAGCCGCGTCACGCCGTGGTCTCGCACCGCCGTCACCTCAAGTCGACGCGCGTCGTCACCGCGAAGGTCACCAAGGTCGACCACGCGAACCGCACCGCGACGATCACCCCCGAGCTCGGCGAGCCGTGGGAAGAGTCCTACGACCAGATCGTCATGACGGCCGGCGCCGTGTCCCGCACGTTCCCGATCCCGGGCGTCGCGGACGAGGCCATCGGCCTGAAGACCATCGAAGAGGCCGCCGCGATCCGCGACAAGATCCTCACCAACTTCGCCAAGGCCGCCAACATGCCGGCCAGCCCCGAGCGGCAGCGTCTGCTCACGGTCGTCGTCGTCGGTGGTGGCTTCGCCGGTATCGAGGTGTTCGCCGAGCTCCGCTCCTTCGTGTCCGACCTGCTCAGCAGCTACCCGCAGATCGCCTTCGAGGACACGCACTTCCACCTGGTCGAGGCGATGGGCCGCATCATGCCCGAGGTCTCGCTCGAGACCTCGCACTGGGTGCTCAAGAACCTCGCCGAGCGCGGTGCCACGGTGCACCTCGAGACGCAGCTGGCCTCGGCCGTGGGCGGCGTCTGCCAGCTCAAGGCCAAGGACGAGTCGATCGAGGTCATCGAGTCCGACCTGATCATCTGGACCGCCGGTGTCATGGCGAACCCGATGGTCAAGGGCACCGACTTCCCGCTCGAGCCCCGCGGCCGCATCACCGTGCAGCCCGACCTCCGCATCGTCGACGAGGACACCGTCATCACCGACGCCTGGGCCTGCGGCGACGTCGCAGCCGTCCCGGACCTCACCGGCGGCGGCGTCGGCGGCATGTGCGTCCCGAACGCCCAGCACGCGGTCCGTCAGGCCAAGCAGCTCGCCAAGAACCTCGTCGCCACCATCCGCGGCGAAGCGACGGTCGACTACAAGCACGAGAACCTCGGCGCCGTCGCGGGCCTCGGTCTCGGCATCGGTGTGTTCCAGTCCGGCAAGTTCGCCATGAAGGGCTTCCTCGCCTGGGGTGCCCACCGCGGCTACCACGGTCTGGCCATGCCGTCGTGGGAGCGCAAGATCCGCGTCGTCGGCGACTGGGTCGGCAACTTCTTCCTGGGCCGCGACATCGCGTCCCTCGACGACCGCGAGACCCCGCGTGCCGCGTTCGAGGCCTGGGCCTCCCGCCCGAAGCCGGCCGTCGAGGCCGCTCCGGAAGCGGAGTCCCCGGCCGCCGGCCAGCCTGCCGACGCAGCGGGTCCCGCGTACGCGACGCCCGCCGAGGACGTCTCGAAGGAAGCCGCGCCCGTCGGCGCCGGTGAGTCGGCGAAGACCGAGTAAGCAGGCCGAGCGGAGAGCTCGAGCACGTCCGGGAGCGGGCGGTCACCCCATGGGTGGCCGCCCGCTCCCGCGTCGGTAGGCTGATCGGGCCCGACCGGCAGCGGTCGTGCGCCCCCGTGGCCCAATCGGTAGAGGCACGCGACTTAAAATCGCTGAGTTGTGGGTTCGAGTCCCACCGGGGGTACGAGAACCGGGCGGGCACCCGACGGGCACCCGAACCGGACGGGCTGCCGGACTCGTTACGCTGACCCTGTGGTCGGGATCGGGAGCGCGCTGACGAACCTCCGGGACGCCCTCCGGCGCCCCGAGGCCCACGTCGAGGTCATCGACGGCGAGACCGTCCCGATCGGCATGCTCCTCGGCACGCTCGGCGCCCTGCTGCTGGACGCCGGCAGCTCGGTCACCGACGTCCGCTCGGCCCTCGAGAAGACCCGCGACGCCGCCGGGGTCGACGGCCTGGCGATCGGCGTCCTGCCGGCGCTGGTGATCGTCAGCGAGGCGGCCACCGGTGCCGCCACCATCGTGAACGCCGAGGGCATCGAGCTGTCGTTCCGGCAGTCCGCCCGGGCGAACCGCCTGGTCCTCGGACTCGAACGGGGCGCGATCGCCCTGGCCGAGATCCCCGCACGGGTCCGCAGCATCCGGCAGGGCACCCGTCCGCCGGCGCCGCTGCCCTGGGTGCTCGGCAACGCGCTGACGTCGGCCGGCCTGGCGGTCGTGTTCCGCTGCCCGTGGTGGGCGGTCCTGGTCGCGCTGGCGGTCGGCGCCCTCGTCGGTGTGATCGGTCTGCTGCTCCGGCGCTTCCGGGAGGCCATCGCCGTCGTCCCGTTCCTCGCGGCGTTCTGTGCGACCGCGGTCGTCGGGCTCGTGGCCGCGAGCACCGGGTTCGACCACGTCCCCCTCTACGCCGTCTGCGCCCCGGTCGCGGTGTTCGTGCCGGGAGCGCTCATCACCAACGCGTTGCTCGAGCTCACCGCGGCGGACATCGTCACCGGTTCGGCCCGGCTGATGCAGGGCCTCATCATGCTCGGCTTCATGGCGGCGGGCATCGCGGCCGGCAGTGCCGTCACGGGTCTGCACGTCGACCCGACCTCGGCGGCCCTGGTCGGAGAGGTCGCCGGCATCGGCACGGACCGCGCCGGGTGGGAGGCGGTGCCACCACTGTGGGCCTCGTGGGTCGCCGTCGTGGTCCTGGCGACCGGCATCAGCCTGGTCTTCGGCTCGGGCTGGCGGCTCACCGCGGCCTCGGTCGTCGTGATGGTCACCGCCTACGCGGTCGTCTCGTGGCTGACCCCGTTCAGCGGCAG
Organism: Curtobacterium sp. CFBP9011; assembly: GCF_034045095.1. Classification (NCBI taxonomy): domain Bacteria; kingdom Bacillati; phylum Actinomycetota; class Actinomycetes; order Micrococcales; family Microbacteriaceae; genus Curtobacterium; species Curtobacterium sp. CFBP9011. Next base: position 112,276 of record NZ_JAXCWN010000001.1, read on the forward strand.
CGTCGTCGCGACCGGGCTGGCCGCCGCACTGCTCTTCGTCGCCACGCGCGTACTGGAGCGGATCGTGCCCGTCATCCCGGCGACGGTGTCCTTCCGTCCGGCGTTCCTGCTGCTCGTCCCGGGCACGGTCGGGCTCGTCGCGCTCTCGACCTTCGATGCCGGGGCCCTCGCGACGCCGCTCGCGACGTTCATCAGCCTCTGCGTCGGCACGAAGATCGGCGGCCTCCTGCCCGGCCTCTTCGCCCGCTCGGCCCCGACGCACTGACGCATCGGCGCGCGGACGCACTGACGGCCGGGCCGGGCCGGGCCTCGGCCGACGGCGGTCCGTCGCACTCCGCCACGCTCCGGTCGCCGGACACGGATCGGTGACGGTGCCGACGACGGACGGGAGGCCCGTGGCGGGGCCGCGTCGAGCCTCCCGGCTGGTCGGACCGCCCGGTCCACCGCCCGCGCCGGACCCGGGTCAGGACCGGACGGCGGCCCCGTCGAACCGGAGCCATGCCCAGGCAGCAGCTGCCGCGACCAGGACCACGCCGACACCGGTCGCCATCGCGGCGACCGGGACGTGCGTGCCGGCCGCACCGGAGTAGACCGCGGCGGCGAGACCGACACCCACCGCCGCGAGGGCCGCGTACCGGGGCCTGGAAACCGAGGCGAGTGCGGCGCCCGCCGTCCCGCGGAGGGGCAGCAGCGTGACGACCAGCGAGCCGAGGCCACCGACGCAGAGGGTGCTGGCGAACTCGGAGACGAGCGATCCGGCGAAGCCGACGGACGGGGTGACGCTGTGCAGGACCCATCCGACGACCGCGAGGACGAGCAGCGCGACCGATCGCCAGGTGGCGCTCCGCGCGCAGGCGGCGACGCTCCGGCCGAGGTGCAGGGCGGCGGTGTCGAGGTCGGTCCGGGCCACCGGCACCAGCAGGACCCCGACGACGAGGGCGGGGGAGAGGTCGGCGGCACGGGTCAGCCCGCTCGCCAGGACCGCGGCGAGGAGCAGGCCGGGGGAGAGCCGGTAGGTGACGGTGTGGCGGTCCTCGCCCGCGGTCCAGCGGGTGGCGAGGACGACGCCGGCGCTGAGCACCGCGACGCCCGCGACGACGCCGATCGCGAGACGGACGTAGCGGGCCTCGAGGGCGATGCCGGTGCCGAGGAGGGCGAGCAGACCGGCGACGGCGATCCCGATCGTGACGGTGACCCAGCTCGCCACGGCGTCGTCACCGCGGCGGCGTTCCGAGCGGGTGCGGTTCCGGCCGGTGAAGCGGGCGGCACCGAACGGGATCCGTCCGTGCAGGGCACCGGCGAGGACCCGCCCCGGGCCGGCGACGAGCACGAGGAACGCGGCGGCGACCCCGCCGGCGATGGCGAGGGTGCGCCACGAGAACGCGGACTGGATGGTGGGGACGGCGTGGTCGTACCCGGTCGCGACGGTCCAGTCACCGGCGGGACCCGTCCAGTCGGGGCCGCCGGCGTGGCTGCTCGGGCCTCCACCGGGCAGTGCGCTGCCGGGGGTCCCGTCGCCGCTGGTGCCCGTGCCGTCCGTCGGTCCGGTGCCGCCGGTCGGGCCGGTGCCGGACCCGCTGGTCGGGCCGGTGGTGCCGTCGGCGCTGCCGGGTCCGCTGCCGTGCGTCCCACCGCCGTGCGTCCCGCCACCGGGGGTGCCGCTACCGGCTCCGCTGCCGGGGGTCGCCCCGGGCGTGCTGGTCGTCGGGGTCGCGGACGCGTCGCCGGTGACCCGGAAGATGGTGGCGCTCGCGGCCGCCGAGGTGTTGCCCGCCTCGTCCTGTGCGACCGCCCGGATATCGTGCGTGCCGGCGCGGAGGCTGTCCGCGACCCGGCAGGACCACGTCCCGTCCGCAGCGACCGACGCCCGGCACACCGCGGTCGAGTCGACGTACGCGGTGACGACCGTCTGTGGTTCGGCGGTCCCCGCGATGCGCACGCGCTGCGGACCGACGGCGCCGGATCCGGCCGGCGCGGTGATCCGTGGCGCAGCGGGCGCGGTCCGGTCGACGACGAGGGTCCGCGCGGCGGAAGCGGCGCTCCGGAGGTCCGACCGGTACCCGGTGGCGGTGCTCGCGGTCTGGGTGGCGCTGACGCTGACGGTGCCCTCGGCCGGGGCGCTCGCACCGGATCCCCACCGGGCAGTCCACGTGCCGGCAGCAGTGACGACGGCGGTCAGCACCGCGGTGGAACCGGACCGGCTGACGGTGACCGTGGCGCCGGGGTGGCCCGTCCCGGTGACCGTCCCCGTGGTGGGCCGTCGGGCGTCGATGGTCGGCGGCACGATGACGTCCGACGGAGCGGCGTCGGCACTCGGCAGGGCGGAGGCCGTCGTGTCGAGGACGGTGAAGACCTGCGCGGGGCCGGAGTGCACCGTCCCGACGCAGGACCACGAGCCGGCGGTGCTCGTGAGGGCACGGCAGACCGAGGCCGAGGGGACGGCGGGTTCGGCGACCCGCACCTGGTGCCCGGGGGTCGCCCGTCCGGAGAAGCGGGCGAGGGCGGTGGTGATGTCCCCCGGGTCGACGATCGTCGGCGCGGTCGGGGTACTGCCGGAGGGCGGGGTGGGGGAGGTCGTCGGGGCGGGGCTCGCGGCGTCCCCGGCACCGGGGGCCGGCACGGGGTTCGAGAAGACGGGGGCGGGCTTCGCGGCGTCGCTGGTGCCCGGATCGGTGCCGGTGCCGTCTTCGGTGGAGGTGCTGGTGCCCGTCGTGGTCCCGCTGCCCGTGGTGCCGGTCGCCGTGGTGGTGCCGCTGCCCGTGGTCGTGTCGGCTCCGGGGAGCGTGGTCGCGAGTGCGGGCACGGATGCCAGGGGCAGGAGCGTCAGGCCGAGTGCCGCGACCAGCAGGCGCGCCGCGGTCCTCCGGGGTCGTCGACGCCGGGCGTCACCCCTGACGTCCTGGTGCTGCACGTTGTCCCCGGCCGTGTCCATCCTGTCCATCCCACGCGATCCGGGCGCTCCGGTCAACACCCCGCGCGGAGGAACACCCCGCTTCCGCGCCTCCGTGGCCGTTCCGGGTCGTTGTCCGGGTCCGTTCCGGATGCGCCCCGCGAACCGGGTGTGCATCACTCGGGAATCGGCCGTGAAGATCGGTCCTCGGCGAGGGCGCTCAGAGGCTCTCGGTAGGATCGATCCGGACCGCTGAGGTCCCATCCAGCGGGCTGCGGAGGTCCGCATGCAACTGCGGCCCGACGCGCAAAGGAGTACGCCCGAATGGACACCGGAGTCGTCACGACACTCATCGTGATCGGCGTTGTGGTCGTCGTCCTCGTGGTGATCGGGATCTGGTTCTGGTCGAGCCAGAAGTCCCTCACCGCGCTGCAGCACCGCGTCGACACCGCCTGGGCCGAGATCGCCGCCCACCTGCAGGAACGCGCCGAACTCATCCCCACCATCGTGGACACCGTGCAGGGTCATGCCGCGCACGAGAAGTCGGCGATCACGGCTGTGACCGACGCCCGCGCTGAGACCCTGGCCGCGCGTGATGCCGTCGCCGCTTCGGCTGCGGAAGGGCACATGCAGAAGGCGCTGAAGGGTGTGTTCCGCATCGCCGAGGGGTACCCACAGCTGCAGTCCAGCCAGTCGTTCCTCGAGCTCCAGTCGCGGCTGGTGTCCACGGAGGACAAGATCCAGTCCGCCCGTCGGCACTACAACGGAGGCGTGCGCGAGCTCAACACGAAGGTGCAGTCGTTCCCGGCCTCGAGCATCGCGAAGCGTCGCGGTGTCGGCCAGGCGCCGTTCTTCGAGACCGCCGAACCGGCTGCTATCGCCGAACCGCCGCGGGTGCAGTTCTAGCGAGCCGCCCCGCAGTGAGCTGGTCGGGAGTCACCCGATCGGCCGTCACCCGATCGGCACGACCCCGAGCGCTGCCCCCAGGGCCCCGGCCGCTGTCCCGCGGTCGGTGACCTCGACCCCGTCGAGCCCCTGCCACGCGGCCGTCCGCCGCAGCAACGCGGCCAACCGCTCGACGTCGATCCGCGCCCCGGGCTCGTGCCAGGCCGTCCGGACGTGCAGCACACCGCGCTGCCGGTCGCTCTTCAGGTCGATCCGACCGACCAGGGCGTCGTCCTGCAGCACCGGCAGCACGTAGTACCCGAACACCCGCTTCGGTGCCGGTGTGTAGATCTCGATCCGGTAGTGGAAGCCGAACAGCCGCTCGGCGCGCGGCCGGAACCACACCACCGGGTCGAACGGACTGAGCACGGCGTCGACCTCGACCCGGCGGGGCACCCGGGCGTCCACGTGCATCCATGCCCGGTCGCGCCACCCCTCGACCGACACCGGCACCAGTTCGCCGGCGTCCTGCAGCTCGGCGATCGCGGCAGCGGTGTCGTCGGAGCGCAGCCGGTGGTGGTCGGCCAGGTCCGCACGGGTGCCGACACCCACGGCACGGGCCGAGCGGCGGACGAGCTCCCGCACGGCGTCGGCCCGGTCGGGGGCGGCTGCGAAGTACCCCGACGGCAGCACCTGCTCCGGCAGCGCGTAGACCCGTTCGAACCCGGCGCGTCCGGCACTGACGACGTCGCCCCAGCGGAAGAGCTGTTCGAGCCCGTGCTTCACGTCGCTCCAGCCCCACCACGGCCCCCGTCGGACGTTCGACTCGTGTTCGACGGCGCTCGCGGGCATCGGCCCCTCGGCGGCGAGCAGGGTCAGCAGCTCGGTCCGGACCCGAGCGGTCTGCTCGACCCCGGCGATGCGCAGCGGGTTCGTGGTGTCGCGCTGCCGGTACGCGTCCATCCGCCACCGGAACAGCAGGAGGTCGTCGCGGGGGACGAAGGCGGCCTCGTGCGCCCAGTACTCGATCCACGGGCTGCGCTGCGTCAGCGTCAACCGGTCGAGGGCGCTCTTGTCGTAGGGACCCAGGCGAGCGAAGAGCGGCAGGTAGTGACTGCGCTCGAAGACGTTCACCGAGTCGATCTGCAGGACCCCGAGTCGGGCGAGGCCGGCCGACACCGCCCGGGTCGGCGCGAGGGCGGTCGAACCGGTCGTCGGCGCCCGGCCGAACCCCTGCGCGGCCAGGGCGACCCGGCGGGCCTCGGCGGCGGAGAGCGTGGTCCTGACCATGACGGGAACGCTACCGAGCCCCGCCGACGCCCGGATCAGCCCGGCGTCGGACGTCACACATGCCGCGACCGGCACCTCCCCGGTTCCGCGTGGATACAGTGGCGGAATGGCATGGGGAAAGAAGACTCATCCCGACCCCGTGGTCGAGGACTCGGTACCGCTCGGCATGCGCATCGCGGGGGCGTTCTCGTGGCGCGTGCTCGTCGTCGCGGGCGTCATCGCCCTCTTCATCTGGCTGATGACGATCTTCAGCGAGATCCTCGTCCCCTTCCTCATCGGCGTCGTGATCTCCGCCCTGCTCGTGCCGATCTCGAACCGGCTGCAGCGCTGGCACGTCCCGAAGTGGCTCGCGGTGATCATCAGCCTGCTCGGCGGGCTCGCCGCGGTGGCCGCCCTGGTGTGGCTCGTGATCGACCAGATCATCGCCTCGTACCCGTCCCTCCGCGACCGCACGGTGTCCCAGTACGGCAACGTGCGGCAGTTCGTGCTCAACTCCGGATTCGGGATCTCACAGAAAGACGTCAACCAGTGGCTCGATGAAGCCACGAAGTGGGTGCAGGACCACTCGGGCACGATCCTGTCCGGCGTCGCGAGCGCCGGGTCGAGCGCCACGCACGTCTTCGAGGCGCTGTTCATCATCCTGTTCACCACGATCTTCCTGCTCATCGACGGCAAGAACGTCTGGCGCTGGACCGTCCGGCTCTTCCCGCGCAAGGCCCGCGCGACCGTCGACGGTGCGGGTGTCGCCGGCTGGATCACCCTGACGAGCTTCATCCGGGTGCAGATCTTCGTCGCGTTCGTCGACGCGGTCGGCATCGGTCTCGGCGCCTTCATCGTCGGGCTGTTCTTCGGCGGCATGCCCCTGGTGATCCCGATCGCCGCGATCGTGTTCCTCGGCGCGTTCATCCCGGTCGTCGGTGCGATCGTCACGGGCTTCCTGGCCGTCTTCGTCGCGCTCATCTTCAACGGGCCGCTCGCCGCCGTCCTGGTGCTCGGCGTCGTCCTGCTCGTCCAGCAGATCGAGGGCCACATCCTGCAGCCGCTCGTGATGGGCAACGCGGTCAAGGTGCACCCGTTGGCCGTCGTGCTCGGCGTGACCGCAGCCTCCGGTCTCGCCGGCATCTCCGGTGCGTTCTTCGCCGTCCCGCTCATCGCCACCCTGAACGCCATGGTCACGACCATCGCGAGCGGGCGCTGGCGGGGGCTCGACTCCGACCACGTCCTCGAGGCCACCCCGAAGCGCGGCCAACACGGGCGCATCCAGCTGCGGCGACGGCGGCACCAGGTCGGCGACGACGTCCCGGCGCCGGGCTCCGACGACGGGCCGGCCGCCGAGCCGGGCACCGCCAGCACCAACTGAGCGTCACGTGACAGCCGGACGCTCCGCGACCGACGATGATGGGACCGTGACCGACACGACTGCATCGCCGATCCCCACGCTCGCCGACATCGAAGCGGCGCGCGAGACGATCGCCGGCGTCGCCCGGGTCACGCCGATGGAGACGTCGAAGTTCCTCGAGGGGCTGCTCGGTTCCCCGGTGCACCTGAAGTGCGAGAACCTGCAGCGCACCGGCGCGTACAAGGTCCGCGGCGCCTACAACCGCCTGTCGACCCTGTCGGCGGCCGAGCGGGAAGCCGGGGTCGTCGCCGCCAGCGCCGGCAACCACGCCCAGGGAGTCGCCTTCGCCGCCCGCGAGCTCGGCATCCCCGCCACGATCTTCACCCCGGTCGGGGTCGCCCTGCCGAAGCTGCAGGCCACCCGTCGGTACGGGGCCGACGTGGTGCTCCGCGGCCACTCCGTCGAAGAGGCACTGTCCGCCGCGAAGGAGTTCGCGGCCCGCACCGGAGCCGTCTTCATCCCGCCGTTCGACCACCCCGCCGTGATCGCCGGCCAGGGCACGCTCGGGTTCGAGATCCTCGACCAGGTGCCCGATGTCGACACGGTCGTCGTCCCGATCGGCGGTGGCGGGGTCATCTCCGGCATCGCGATCGCCGTCAAGGGCCTCGCCGAACGCCTGGGTCGGACGATCCGGGTCATCGGGGTACAGGCCGAGAACGCCGCCGCCTACCCGTCGTCCATCGCCGCGGGGGAGCCGCTGACGATCACGACCTCGCCGACGATCTCGGACGGCATCGCGGTCGCGCGTCCGGGCGACATGAACTTCCCGATCATCCGGGACCTCGTCGACGAGGTCGTCACCGTCTCGGACGACGACACCGCCCGGGCCCTGCTCGTGCTGCTCGAGCGCGCCAAGCTCGTGGTCGAGGCAGCGGGAGCGGTCGGCGTCGCCGCGATCATGTCCGGCGCCGTGCACGACACCGGGCGGACCGTGGTGCTGCTCAGCGGCGGGAACATCGACCCGCTCATGATGGAGCGCATCATCACCCGCGGGCTCGTCGCCGCGTCGCGCTACATCGGCATCCGGATCATGCTGCCGGACCGTCCCGGGCAGCTCGCCCGCGTGTCCCAGATCATCTCGGACGCCGGCGCGAACGTCGTGGAGGTCCTGCACACCCGGCACGGCCAGGGGCTCGTCATCAACGAGGTCGGACTCGACCTGTCCATCGAGGCGCGCGGCCCCGACCACGCGGACGAGGTGATGGCCCGCCTGCAGGAGGCCGGGTTCCGTCCGGAGCAGCTCATCAACTGACGAGCCCTCCGCGCGCAGCCGCGCGGCAACCGGGACACTCGGAAGGTCCTGGAGGCCCGCCACGGCTCCGACGTGCGCCGCGCGTCGGGCGCACCACGCGCCTCCCGGTCAGCGCACCACGGGCTGGCCGTCCGCGACACGAGGGGCATGCCGGCCGGCGCACCGTGTGCGTCCCTGCCGGACGCGTCAGCGCAGCGCACGGATCCGCGCGCCGGGCGTCAGCGAGCCGTGAGGAGTGGCCCGCACGGGTGCTGCCGGGGCGAGGCTCGTCGGCATGACCTTGACCGCCATCCTCCCGTCGCTCCGTGCCTCGATCCCCGACCCGCTCGACCCGTCGGCCTGGCCGGCGCACACCGAGCCCACGATCGACGACGTGCGCGTCAGTGCGGTGTCGATGGCCCGGTTGGCCGACGTCGCCGGCACCCCGTGCGTGCACACGGCTGAGGAAGCACCGCCCCGCTACCGCTCGCGGGACTGGACACCACGCGGGATGAGCGTCGCGGTCGCTGCCGTGACCGGGGTTCGGCGGACGGACGGCGGCCTGGTGCTGGAACTCGACGCGGTGCTGCCGGCGTGCGCGGTGCTCGACGAGGCACGGTTGATCGGACGACGGACGACCGCTCCCCGGGCGACGGCGGTCGTGCGCGATGCCCTGGCGGACGGCGAGGGCGCGGACGCCGCGGTGCTCGTCGTGCCGGCGGACGTCGAGGTCGGGGACCTGGTGTGCTTCCCGTGCGGGCGGGCGCTGACCCACCGGGAGGTCGTGGTGGCCCGCCGGGAGGTCGTGGCCGGCACCGGTGTCGTGGCGGCGGTGTCGTCCGTCGTCCCCGCTCCGGTCTCCGTCGGGTCATCGCGATGACAGCCGTCGAGGGCGTCCGGACCCGGATCGTCGACGGCCCACATCGCTGGGGTCGGCTCGACGTCCGACCGGTCGGCCGCACCATGTGGGAGACGCGGACGCTCGTCGTCTACCCGCCCGGCACCGACCGACACGAACGGCTGCTGCTGCGCCTCGCGCACGCCTGGCCGCTGGCGGGCGTCGTGGTGGCAGGAGCGGCCACGGTCGCCTGGACTTCGGCACCCGTCCTCGGCGCACTCGTCGGGTTCGCCCTGTACGCGCTCGGGTTCCTCGTGCTGCGGTCGGCGACGCGGCGGCTGCGTCCGCTCGTCCGGGCCCTCACCGTGACGACGTTCCACGGCAGCGGCCGACCCGAGGTGCACGGACAGGTGCACCTGTTCGCGGTGTCGCTCGACGCGCTGTCGGCGTTCGAGGACGCGCTGCGTGCGGGCAGGGTGGACGCGGTCGCGTTCGAGGCGGCCTGGGGGCACGTCTGGAACGCCCTGCCGGCGCGGTGACCGCCGCCTCGTCGCGCTGTACCGCCGCGTTGTCGCATCGTGGCGGGCGGGCTGAGGCACACCCGCCGCGCGTGCGCTGCCGCCTGTCGCACCCGCCGCACGTGCGCTGCCGGCTCTCGGACCCGCCGTGCGTGCGGTGCCGGCTGGTCACGTCCTGTCGGTCTGCAGAGCCAGTGCGTTCGCTGCCGACCGTCGGACCCGCCGTGCGTGCCGTGCCGACTGGTCACGATCTGTCGTTCTGCGGAGCTCGGACCGACAGAACGTGACCAGTCGGCGGCCTGTCCGCCGTGCGTCGTGACCGCTCCGTGCAGGGCCGGTCCGGCCTGGACCCGCGGTCTGGACGGGAGGCGCGTGCCGACCTGGCGAACGCTGGTCGTGCCTCCAGACGGTCCCGGTCCCTCGTCCCCAGCCCCCGGGTGCCGACCGGCGGAGGACTCGCCGAGCCTGGGCTGCCGACTGGTCACGTCCCGTCGGTCTGGGGCGCGGAGAACGACGATTCGTGACCAGTCGGCGGAGGTGAGCGGGGTGTCGTGACCACTCGCGCGAGCGCGGGCTGGCCAGTGCGCACGACCCCACACGCGCAACAGCCCGGCGTGTGCGCGAGGCGCCGCACGCCGGGCTGGAGTGTCCGGTGCTGTCCGATGTGAGGCCCGACGGCTCGTGCCGACGGTTCGTGCCTCACGGCTCGTAGCGCTCGACGTTCGTCACCTGGACGGCGATCTCCTTGCCGTTCGGCGCCGTGTAGGTCGTCGATTCGCCGGCGCGGAGGCCGACGATCGCGGCACCCACCGGGCTGACCGGGCTGTACACGGTGAGGTCCGAGCCCTCGGCGACGATCTCGCGGTTGCCGACCAGGAACGTCGAGGCGTCCCCGGCGATCGTGGCGGTGACGACGGTGCCGGGCTCGACGGTGCCGTCGAACTGCGCCTCCGTGACGGTGGCGTGCTTGAGGAGCTCGGTGAGGGCGCGGATGCGGGCCTCGATCTTGCCCTGCTCGTCCTTGGCGGCGTGGTAGCCACCGTTCTCCTTGAGGTCGCCCTCTTCACGGGCAGCTTCGATGCGGCTCGCGATCTCGATGCGGGCCGGGCCGGAGAGCTGTTCGAGCTCGGCGGTGAGACGGTCGAACGCCTCCTGGGTCAGCCAGGTGCCCTGCGTGTCGTTGCTCATGTCGTTTCCCTTCGGCCGCGGCGGTCGGGACCGGTCACAGCGTGTGGCGCAAAAGAATCGAGACCGGCCAGCGGCCGGTCTCGATCCGTGATTCCGAGCAGTCTAGGGAACCCAGCACGAGTGGATCAACCCGGTGACGGCCCGGGTCGTCGTGTTCACCTGCGTGGAGATCGAGCGGTCACGCTGTTCCTCGGCCGGCAGCGTCACGACCCGCCAGCCGACGATCGTGTACGACTTGTCGAGCGCCTGCACCGCACACTGCACGCTGGTGCCCGGGTCGACGGCGACCTGGGTGTGCACGACGACGCTGTGGTCGGACAGGACCTCGTACCCGACGTCGTCGGTGTCGAGCCCGTGCGTGGTCTGACCGGGGCCCGCCCAGATCACCCAGACGGCGAACACCACCGCGATGGTGACCGCGATCACGACGGCCAGCAGCTTGCCGCGGCGCCGGGTGTCAGCACTGCGTCCGTACCGGTCGTCGAGTGACGTCCGGCCGTCGAGGACGGTGGACGTGCCGCGTGCGGTTCCGCCTGCTGGGGCGTGGTGCTGATCGGACAGTTCGGGGCTCCCGGGGTGATTATCCTGATCCCAGGGTAGTTCACGCTCGCCGTGCGCCACCCGCGACCGCAAGTCCGTGAGCTGTGAAGGATCGCCGTGCCCCATCGTCTGCTGGCCGTGCACGCCCACCCCGACGACGAGTCGAGCAAGGGAGCGGCCACGGCGGCGAAGTACGTGGCCGACGGCGCCCAGGTCCTGGTCGTCTCGTGCACCGGCGGTGAAGCGGGGGACATCCTCAACGAGCAGCTCTCCGACACCGCCAAGGCCCGGGCACACCGAGACATGGCGGGCTTCCGGCGGACCGAGATGGCCGCCGCGCAGGCAGCCCTCGGCATCGACCACATCTGGCTCGGCTACCACGACTCCGGTCTGCCCGACGCCGAGAAGGGCGAGACCGTCCGTCCCGGCACGTTCTCGACCGTCCCGCTCGAGTACAGCACCGAGGCGCTGGTCCGCGTGATCCGGCGCTTCCGTCCGCACGTCCTGGTCACCTACGACGAGAACGGCGGCTACCCGCACCCCGACCACATCCGGACGCACGAGGTCTCGGTCGCCGCCTGGCACGCCGCCGCCGACCCCGAGCAGTACCCGGACGCCGGCCCGGCCTGGTCCGTCGCGAAGCTCTACTACGAACGCACGATGAACCCGCGTCGGTTCTCCGCCTTCCACGACGCCCTGCGCGAGCGCGAGCCGGAGAACCCCCTGCTCGAGCAGCTCGGCGAGTGGGTGGCCCGGTTCGCGGACCGGCCGGACCTCGCCACGTCCCACGTCGACGTGCACGAGTACTTCGAGGCCCGTGACGACGCTCTCCGTGCGCACGCCAGCCAGGTGCCGCCGGACAGCCCGTTCTTCTACTGGCCGAACGACCTGCTCGCCGAGGTCTGGCCCACCGAGGACTACCAGCTCGTCGAGTCCAGGGTCCCCACCGAGCTCCCCGAGTCCGACCTGTTCGCAGGCATCCCATCCGAAGAGGACGCGCACGCGTGAGCACCATCGCTGCAGTACTGGCCGCCACCACCCCCAGCCCGAGCCCGAGCGGCGTCCCCGACGTCGACGTCACGCCGGGGGTCGCCGGCTTCGTCGCGATCGCCCTGGTCGCGATCGTGACGATCCTGCTCGTCGTCGACATGACCCGACGTATCCGCCGGACCCGCTACCGCGCCGAGATCCGCGAACGACTCGAAGCCGAAGTGTCCGGCGACTCCGCCGACGGCCCGGTGACGGACGAACCGCGCCGCCGCGCTGACGAGGACGGCCGGGCCGACGTCGGCGACGACACCGAGCGCGGCTGACGCACCCCCTCGGTCGACGCGACCGGATGACGGACGGGAGGCTCCCCACCAGCTGATGGGGAGCCTCCCGTCCGTCATCCGGTCCGGCCCGTCTCCGGGACCGGGGTGCCCGGGACCGGGTTCAGCGGACCGGGTGCAGCGCGATCACGAGGATGCCCGCCCACTGCGCCGCGAACGCGACGACGGTGAGGGCGTGGAAGACCTCGTGGAAGCCGAAGAACGTCGGCGAGGGGTTCGGCCGCTTGAAGCCGTAGACCGCGGCACCGAGGATGTACGCCAACCCGCCGGCGAGCACGAGCACCGTCATCGGGACGCTCGCGGCGAAGAGCTGCGGCAGGATCAGGAACGCCGCACAGCCGAGCGCCAGGTAGAGCGGCACGTACAGCCACCGCGGAGCGCCGATCCAGAAGACGCGGAACGCGACACCGAGCAGTGCGCCGCTCCACATCACCCACAGCACGATCACCATCAGCTCGTGCGGCAGCGCGCAGACCGCGACGGGCGTGTACGTGCCGGCGATGAGCAGGAAGATGTTCGTGTGGTCGATGCGCTTGAGCACGCGCTTCACGACCGGGCGCCAGGGGAAGCGGTGGTAGGTCGCCGAGACGCCGAACATGATGAGCGACGTCGCCATGAAGACCGCGCTGGCCCCCTTCGCCGCCGGGGTGGCCGCGAGGGTGACGAGCACGATCCCCATGGCCGCGGCGAGGGGGAACGTGCCGGCGTGGATCCAGCCGCGCCATGCCGGGCGGGTGTCGGCGGCGCCGACCATGGTGGGGGTGGTCTCGGCCTCCTCCGTGAACGGCACGTGCGGGAGGGCCGGTGCGCCCTGGTCTGACTGCATGCTCCGACCGTACGGCCGGGGGACGGGGCGGTGGCTGAGAGTCGACACGAGGGGTGCTTGCACTACAGTCGACGCCGTGACGGGCAGGCTGGGATGGGCGGGGCGTGGGCTCCTCTACCGCGCCTACCAGAAGCGCATCCGACGCGAGATCGACGGTGCGCAGAAGCCCCGCCACGTCGCGATGATCGTGGACGGCAACCGGCGGTGGGCGCGGCAGCTGGGCCTCGAGACCGCGGCGCACGGACACCGGGCGGGCGCGGCGAAGATCCCCGAGTTCCTGTCCTGGTGTGAGGACCTCGACATCCAGGTCGTCACGCTCTACCTGCTCTCCGCCGACAACCTCAAGGGTCGCGGGGGCGAAGAACTCGACCAGCTCGTCGGGATCATCGCGGACCTGGCCGAGCGGCTGTCACACCACCGCACCTGGCGCGTCCAGCACGTCGGCTCGAACGACGGCCTGCCCGCGGAGCTCGTGGCTGCGCTCGCGGCCGCCGAGGCCCGCACGGCCGACCACACCGGGCTGCACATCAACCTCGCCGTCGGGTACGGCGGGCGGCGCGAGATCGCCGACGCCATGCGGAGCATCGTCCGCAGCCACGGTGAGGGCGGCGGGACGCTCGACACCCTGGCCGAGGTCCTCACGCCCGAGCTCATCGGCGACCACCTGTACACGCAGGGGCAGCCGGACCCGGACCTGATGATCCGGACCTCGGGGGAGCAGCGGCTGTCGGACTTCCTGCTGTGGCAGAGCGCGCACAGCGAGTTCTACTTCGTCGAGGCGTTCTACCCGGACCTCCGCGAGGTCGACTTCCTCCGCGCGGTGCGCGACTTCGGGTTGCGGTCGCGGCGCTTCGGGGGCTGAGGGCGGGGCGCGTTCGCGCTGCGGGTGGCGTTCCCGCTGCGCTGGCTGTGCAGTTCCCGCTGCGCTGCCTGTGCTGTTCCACAGGAAGCGAGGTCTGCTCAGGGCTTGCCGGGGGCCCGTTCCCGCTCCTGGCGCTTCCCGGACTGCATTCGCCCTGACCTCCGGGTCCCAGTAGGCTCACAGGGTTCTGCCCACTGGAAGGTGTCCCCGTGACCACGATCGACGAGTACGTCGCCGGCTTCGCCGAGGAGCCCGGTTACCTCGACCACGCGGCCTTCGGTCCCGTGCAGACCGCCGTCCTCGAGGAGCAGCGCGTCCTCGGCCACATCCAGGAGCACATGCGCTTCGGGGCGATCGAGACGCTCGACGAGCAGGACGCCCGCGTCCGTGCCGTCGCCGCCCGACTGGTCCGTCGCCGCGAGGACCAGGTCGTCTCCCAGACCGCCACCACCCCCGGCCTGCTGCACACCGCGTTCGGCCTGACCGGAGGCGTGCTCGTCGCCGCGGACGAGTACCCGTCGCTGCCGCTCGCCCTCGCCAGCGCCTCCTCGGCCACCGGCGGTCGCGTGCAGCCCGTCGTCATCGAGTCCGGCGCCGGCTGGCTCACCCCCGACCTGATCCGCGAGCGGCTGTCCGACGACGTCACCGCGGTCGCACTGTCCCTCGTCGACTGGCGCACCGGCTACCTGGCCGACCTCGCCGCGATCCGCGACGTCATCGGCGACCGCCTGCTCATCGTCGACGCCATCCAGGGCTTCGGCATCGTCGACGCCCCGTACGAGGTGGCCGACGTCGTCGCCACCGGCGGGCAGAAGTGGCTGCACGCCGGATGGGGCACCGGCTTCACCGCGTTCAGCGACCGGGCCCTCGAGCGCGTCAAGCCGGCACTGTCCGGGCCGCACGGCACGACCGGCTGGCCGACCGAGGTGCCGAGCGTCCGCCCGGCCGCCGCCGCCTTCGCCATGTCACGCGTCGACCCCGTGTCCCAGGCGCGCATGGCCGTCTCACTCGAGCGCCTCACCGCCGTCGGGGTCGCCGCCGTGCAGGAGCGCATCGCCGACCGGATCGACCGGGTCATCGACATCGCGGACGAGTTCGGGCTGCCCGTCGCGTCCAGCCGCGACCCCCGGGAGCGTGCCGGCATCGTCGTCCTCCGCCCCGCGGCCGGACGGCTCACGGCGCTCACCGCGGCCATGCACAACCACGGTGTCACGGCGACCGCCCGCCTGGGCGAGGTCCGGGTCTCGGCGTTCGCCTCCACGACGGACGAGACGCTCGGCATGTTCCGTGACGCGTGCATCTCGTACGCCACCATGGGCTGACGCCGGCGCTTCCGGCTCCTGCTCCCGCTCCTGCCCCTGCTCTCGGCTGGCCCCGCCCGGCTCGGCTCGCGCCGACCGGTCACGACGCCCCGTCTGCGCCTCGCCGAGCGGTCACGGATGGTCGCTCCGGGGGCGTGGGAGCGACGTTTCGAGACCGCTCGGCGCGGGGCGCGCGGGCGCGGCGGGCCGGGCGGGAGGCTCGTGGCGGGCTGGTGCTGCGCCTCCCGTCCGCCCTGCCGACCGGTCATGACGCCCCGTCTGCGTTCCGCGAGCGGTCGCGACACCCCGCGTGCGTTCCGCCGGGCGGTCACGTTCTGTCGCTCCGGCGTCGTTGGAGCGACGTTTCGTGGCCGCTCGGCGCGGGGCGCGTGGGCGTGGCGGGGCGGCCGGGAGGCTCGTGGCGGACTGGTGCTGCGCCTCCCGTCCGTTCCGCCGAGCGGTCGCGACACCCCGTGTGCGTTCCGCCGACCGGTCACGGTCCGTCGCTCCGGGGCGGCGGGAGCGACGTCCCGTGACCGCTCGGCGCAGGGTGCGCGGGCGTGGCGGGGCCGCACTGCGCCTCCCGGACGTTCAGCGGGACGACACACGACCGTAACCGCCGGAACAGGCGTGTCGCTGGTGCCGTTCGTCCGCGCGTCGTAGCTTGGCGACATCGGGCAACGCGCCCGGTCGGAGCGGCCACGGTCGGTGCTCCGGGACCGCTCCAGTGGCCGCGTCGAAGGACATGACCAGGCCGAGCGCGGCCTGGGGATGGAGTGGTCGTGACCTCTCAGAACGTCTCTCGCGGAACGTCGTCCAACTCGCCGCAGCCCACCGCTGCGAGCAGCCGGGCCGCGGACTCGTCCACGCCGGTCGCCCAGCGCACGTACGTGCTGGACACGTCGGTGCTGCTCAGCGATCCGCGCGCCCTGTTCCGGTTCGATGAGCACGCCGTGGTCCTGCCCGTCGTGGTCGTCAGCGAACTCGAGTCGAAGCGCAACGACCCGGAGATCGGGTACTTCGCTCGACAGGCACTCCGGATCCTCGACGAGCTGCGCATCGAACACGAACGCCTCGACTTCCCGGTCGCGGTCGGTGACGGCGGCTCCCTGCGCGTCGAACTCAACCACTCCAACCAGTCCGTGCTGCCCTCGGGTCTGCAGCTCGGCGACAACGACTCGCGGATCCTGGCCGTGGCATCGAACCTGGCGAACGACGGCCTCGACGTGGTCGTCGTGTCGAAGGACCTGCCGCTCCGCGTGAAGGCCGCCTCGATCGGCCTCGCCGCACAGGAGTACCGCGCCGAACTCGCCGTCGACAGCGGCTACACGGGCATCACGACCCTGCAGGTGTCCGGGGACGAGGTCGCCGACCTCTACGAGAAGGAGGAGATCCGCACCCCGGAACTCGACGGCGTCCCCGTCAACACCGGCGTCGTCATCCACTCCGAACGCGGCTCGGCGCTGGGTCGCGTGCACGCCGCCGGCGCGGTGTCGCTCGTGCGTGGCGACCGCGAGGTCTTCGGCCTCCGCGGCCGCTCCGCCGAACAGCGCCTGGCGATCGACGCGCTGCTCGACCCGGAGATCGGCATCGTGTCGCTCGGTGGAAGCGCCGGCACCGGCAAGTCGGCGCTCGCCCTGTGCGCCGGACTCGAGGCCGTCCTGGAACGCCAACAGCACAAGAAGATCATGGTGTTCCGCCCGCTCTACGCCGTCGGTGGGCAGGAGCTCGGGTTCCTGCCGGGCGACGCCTCGGAGAAGATGAACCCGTGGGCGCAGGCGGTGTTCGACACGCTCGGCGCACTGGTCTCGGAGAACGTCCTGGACGAGGTCGTCGAACGCGGCATCCTCGAGGTCCTGCCCCTCACCCACATCCGCGGACGCTCCCTGCACGACGCGTTCGTGATCGTCGACGAGGCGCAGTCCCTCGAACGGAACGTCCTGCTCACGATGCTGTCGCGCATCGGGCAGAACTCCCGTGTTGTGCTGACCCACGACGTCGCGCAGCGCGACAACCTGCGGGTCGGGCGGCACGACGGGGTCGCCTCGGTGATCGAGCGGCTCAAGGGGCACCCGCTGTTCGCCCACGTGACGCTGACGCGGTCGGAGCGCTCGGCGATCGCGGCGCTCGTGACGGAGATGCTGGACTCGCCGGACCTCGCGTAGCGGGGCGGCCGCGGCCGGCGCGGCCAGCGGCGGCCAGCTGGTGCCGGGCGGCACGGCTGGCGCGGCCAGCCGGTGTCGGCCGAACCGGCACAACGGAAACCGCTCCGAACCACGGGCTGCCGTGGTTCGGAGCGGTTTCGGTTGTGCGCCGCCGCTTCGCACGGGGCGCGGGACGCGGTGGCGACCGGGGGACGGACGGGAGGCGCGGTGCGGGCCGGTGCCGCGCCTCCAGTCCGTCGCGGTGCGGGCGAGGCGGTCCCCGGCTGGCAAGGCGCCGCGGGATGTGCGAGACGCCGCCCCGCGGGACGGCGTCTCGGGCGGACGCCGGTGTCTGGCGGACGGGTCAGTTCGGGTGCGTCATGCTCAGGACGTCGAGGGCTGCGTCGAGCTGCTCCACGGAGACCTCGCCCCGCTCGACGAACCCGAGGGCGACGACGGCCTCGCGGACGGTGAGGCCCTCGGCGACGGCGTACTTCGCGACCTTCGCGGCCGACTCGTAGCCGATCACCCGGTTCAGCGGGGTCACGATCGACGGCGACGACTCGGCGTACGCGCGGGCCCGCTCGAGGTCCGCCCGCAGCCCGTCGACGGTCTTGTCGGCGAGCACCCGCGTGCTGTTGGCGAGGAGCCGGATCGACTCGAGCAGCGCGGTGCCCATGACCGGGATCGCCACGTTGAGTTCGAAGGCCCCGGACGCGCCGGCCCACGTCACCGTGGCGTCGTTGCCGATGACCCGGGCGGCGACCATGAGCGTGGCCTCCGGGATGACCGGGTTGACCTTGCCGGGCATGATGGAGGAGCCCGGCTGCAGGTCCGGGATGTGCAGCTCGCCGAGGCCGGTGTTCGGCCCGGAGCCCATCCAGCGCAGGTCGTTGTTGATCTTCGTCAGGCTGACCGCGATGACCTTGAGCGCACCGGATGCCTCGACCAGGGCATCACGGGCACCCTGCGCCTCGAAGTGGTCGAGCGCCTCGGTGATCGGCAGCCCGGTGTCCTCGGCGAGCTGGGCGATGACCTGCTGCGGGAACCCCTTCGGCGTGTTGATGCCGGTGCCGACGGCCGTGCCGCCGAGCGGGACCTCGGCGACGCGGGGGAGCGTGGCGTTCACCCGCTCGATGCCCAGGCGGACCTGGCGGGCGTAGCCGCCGAACTCCTGCCCGAGGGTCACCGGGGTGGCGTCCATCAGGTGCGTGCGACCGGACTTCACCGCGTCGGCCCACTCGACGGCCTTGCGCTCGAGGGCCTCGGCGAGGTGCTCGAGCGACGGCACGAGCGACCGGATGAGGGCATCGGTCACGGCGACGTGCACCGACGTGGGGAACACGTCGTTCGAGGACTGCGAGGCGTTGACGTGGTCGTTCGGGTGGACCTCGGCACCGGCGACGCGGGAGGCCAGGGTGGCCAGGACCTCGTTCATGTTCATGTTCGACGAGGTGCCGCTACCGGTCTGGTAGACGTCGACCGGGAAGTGCTCGTGGTGCTCCCCGGCGATCACGGAGTCCGCCGCCGTGGCGATGGCCTGCGCGACGCTGTCGTCGAGGATGCCGAGCCGGCCGTTCACGAGCGCCGCGGCACGCTTGATGCGGGCGAGGGCCACGATCTGCGCCGGCTCGAGGCCGGTGCCCGAGATCGGGAAGTTCTCCACGGCCCGCTGCGTCTGCGCACGGTAGAGGGCCGACGCGGGGACCCGCACCTCGCCCATCGTGTCGTGCTCGATGCGGAACTCGCCGTCAGCGGGGGTGGTGGTGTCGGTCACGTCGTCGTGGTCCTTCCTCGTGGTGCTCACACCGGGTCGCGGTCGCGGCGGTGTCGGTGGCGCTCCGGCGGCTCGTCGCTGCCGGAGCGGTCACGTCGTCGGGTCAGGCCTGTCCGACGACGGTGTCGATCGAGACCTCGCCCGTGGTGAGGTCGTAGGTCGCGCCGACCACGGCCAACCTACCGTCCGCGATCGCGTCGGAGACGGCCCCCGACCGGTCGAGGATCGACTTCAGGCTCGACTCGAGGTGCGCGGCACCCACGGACTCCTGTGCGACGTCCGGGTCGGTGGCGCGGACCCGCTCGACGCTCGGGGCGATCGCGTCGACGAGGGCCTGCAGGTGCGGGGCGGGGACCGGCTCGCCGGAACGTGCGGCAGCGACGGCACCGCACTTGGTGTGGCGGAGCACGACGACCAGCGGGGTACCGAGCGCGACGACGGCGAACTCGATCGAGCCGAGGACGACGTCGTCGACGATCTGCCCGGCGTTGCGGATCGCGAAGACGTCGCCGATGCCCGCGTCGAAGACGTGCTCGAACGGCACGCGGGAGTCCGAGCAACCGAGGACGGTCGCGAACGGCGCCTGGGACCCCTGCAGCTCGGAGCGGCGCTCGGGGTCGATGCGGCCGGTGCGGCGCTTGTCGGCGGCGAAGCGGGCGTTGCCCTCGACCAGGAGTCGCAGGGCGTCGGCGGGGGTGGAGGCGGCGCGGTCGGTCATCGTGTGTCGTTCCTCGGGCTGATCGGGTTCGGTCGGACGTGCTGCTGTCTGCGGTGGTGCTGGTGCTGGCTAGCGGTCGAGTTCCTCGCCGACCGCCGTCGCCACCGTGGTGAACGACTTCTGGTCGGCGGTGCCGGCGAGCACCACGGTGTCCTTGCCGGAGGTCGTCACGAGTGCGTAGAGGTTGTTGCCGGCGCCCTTGCCCTCGTCACGTCGGTCGTACACGGTCCACTTCGTCCCGGCGATCGAGCGGGAACCGGTCGCCTGCTTCTGGTCGAGCTGGTCCGCGACCCAGGTGTCGTTGGCGTCGATGCCCTGGTGCATGCCGATGTACTGCTTGTCCGGCGTCAGGAGACCGATCGTCCACACGGCCACCCCGCGAGCCGAACCGGACTGGTACTCGGCGTTGTTCGAGGTGTACGACGACGGCAGGTCGGGCACGAGCAGTTCGGCCCCGGAGACGTCGGCCTGCTGGGCGACCTGCCGGTAGTCGACGGAGCGGTCGACGGCCTGGTCGGGTCGGACCACGACGGCGACCAGGAAGAGCACGATGCCGAGGGAGGCGATGAGTGCGAGCACGAGGTTGAACGCCGTCTGGTGTTCACGACGGGCTCGGCGCGCGGTGTCCTTGCGTGCCCAGGTCTCCTCCGCCGTCTCGGGGCGACCGAGTTCGGCGACGATCGGGCGGCCGGTCTCCGGGTCGCTCATCGGACGTCGCCCGCGGCTGTCTGGTCCGCGCTGCCGTTCTCGGTCGCGGCGCGTGCGGCATCGAGACGGGCGCGGGCGCCGACGAGCCACTCTTCACACCGGGCGGCCAGGGCTTCGCCGCGCTCCCAGAGGCCCAGGGACCGCTCGAGGGTCGCCGACCCCTGCTCGAGCTCGGAGACGACACGGACGAGTTCGTCACGCGCCGCTTCGTAGCTCAGCGAGCGGACGTCGGGCTGCTCGGACTGCTGCTCGGAAGACACGCTCCGATCCTACCGAGCCGCCACCGACGCGACCGCTGTGCCGGATGCCTGTGGAGAACACCGGAAGACGCGGTGCTCGTGGAGGACGAGGCGAGGCGACCTGCCGGGGCCGGGACGGGCCTCCCGGCTAGGACCCGGACCCGTCCGGGCCAGACCCGTCCGGGCCGGGCCCGTCCGCCTCGAGCGTGCCGACCGCGGTCCCCGTGCCGAGCGTGACGTGCACCGGCGTCGCGCCGTCCAGCTCGTCCGCCCCGCGGACCACCGCGCCACTGCTCGTCTGCACGATCGCGTACCCGCGGCGGAGGGTGTCCCGCGGCGACAGCGCGCGCAGCCGACCGGTCAGGTGACCGACCTCGGAGTGGGAGCGTTCGATCTGCCGGTCGAGGAGCTCCCGAGCGCGCGAGAGGTCACGGGCGACCTCCTCCGCACGGGTGTCGACGAGCCAGGCGGTGGACGCCAGCGCCGGGCGCGAGCGCAGTGCCGCGATCCGGTCGGCCTCGACCGAGAGCGTGTGCGAGAGCCGCAGTCCGAGCCGTGCCCGGGCCTGCCGGACGTTCGCCAGTTCCTCGGCCACGTCCGGCACCACGCGCTTCGCGGCGTCCGTCGGGGTTGAGGCGCGGAGGTCCGCCACCTCGTCGAGGATCGGCCGGTCGGCCTCGTGCCCGATGGCCGAGACGATCGGCGTCGTCGCGGCGGACGCTGCCCGGACCAGTCCCTCGTCGCTGAAGCCGAGCAGGTTCTGGAAGTCGCCGCCGCCGCGCGCGACGATGATGACGTCGACCTCGGGGTCGGCGTCGAGCTCCTGGATCGCCGCCGTGACCTCTGCCACCGCGCGGTCGCCCTGCACCGCGGTGTGCACGGTGCGGAACTCGACCTGGGGCCACCGGAGCTGCGCGTTCCGCTTGACGTCCTTCTCGGCGTCGGAGTCCTTCCCGGTGATCAGGCCGATGCGGTGCGGCAGGAACGGCAGACGCTTCTTGCGGGCGGGGTCGAAGAGTCCCTCTTCCGCCAGGCTCCGGCGCAGCCGCTCGAGGCGTTCGAGCAGGTCCCCGAGCCCGACGTGCTTCATCTCGACGACCTGCATGGTCAACGAGCCGCCCTTGACCCAGTAGTTTGGCTTGACCGCCGCGACCACGCGGGCGCCCTGCTTGAGGTCCGCCGGCACCCGGGAGCGCACGCTCGACCAGATGGAGAAGGAGACGGTGGCGTCGACCTCGATGTCCTTGAGCTTGCCGTAGACGTTGCCGCCGGCGACGTTCCACTGCGTGATCTCGCCCTCGACCCAGGCGACCCCGAGCCGGTCGATCCAGTCGCGGAGCTTCGCGCCGAGCAGCGCGACGGGCCACGGGTCCTCTGCCGTGGGCGGCCCCTGTTCGATCGCCATCGTGCCCCTCTCTCGTCGTGCGGACCATGCTGCCGGACACCGGTGACATCCCGGATGGCGACGCTCCTCCACAGGCTCGTCGGTGCCCAGGCTGCGCGGGTCCCGCTCACCTATCATCGGGGACGTGACGATCACCAACGGCCACTCGGTCCCGCTCGCCCCGCCGCGGGTCCCCGCAGCGCGCGGTCGACTGCGCGACGTCCCGGTCAGCGGGCCCAAGCGCGTCCTGCTCGCAGCGCCCCGTGGGTACTGCGCCGGCGTCGACCGGGCCGTGGTCGCGGTCGAGAAGGCCCTCGAGCAGTACGGCGAGCCGGTCTACGTCCGCAAGCAGATCGTCCACAACGTCCACGTGGTCTCCACCCTCGAGCAGCGCGGCGCCGTCTTCGTCGACGACGTCGCGGAAGTACCTCGCGGCTCCCACGTCGTCTTCAGCGCGCACGGGGTCTCGCCGGCGGTCGTGGCCGGCGCCGCGGACCGCGACCTGCACGCCATCGACGCGACCTGCCCGCTCGTCACCAAGGTGCACCGCGAAGCCACCCGGTTCGCCAAGGCCGAGCGCACGATCATCCTGATCGGCCACGCCGGTCACGAAGAGGTCGAGGGCACGATGGGCCACGCGCCCGACCGCACGATCCTGGTCAACGGGCCGGCCGACGTCGCCGCGCTCGACGTCCCCGACCCGGACAACCTCGTCTGGCTGTCGCAGACCACCCTCAGCGTCGACGAGACGATGGAGACCGTGCGGCTCCTGCGTGAGAAGTACCCCTCGATCGAGAACCCGCCCTCCGACGACATCTGCTACGCCACACAGAACCGGCAGGTCGCCGTCAAGAAGGTCGCGCCGGCTGCGGACCTGGTCATCGTCGTCGGCTCCGCGAACTCGTCGAACAGCGTCCGGCTCGTCGACGTCGCCCTCGAGTACGGCGCGAAGGACGCACACCGCGTCGACTACGCCGAGGAGATCCGCCAGGAATGGCTCGACGGCGTGCGGACCGTCGGCGTGACGAGCGGCGCCTCCGTGCCGGAGGTGCTGGTCGCCGAGGTGCTCGAACAGCTCGCCGACGCCGGCTACGGGTCC
Source organism: Curtobacterium sp. CFBP9011 (assembly GCF_034045095.1). NCBI lineage: Bacteria > Bacillati > Actinomycetota > Actinomycetes > Micrococcales > Microbacteriaceae > Curtobacterium > Curtobacterium sp. CFBP9011. The sequence goes on from NZ_JAXCWN010000001.1 coordinate 135,444, forward strand.
GTCGAAGAGGTCGTCACCGCGCACGAGGACCTCATGTTCTCGCTGCCCCGCGAACTCCGCACCGACGCCGACGGCAAGTCGACGCGTCCGCTCGGCGGGCGCACCCGATGACGGCCCCCGATCCGCAGACGGACGGCTGGACCGGGGTGCCGCCGCGGGCGACGACGTCGGTCGACGGCCGGGAGGCCCTTATCACCTCCGACGGGTCCGTGGACTCTGCAGGTGGTGGCGCCGGCTCGGGCATCGTCGGTGCGGGCAGTGCCGGTGCGGGCAGTGCCGGTGCGGCCAGTCCGGCCGGTCCTGTCGGTCGTCCGGCTCCGCAGTACGGGGAGTACGCGCCCGAGGGGTGGGTCAACCCCGTCCTCGCCGAGCAGGAACGGCAGGAGCAGCGGGACCGCGAGCACGCCGCTGCCTCGGCCGTCGCCTCCGCCGCCCGCTCGAACGGCACGGCGGAGCGCACGAACCGGACGACGGCTCGCACGAACCGCACGGCGGAACGGATGCCCCAGGGGGAGCGTCGTGGGGTGTCGACCCCGCACGACGGTGCGCCGGTCCGCCGACTCGGTGCCTCGCCGGTCGACCTGCTCCTGACCCTCGTGCTCCTGGCGATGGGCCTGGTCAGCGTCGTGCAGTCACTGTCCATCGGCTCGGTCGCGTCCACCGTCCGGCAGACCCTCGAGACGAACTACACCGAACTGCAGGACCCCGGATCGCTGAACGGTGCCGCGATGATCAGCGCCGTCGGCATGCTCGTCGTGTTCGCCCTCGTGCTCTGGCGGTCCGTCGTCCGGCTCCGGGCCGGCAAGCGGACGTTCTGGGTGCCGCTGCTCGGTGGAGCCGTCGCGACGCTGTTCAGCTCGGTCGTGTTCGTCATCGTGGTGTTCCAGGACGACGGCTTCGTCGCGGCGATGATGCGTCAGGCCTCCGGCGGCTGACTTCCCGCCGGTGGTGCCGGTGCCGGTGCTGGTACAGCCGCTGGTTCCTGCGGCCGGCCGGGCCACTCACGGGCGAGGACGGACATGAGGACCTCGTCGTGGAAGCGTCCGTCGTGCCACGTCGCGTCCCGGCGCACGCCCTCCTGTCGGTACCCGATCCTCCGGTAGACCGCCTGCGCTCGGTCGTTGAACGCGTGCACCCGGATCTCGATGCGGTTCAGGCCCATCTCACGGAAGCCGTAGTCGGTGAGCACCCGGACGGCGTCGGTGCCGAAGCCCTGGCCGACGTGCTCCGAACCGATCATCACGGCGAGGGTCGCGGCCCGGACCGGCAGCGCCCCGCCGAACAGGGTGACGTGTCCGACCAGCACGCCCGACTCGCGGTCCACGACGCTGAACCCGACGTCGCCGCTGCGCTCGCTGTTGCTCCACGACCGGAACATCTCCGTCACGGGCACATCGGGCCGCGGACGCACGATCATCTGCTGCAGCACCGACCACTCCGGGTCCCGCCACCACCGGACGAGATCGGGCAGGTCGTGGTCCTCGAGCGCACGGAACCGGACCCGGTCGCCCTGCAGGAGCGTCGATCCGTACCGTCGGGCGTCAGCGCTGGTGGTCCAGGTCATGGTCCGACCATGGCACGTCCGCCGGGGTCAGGCCAGGAAGGCCGCGACCGCCGCGTGCAGGTCGGCCAGGTCGTCGACGTGCACGAGCTCGCGCACCGAATGCATCGACAGCAGGCCGACGCCGATGTCGATCGTCGGGATGCCCAGCCGGGTCGCTGCGATCGGCCCGATGGTCGAGCCGCCCGGGATCGTGTTCACGTTCACGAACGGCTGGTGGTCGACACCGGCCGTCTCACAGGCGGCAGCGAACACCGCGGTGCCCTTCGCCTCGGTCATGTACCGCTGGTTCGCGCTGATCTTCAGCAGCGGGCCACCGCCCGGTCGGGGTCGGTTCGTCGGATCGTGCTTCTCGGCGTAGTTCGGGTGCACCAGGTGTCCGGCGTCACTGGAGAGCAGCCACGAGGCACGGAAGGCGCGGGCGGACTCGGAGCGGCTGGCACCGAGGCCTTCCTGCACGCGGGCCAGGACGTCCTCGAGGAACGGCCCACCCGCCCCCGACGGCGAGGACGAACCGATCTCCTCGTGGTCGAACGCCGCGAACACCGGGATGTGGTCGCCGTCGCCCGGGGCCTCGATCAGGCCGCGCAGTCCGGCGTGCACGCTCGTCAGGTTGTCCATCCGGCCGGAGGCCAGGAACGCCCGGTCGATGCCGATCCGCGACGGTGCCTGGGTGTCGGCGAAGAACAGGTCCCACGACACGGCCGTCTCACCGAGGCGGGAGCGCAGCCACTCCATCGCGTCGCTGCCACCCGTGCCGACACCCGCGCTGCCGTCGGTCCCGACGATCGGCAGGGTGTGCCGCTGCTTGTCGAGGGCCGGGCCGTCGTTGACGCCCCGGTCGAGGTGGATCGCGAGGTTCGGGATCCGGGCGACCGCGTCGACGGTGTCGAACAGCGAGGTCGGGCCGTCGCGGTGGACGACCCGGCCGGCGATGCGCAGGTCCCGGTCGAACCACGTCGACAGGACCGGGCCGCCGTAGACCTCGACGTTGAGCTGCTCCCAGCCGCCGACGCGGACGGTCGGGTTCGGCTTGATGCGGAACCCGGGGGAGTCGGTGTGGGCACCGAGGATGCGGAACGGCGTCGTCGCCGACGCGCCCTCGGGCAGACGCCAAGCGATCACCGCGCCGTCACGGACGACCACGTACGCGCCCGGCTCGGTCGGCCAGGCCTGGGTCTCGTCCAGGTCGGTGAACCCGGCGGCCACCAGGCGGTCACGGGCGACCGAGGCCGCGTGGAACGCGGTGGGGGACTCCGTGACGAAGTGGGCGAACTCGCTGGCGATGGCGTCGACGGTCATCCGACCATCGTGGCACGTCGTCGTGGGCGGACGTGCAGTGGGCGTGCGCCCAGGCGGACGGGAGGCCCGGGGGCGCGTCCGACGGACGCGACCCCGGGCCTCCCGTCCGGTCGCAGTGCTGCGTTGAACTCAGCGCTGCGCTGGTCTCAGTGCTGCGCTGGTCTCAGCTCTGGGACTGTCCCGCGGACCCGAGGACCTTCGTGGCCTCGACGACACGAGCGGCCATCGCGGACTCGGCGACCTTGCCCCAGGCACGCGGGTCGTACTGCTTCTTGTTGCCGACCTCGCCGTCGAGCTTCAGGACGCCTTCGTAGTTCGAGAACATCGAGCCGGCGATCGAGCGGGTGAACGCGTACTGCGTGTCCGTGTCGATGTTCATCTTGATGACGCCGTTGCGGACGGCCTCGTGGATCTCGTCGTCGGTCGAGCCGGAGCCGCCGTGGAAGACGAGGTCGAGCGGGTTCTGACCGGTGCCGTGCTTCTGCGCGATGGCGTCCTGGATCTCGCCGAGGAGCTCAGGACGCAGCTTGACGTTGCCCGGCTTGTAGACGCCGTGCACGTTGCCGAACGTCAGCGCGGCGATCCAGCGGCCGTGGTCGCCCATGCCGAGTGCCTCGACCACGCGCTCGACGTCGTTCGGGGTCGTGTAGAGGGCGTCGTTCGTGCCCTCGTGCTGCACGCCGTCCTCTTCGCCACCGACGACGCCGATCTCGACCTCGAGGATGGCGTTGATGTTGCGCGTCTTCTCGATCATCGTCTTGGCGATCTCGATGTTCTCGTCGAGCGGCACGGCCGAGCCGTCCCACATGTGCGACTGGAAGATCGGGTTGCGGCCCTGACGGACCTCTTCCTCGCTGGCCGCGATGAGCGGCAGGACGAAGCCGTCGAGCGCGTCCTTCGGGCAGTGGTCCGTGTGCAGCGCGACGGTGATCGGGTAGTTCTTCGCGACCTCGTGCGCGAAGGCCGCCATCGCGAGGGCACCGGCGGCGCGGTTCTTCACGGTCTGGCCGGCGAAGTAGTCGGCACCGCCGGTCGTGACCTGGATGATGCCGTCGGAGCCCGCCTCGGTCAGCCCCTGGAGGACCGCGTTGATGGTCTGCGAGGACGACACGTTGACCGCGGGGTAGGCGAACTTCCCGGCCTTCGCGCGGTCGATCATCTCGGCGTACTGTTCCGGCGTTGCGATGGGCACTGGGATCTCCTTCGACTTCTTCGGTGATGTCCTGTTCGATGCTAGTCAGGGCCGGTCGGTGCGCGTTCGGTGTCGCGGGTGCCTGTGGACGGATCACGTTCTGCACATCCGTCCGCCGGGGAGGCCGGACGGTCGGCGCTCGGTACGCTGGGGGGTGTGACTCCCACGACTGAGACCGGCTCCCTGTTCCTCCAGCCCGACCGCAACCTCGCGCTCGAGCTCGTCCGCGCGACGGAGGCTGCCGCGATCCGTGCCCAGCCGTGGGTCGGCCGGGGTGAGAAGAACCTCGCCGACGGCGCCGCGGTGGACGCGATGCGCAAGTTCCTCGGCACCGTGAACTTCGACGGCGTGGTCGTCATCGGCGAGGGCGAGAAGGACAACGCCCCGATGCTCTACAACGGCGAGCACGTCGGCAACGGCCACGGCCCGGCCTGCGACATCGCGGTTGACCCGATCGACGGCACCTCGCTCACCGCCGCCGGCCGCCAGAACGCCATCTCGGTCATGGCCGTGTCCGACCGCGGCTCGATGTACGACCCGTCCGCCGTCTTCTACATGGACAAGATCGCCGCGGGCCCCGAGGGTCGCGGTGTCCTGGACCTCGACAAGCCGATCGGCGACAACATCCGTGCGCTGGCGAAGGCCAAGGGCAAGGACCTCGAGGACATGGTCGTCGCCGTGCTCGACCGTCCGCGTCACGACGAACTCATCCGCGCCATCCGCGCGACGGGTGCCGGCACCCGACTGCTCCTCGACGGTGACGTCGCCGGCGGCATCGCGGCGGCTCTCCCCGGCTCGGCGATCGACATGTGCGTCGGCGTCGGCGGCACCCCGGAGGGCATCATCACCGCGTGCGCGATCAAGGCGCTCGGTGGAGTCCTGCTCGGCAAGCTCCAGCCGAAGGACGACGAAGAGCGCGAGCGCGCCATCGCCGCCGGCCACGACCTGGACAAGGTCCTCGACCAGGACGACCTGGTGACCGGCGACAACACGTTCTTCGTCGCCACCGGTGTCACCGACGGCGTGCTCGTCGACGGTGTCCGTCGGTCGCGGGGCGTCATCCACACCGACTCGCTCGTGCTGCGGTCGCGCTCGAACACCATCCGTCGCATCCAGGCGGACCACCGCGCCGAGAAGTGGTTCTGATCCGCTGAGCTGACGGCGCCGGATTGTCCGGTGCCGATCGGCTGTGCACAACAGGAACCCGCTCGGACCACGGCATCCCGTGGTTCGGGCGGGTTCCTGTTGTGCGGGACCCGCTGACGCCGCGGGCGGCGGCCGCGCTCAGTCCTCGGTCGCGCTGACGAGTTCCGGCGCGGTCAACAGCCGCGGCTCGTCCTCGATGCTCGCCGGGTCCGCGATCACCTTCGACTCGTCGAGCAGCGACAGCCGCCGCGCACTCGGCAGCACCTGCCGCTCGAGCGACCCCACGAAGCGGTTGTAGTCGACGACGCTGCCCCGGATCGACCGGCCGAGCTTGTCCACGTGGGTGGCCATCGTCGCCAGACGCCCGTGCAGTTCGCGGGCGATCGTGAAGAGCTCGCGCGCCTCCTGCGTGACGACGTCCTGCTGCCACGAGAACGCGACGGTCTTCAGCACCGACCACAGGGTGACGGGGGAGGCGAGCGCCACACGCTTCCGGAACGCGTGGTCGAGCAGCCCCGGGTCGGCGGCCAGGGCACTGGCGATGAGCGACTCGGACGGGATGAACGCGACCGTCAGCTCCGGTGAGGCGTCGTAGCCGGACCAGTACTCCCGCGCAGCCAGGGCGTCGACGTGTGCCCGGAGCGCCTTGACGTGCTGGGCCATCAGCTGCTCACGACGGGCGGCTTCGGCTCCCGTGGCGCTCGCCGGGATCTCGGAGGCCTGCAGGTACGCGGCGAACGGCACCTTCGCGTCGACGGCGATCGACTTGCCGCCGGGCAGGTGCACGATCATGTCCGGACGAGCGGCGCCGGCGGAGGTCGTCACGGCGGACTGCACGTCGAAGTCGACGCGTTCAAGCAGTCCGGCGGCCTCGACCACGTTGCGCAGCTGCGTCTCGCCCCAGACCCCGCGCGTGCTGTTCGAGGAAAGTGCGCCGGCGAGCGTCTCGGCGGTGGCGCGCAGGCGTTCCTCCGACTCGGCCGCGGACCGGAGCTGGGCGGAGATCGCGCCGTACTGCTCGCTGCGGGAGCGTTCGAGTTCAGCGATCTTCTCGCGCATGACCTGCAGGGTGTCGGCGACCGGGCTCAGAGCCGTCAGGACCTTCGACTCGTCCTGCGCCCGAGCGGACTCCGCGCCGTGCAGACGCTGCACCAGGTGCTCGAGCTCGGCCGCTCGGCGTTCGAGGGAGTCGACCTGCCGGCGGTACTGCGTGTCCTGCGCGTCGAGCCGTCCGTCGGCGTCGTTCCGTGACTCCTCGAGCTGGGACCGGAGCGCCTCGGCCGTGGCTCGGGCGACCGCGGCGTCGACCCCGGCGCGCGACTTGGCGAGTGTCCACGCGACGAGTGCGCCGACGAGGGCGCCGAGCACGAGGCCGATGACCAGGGCGAGGATCTGCATGACGCGACCCTGGCAGGACCCACCGACACCGCGCCTCCCGTCCGTGACCGCGCCGAGCGGGGACAGACCACCGCGACAGGACGGCCGATCGAACCATGTCATGACATTAGGCCAAGCGTCGTGTACAGTCGTGCTCGTCCGACGATGAAGCCGCACGGAAGGTCCTGCTGTCGCATGACGATCGAAGCACCGCACGCCTACGACGTGATCACGATGGGACGCGTCAGCGTCGACATCTACCCGCAGCAGACCGGCCCCCTCGAAGACGTCGAGACGTTCTCGAAGTCGGTGGGTGGCAGCGCCACGAACGTCGCGATCGCGGCGGCCCGGCACGGTGCAGACACCGCCGTCATCACCCGCACCGGCAACGACCCGTTCGGCCGGTACATCGCCCGGACGCTCCCCGAGTTCGGAGTCGCCAACGACTTCGTCGCCACGGTCGACGGTCTGAACACGCCGGTCGCGTTCTGCGAGGTCTTCCCGCCGGACGACTTCCCGCTCTACTTCTACCGCGCTCCGAAGGCGCCGGACCTGATGATCACGGCGAAGAGCCTGCCGCTGCACGAGATCGAACGGGCCCGCGTCTTCTGGACCACCGTCACCGGGCTCAGCGAAGAGCCGAGCCGGACCGCGCACCACGTCGCCTACGCGGCCCGGAGTGCCTCCGAGCACGCCACCAAGGTGCACACCGTGCTGGATCTGGACTACCGCTCGATGTTCTGGTCGACGCCCGCCGCCGCGACCCGCGAGGTCGCCGTCGCCCTCGAGCACGCGACCGTCGCGGTCGGCAACCGCGAGGAGTGCGAGGTCGCCGTGGGGGAGACCGACCCGGTGCGCGCCGCGGACGCGCTTCTGGAGCGTGGGGTCGAGATCGCGATCGTCAAGCAGGGACCGAAGGGCGTGTTGGCGAAGACGCGCGACGAGTTCGTCGAGGTCCGTCCGCACCGCGTCGACGTGGTCAACGGCCTCGGTTCCGGCGACGGGTTCGGCGGCGCGCTCACGCACGGGCTGCTGCAGGGCTGGGGACTCGAGCGGGTCCTGTCGTTCGCCAACGCGGCCGGCGCGATCGTCGCCACCCGCTTCGAGTGCTCGACGGCGATGCCGACGAGCGACGAGATCGACGCCTTCCTGCGGGGCAACCCGACTCAGGGCACGGCGACCGAGGGAACCAACGCCGAGGGGACCGACACCGAGGGAACCAACGCCGAGGAGGCTCTCCATGCCTGAGCTGACCAGTTCCGACTTCGACCGCCTGCGCGACACCCGCGCTGGTCACCCCGAGCGGATCGCCTCGATCCTCGCCTCGCGACGGAGGCGCCCCCTCCTGGGCGAGGACGGCAAGCTCTTCATCGTGGCTGCGGACCACCCCGCCCGCGGTGCGCTCGCGGTGCGGGACGACCCGTCCGCGATGGCCAACCGCTACGACCTGCTGGAGCGGCTCGTCGTCGCCCTCGGCCGACCCGGTGTCGACGGGGTGCTCGGGACGCCCGACATCCTCGAGGACCTGGCGCTCCTCGGCGCGCTCGACGGCAAGGTGGTCGTGGGCTCGATGAACCGGGGTGGACTCCGCGGTGCGACCTTCGAGATGGACGACCGGTACACGGCGTACTCGGCCGCGTCGATCGCCGACTCCGGGTTCGACTTCGCGAAGCTGCTCATCCGCGTGGCCCTGTCCGACGCCGGCACCGCGCCGACGCTCGAGGCCACCGCCAAGGCCGTGACCGAAGCCGCCGCGCGCCGCCTGCCGATCATGCTCGAGCCGTTCATGTCCGAGCACCGCGGCGGCAGCGTCGTGAACGACCTGTCGGCCGAGGCCGTGATCACCTCGATGGCGATCGCCGCCGGCCTGGGGGAATCGAGCGCCTACAGCTGGTTGAAGATCCCCGTCGTCGACGACATGGAGCGCGTGATGGCCGCGACGACGCTGCCGACGCTCCTGCTCGGCGGCGACCCGGCGTCCCGTCCGCTCGAGACGTACGCCAAGTGGGCCGATGCCCTCGCCCTGCCGGGCGTCCGTGGGCTCGTCGTCGGTCGGACCCTCCTCTACCCGTCGGACGACGACGTGGCGGGTGCGGTCGACGTGGCCGCGGGGCTCGTCCACAGGGGGACGCCCTCCCGCGATCTGTCCACCGACCTGCACGACGCCCCCACGGGCCCCGTCGGCTCCGCGAGCATGAACGAGCCCGTCTCGGAAGGAAGCAACGCATGACCACCACGAGCGCCCCCACCACGACCACCGGCGACCCGACCGACGGCGCGACCGTCGGGCACTGGATCGACGGCGCCCACGTCCCCTCGACCTCCGGCCGGACCGCGCCCGTGTACGACCCGGCCCGCGGGATCGTGACGAAGCAGGTCGCGCTCGCCGACGAGCGCGAGGTGCAGGCAGCGATCGCCAGCGCCAAGGCGGCGTTCCCGGCGTGGAGCGAGCTGTCGCTGAGCAAGCGGCAGCAGATCATGTTCTCGTTCCGCGAGATCCTGAACCGCGACAAGGCCGAGCTGGCCGAGATCATCACGAGCGAGCACGGCAAGGTGGTCTCCGACGCGATGGGCGAGATCGCCCGCGGGCAAGAGGTCGTCGAGCTGGCGACGAGCATCCCGCAGCTGCTCAAGGGCGAGTACTCCGACCAGGTGTCGACCGGTATCGACGTCTACTCGATCCGCCAGCCGCTCGGTGTCGTGGGCATCATCAGCCCCTTCAACTTCCCGGCGATGGTGCCGCTCTGGTTCCTGCCGATCGCCATCGCCGCCGGCAACACCGTCGTGCTGAAGCCGAGCGAGAAGGACCCGTCCGCGGCCATCTGGCTGGCGTCGAAGTTCACCGAAGCCGGACTGCCGGCCGGGGTCTTCACGGTCCTGAACGGCGACAAGGTCGCGGTCGACGGACTCCTGACCAGCCCCGACGTCGAGTCGATCTCGTTCGTCGGGTCGACGCCGATCGCGCAGTACGTCTACGAGACCGGGACGAAACACGGCAAGCGCGTCCAGGCCCTCGGCGGTGCCAAGAACCACATGCTCGTGCTGCCCGACGCCGACCTGGACCTGGTCGCGGACAACGCGATCAACGCGGGATTCGGTTCCGCCGGTGAGCGCTGCATGGCGATCTCGGTCGTCGTCGCAGTGGAACCCGTCGCCGACGAGCTCATCGCGAAGATCACCGAACGGGCCGCCACGCTGCGCATCGGTGACGGTCGCCGCGGCTGCGACATGGGGCCGCTCGTCACCGAGCAGCACCGCGACAAGGTCGCCTCGTACATCGAGGTCGCAGAGCAGGACGGTGCGGTCATCGTGGTGGACGGCCGCACCGTCCGTCCCGACGGGGACGAGAACGGCTTCTGGCTCGGCCCGACGCTGATCGACAAGGTGCCGACGTCGAGCCGCGTCTACACCGAGGAGATCTTCGGCCCGGTGCTGAGCGTCGTCCGCGTGGAGTCATACGAAGAAGGACTGGCGCTGATCAACGGTGGCGCGTACGGCAACGGCACGGCGATCTTCACGAACGACGGCGGGGCCGCCCGACGGTTCCAGCGCGACGTGCAGGTCGGCATGATCGGCATCAACGTCCCGATCCCGGTGCCGGTGGCCTACTACTCGTTCGGCGGGTGGAAGAACTCGCTGTTCGGTGACCACAAGGCGTACGGCGCGGACGGCGTCAGCTTCTTCACACGGCAGAAGGCGATCACCTCCCGGTGGCTCGACCCGTCGCACGGCGGCGTCGACCTCGGCTTCCCGTCGAACGGCTGATCCGACGATGACCGACAACTGGTTCAACCCACGGGGGTCCCGGCCGGAGGACGGCTGGACCGACGTGATCGACGGGCGCGTGCCGGGGTGGGCGCACACCGGGCTCCGGACGGGCGAGCTGCGCGACGGCGGATCGCTCCGCCTGGCCGCCGGCGCCGTCGAACGGATCGTGGTGCCGCTCGCCGGCAGCTTCACCGTGACGTACGACGACGCGGTGACGGACGACGACGCGGTGACGGGCGGCGACGCGGTCACGGCGGGCGGCGGCGTGCAGGAGCTCGAGGGACGCGCGAGCGTGTTCGAGGGCCCCACGGACGTCCTGTACCTCGGCTCCGGCACCGCCGCGGTGATCACCGGCACCGGTCGTGTCGCAGTCGCCGAAGCCCCCACCGACACGGTCAAGCCCACGACGTACATCCCGCGGCAGGACGTGCCCGTCGAACTGCGGGGAGCCGGGCAGTCGAGCCGGCAGGTCCACAACTTCGGCACCCCCGCGGCACTCGACGCCGCGCGGTTGATCGTGTGCGAGGTCATCACCCCCGCGGGCAACTGGTCCTCGTGGCCGGCGCACAAGCACGACACCGAACGGCCCGGTCAGGAATCCGAGCTCGAGGAGATCTACTACTACGAGTCCGCCGTCGCCCGCGGCTCCGAGCACGTCGCCCCGGACGCCGCCGACCCGTTCGCGCTGCACCGGACCTCGGCCTCGGACGACCGACCGATCGACGAGTTCCGCCAGGTCCGGACCGGCGACGTCGCCCTGGTGCCGTACGGCTGGCACGGCCCCGCGGTCGCGGCTCCGGGCTACGACATGTACTACCTCAACGTGATGGCCGGACCCGGACCGGAACGCGTCTGGAACATCACCGACGACCCCGCCCACGGGTGGGTCCGTCAGCTCTGGGAGTCCGAGTCCCTCGACCCCCGCCTGCCCTACCTCAAGGAGCACGTGTGACCACCACCACGACCCGTCGCATGACCGTCGGCCAGGCGCTCGTCGAGTTCCTGGCCAACCAGTGGACGGTGGACGGCGACGTCCGCGAGCGCACGATCCCGGGCATCTTCGGCATCTTCGGGCACGGCAACGTCGCCGGACTCGGGCAGGCGATCAAGCAGCTCCACGTCGAACACCCCGGACTGCTGCCGTACCACCAGGCCCGCAACGAGCAGGCGATGGTGCACGAGGCCGTCGGGTTCGCGCGGATGCACCGCCGTCGCGCGACCTTCGCCGCCACCGCCTCGGTCGGGCCCGGTGCCGCCAACATGCTCACCGCGGCGGCGCTCGCCACGACGAACCGGCTGCCGGCGCTGCTGCTGCCGTCGGACACCTTCGCCACGCGCACCACGGACCCGGTGCTGCAGCAGATCGAGATGCCGCACGACACCTCGATCCAGGTGACCGACGCGTTCCGACCGCTCTCGCGCTTCTTCGACCGGGTGGTCCGCCCGGAGCAGCTCTTCTCGATCGCACTCCAGGCGATGCGGGTCCTCACCGACCCGGCCGAGACGGGTGCGGTGACGATCGCCCTGCCCGAGGACGTGCAGGCCGAACAGCTCGACGTCCCGGTCGCGTTCCTGCAGCCCCGTGAGTGGCACATCCGCCGCCCACTGCCCGAGACCGGTCCGCTCGATCGTGCCGTCGCGGCGATCCGGCAGGCGAAGCGTCCGGTCATCGTGGCGGGTGGCGGTGTCCTCTACTCCGGTGCCGAGGACGAGCTCCGCCGCTTCGTGGAGGCCACCGGGATCCCGGTCGGCACCTCGCAGGCCGGCGGTGGATCGCTGGTCTGGGACCACCCGCAGTACCTCGGCGGCATCGGCGCGACCGGCACCGCCGCCGCCAACGCCGTCGCGGCGCAGGCCGACGTCGTGATCGGCATCGGCACGCGCTACAGCGACTTCACGACCGCGTCACGCACGGCCTTCCAGGACCCGGACGTCACCTTCGTCAACGTCAACGTGGCGTCCTTCGACGCCTACAAGCACGGCACGCAGCTGCCGGTGATCGCCGACGCCCGGGAGGCCCTGGTCGCGCTGACGACGGTGCTCACCACCGATGCGTCGTACGCGGTCGACGCCGGCTACGCCGCCGAGGTCCGGGGCCGGAAGCGGGAGTGGGACGCCGTCGTCGACGACGCGTTCACGCCGTCGAGGGCCGAACTGCCCGGACAGGCCGAGATCATCGGCGCCGTCCAGGCGGCCAGCGACCCACGTGACGTGGTCATCCAGGCCGCAGGGTCGTTGCCCGGTGACCTGCACAAGCTCTGGCGGGTCCGCGATGCGCTCGGCTACCACGTCGAGTATGCGTTCTCGTGCATGGGCTACGAGATCGCCGGCGGCATCGGCGTCCGCCGTGGGGCCCCGGACCGCGACGCGATCGTCATGGTCGGTGACGGCTCGTACCTGATGCTGCACACCGAGCTCGTGACCGCGGTCGCCGAGGGCATCAAGATCATCGTCGTGCTCATCCAGAACCACGGGTACGCGTCGATCGGCCACCTGTCGGAGACCGTCGGCTCGGAGCGCTACGGCACGAAGTACCGCTACCTGGACGAGACCCGGTCGTTCGAGGACGGCGAGCCGCTGCCGGTCGACCTGGCAGCCAACGCCCGGTCCTACGGCGTCGACGTGATCGAGGTCCAACCCGGCCCGGACAGCATCGCCGACCTCACGGCAGCGGTCCGTCAGGCGAAGGCGAACGACCACACCACCCTCGTCCACATCAACTCCGACCCACTGGTCTACGCGCCCGAGGGCGACGGCTGGTGGGACGTGCCGGTCGCGCAGACCGCCACCCTCCCCAGCACCCAGGCCGCCCGCGCCGAGTACGAGCAGCAGGTCGCCGCGCAGCGTCCGCTGCTCGGCTGAACCCGATCCGAGACAGAAAGCGACAGCGACGTCATGACCGACACCGCCACCCCCATCGGCACCCCCGCCACCGACGCGGCGCCCGCCTCGATCCGCATCGGCACCGCCCCGGACTCCTGGGGCGTGTGGTTCCCCGACGACCCGGACCAGGTCCCGTGGCAGCGCTTCCTCGACGAAGCCGCCGCTGCCGGGTACGAGTGGATCGAGCTCGGACCGTACGGGTACCTGCCGACCGACCCGTCGCAGCTGTCCGACGAGCTCGAGTCCCGCGGGCTCAAGCTCTCGGCGGGCACCGTGTTCACCGGGTTCCACAAGGGCGAGGACCAGTTCCAGCGTGCCTGGGACCAGGCGGTCGCCGTCGCGGGCCTGGCGGCGAAGCTGGGCGCCCAGCACCTGGTGACGATCCCGGACCTCTGGCGCTCCGACGCCACCGAAGAGGTGCTCGAGGCCCGAACGCTCACCGACGAGCAGTGGGAGCGACTCGGCCGCGGGCACGACCAGCTGGGCAAGGCGCTGCTCGAGGAGTACGGCGTGCACCAGCAGTTCCACACCCACGCCGACAGCCACGTCGGGACGTACAAGGAGACCGTGCGGTTCCTGGAGGTCACGAACCCCGAGTACACGAACCTCTGCCTCGACACCGGGCACTTCGCGTACTACGGCGGCGACAACCTCAAGCTCATCGCCGCCCACCCGGAGCGCATCGGCTACCTGCACCTCAAGCAGGTCGACACCGACCTGCTGTTCGACGTGCTGAAGAACGACGTGCCGTTCGCGACCGCCGTGGCGCAGGGCATCATGACCGAGCCGCCGCACGGCACCCCGGAACTCGCCCCGATCATCGAGGCCGTGGCCGCGATCAACCCCGAGGTCTTCGGGATCGTCGAGCAGGACATGTACGGCTGCTCGGTCGATGCTCCGGGCCCGATCGCCGAGCGCACCTTCCAGCACATCTTCGGCGCCACCTCCGCCGCGCGCGCCTCCTGACGCGCCGTCCACGCAGCGTCAGCAACCCCAGGAGAAGAACACCATGACCACCACGCAGAACCTCCGCGTCGCCGTCGTCGGCGCCGGCATGATGGGCGCCGACCACGTCCGCCGCATCACCGCCAAGATCTCGAACGCCGACGTCGTCGCGGTCGTCGAACCGGATGGCAGCCGGGCCGCTGCCGCTGCGGCCCTGGCGCCGGGGGCGATCACCGCGGCCTCCTTCGAAGAGGCGCTCGACGCCACTGAGATCGACGGCGTCATCATCGCGACCCCCGGGTTCCTGCACGAGCCGATCCTGGTGACCGCGCTCGAGCGGGGCCTCGCCGTCCTCTGCGAGAAGCCGCTCACGACCAGCGCCGAGGACAGCCTGCGCATCGTGGAGCTCGAGCAGGAGCACGCCAGGCGGCCGATCATCCAGGTCGGGTTCATGCGCCGCTTCGACAGCGGGTACCAGGAGCTCAAGGCCCTGCGTGAGTCGGGCGCGAACGGCGCGCTGCTCGCCCTGCACCACGCCCACCGGAACCCGACGACCCCGCCGAACTTCAGCGAGTCGATGCTCATCCACGACTCGGTGATCCACGAGATCGACATCATCCCGTTCCTGACGGGTGAGGCGATCACGAGTGTCGAGGTCAAGAAGCCGCGGAAGAACTCGCTGGCCCCGGCCGACCTGCCCGAGCCGCAGTTCGTGCTGTTCACCACCGAGTCCGGGACGATGGCGATCGTCGAGATCAACGTGAACGCCCAGTTCGGCTACCAGGTCACCACCGACGCCGTGTTCGAGTCCGGCGTCGCCTACATCGGTCGCGACACCTCGCAGACGATCGTGTCCGCCGGGGTCTCCGGGCAGGGCGTCACGCCGTCGTTCAAGGAACGGTTCGCCGCGGCCTACGACGAAGAGGTGCAGCGCTGGGTGGACGCGGCTCGCGACGGCGGCATCGACGGCCCGAGCGCCTGGGACGGCTACACCGCATCCGTCGTCGCGGAGGTCGCGGTCCGCGCGCAGCAGTCCGGCGCGACCGAGCACGTCGAGTACGCGGTGACGAAGCCGGCCTTCTACGCGGCGACGGCAGCGGCCGACTCGACGGCAGCGGCCGACGCGACAGCCGACGCGCTGACCGGGGTGTAGTCCGTGCCGAAGATCGCGCTCGACCCGACCCCGTTCCACCACGACCTGGGTCTGCTGGAGTTCCCGCGGAAGGTCGCCGACCTCGGCTACGAGTACCTGCAGCTGACGCCGCACCGGGACTTCATCCCGTTCCACCGGCACCCGAAGGCGGACGACGACCTGGTCGACGCGTTCGCGGCCGCCTGTGCCGACGCCGGAGTCCAGGTGGCGTCCGTCCTGCCGGTGCTCCGCTGGTCCGGGCCCGACCGTGAGACGCGTGAGACCGCCGTCAAGCAGTGGAAGCGGGTCATCGAGATCACCAAGCGACTCGGCGTCGACACCATCAACACCGAGTTCTCCGGTCGTCCGGAGCGTGCCGAGGACTCCGAGGCGCAGTTCTACTGGGCGATGGAGGAACTGCTGCCGATCATCGAGGACGCGGACCTCCGGGTGCTGATCGACCCGCACCCCGACGACTTCGTCGAGGACGGGCTCGAGGCACTCCGGGTGATCCGCGGGCTCAACTCGAAGAACATCGGGTTCGTCTACGTCGCCTGCCACACCTTCCACTACGGCGATGACATGGACGCGGTCATCGACGCCGCCGGTGACTCGCTGCAGTTGATCCACGTCGCCGACGCCTACGACCACCGTCGTTCGCACGGCCTCCGCTACATCACGAACCCGCCGGGCAACCCGGTCCGTGTCCACCAGCACCTGCCGGTCGGGCAGGGCGACGTCGACTTCGACGCGTTCTGGCGTGCGCTCGACCGCGTCGGGTTCTCTGGCCGCGAGGACACGGTCGCCGTGTCGAGCGTCTTCGCCGAGGACGAGAACGCCGACGCGGTGTCGCGGTTCCAGCTCGACCAGATCACGAAGGGACTCCACCGATGACGAGCACACTCGAGACCCGAGGGGCGGCCGTGGTCGACACCCGTGCGGTCACCCTGCAGGCGACGGAACAGACCCCGACGGCGCTGTGGAACGACTCGGCCGACCCGCACGAGCTGGCGACGGCGATAGCTGAGTACGGGGCGGTCGGAGCGACCTGCAACCCGGTCATCGCCTACACGTGCATCCAGCAGGACCCCGAGGTGTGGGTGCCGCGCATCCGACAGCTCGCCGAGGAGCACCCGACCGCGGGGGAGTCGGCACTCGGGTGGATGGCGGTCGAGGAGCTCTCGGTCAACGCCGCCGCGCAGCTGCTGCCGGCGTTCGAGGCCTCGGGTGGCCGCAACGGTCGGCTCTCGATGCAGACGGATCCGCGTCTGCACCGCGACCGCGACGCCCTCGTGGAGCAGGCGGTGCGGTTCTCGGGCCTCGCGCCGAACATCATCGTGAAGATCCCCGCAACGAAGGTCGGCATCGCGGCCATCGAGGAAGCCGCCTACCGAGGTGTCTCGATCAACGCGACCGTCTCGTTCACGGTGGCCCAGGTCGTCGCCGTCGGTGAGGCCATCGAGCGCGCCCTCGACCGTCGCGTCGCCGACGGCCTGCCCGAGCAGGAGTTCGGACACGTCGTCACGCTGATGGCCGGTCGGCTGGACGACTGGCTGAAGACCGTCGTCGCGCGCGACCACGTCATGATCGACCCCGGGTACCTGGAGTGGGCCGGCGTCGCCGCGGTGAAGAACGCGTACCAGGTGTTCCAGGAGCGCGGGTTCCGCTCGCGGGTCCTCGTCGCGGCCTTCCGCAACGCGCTGCAGTGGTCGGAGTTCCAGGGCGGCGACCTCGTCGTGTCGCCGCCGTTCCAGTGGACGAAGGACATCAACGACAACGCGTTCCCGTTCCGCCCCGACGCCATCGACGACGAGGTCCCGCCACACGTCGTCGACGCCCTCCGCCGGGCGACGCCGGAGTTCGCCCGCGGCCACGACGTCGACGGCATGACCATCGACGAGTTCGACCGGTTCGGCGCCACGGTCAAGACGCTGCGGCAGTTCCTGGACGCCGACGCGAAGCTCGACGCCCTCGTCCGCGACATCATCGTCCCGGCCGAGTAGGGCGACGCCGATGGTCATGGACACGATCGGGGTCGGCCTCATCTCGGTCGGGTGGATGGGGCGCCTGCACTCCCGCGCGTACCGGGCGCTGCCGGACCACTTCCCGGAACTCGGGCTCCGCCCACGCCTGGTGGTCGCGGCCGATCCGGTTCCGGAAGCCCGCGAGCAGGCCACGGAACGGCTCGGGTACGAACGTGCCGTGGCCGACTGGCACGAGGTCCTCGCCGACCCGGACGTCGACGTCGTCTCGATCTGCTCACCGAACTTCCTGCACCGTGAGATGGCGGTCGCCGCAGCGCGGGCCGGCAAACCGTTCTGGATCGAGAAGCCGATGGGCCGGTACGCCAGCGACTCCCGCGACATCCACGAGGCCGTCCAACGGGCCGGGGTCATCACGAGCGTCGGGTTCAATTACCGACACGCACCCGCGGTCGAACGCGCCCGCGAGCTCGTCCGCAGCGGGCGACTCGGACGGATCACGAACGTCCGTGGCTCCCTGCTCGCCGACTACTCGTCCGACCCAGCTGCCCCGCTGACCTGGCGGTTCGAACGGGAACGCGCCGGTTCGGGTGTCCTCGGCGATCTGCTCTCGCACGGCCTCGACCTGGCGCAGTACCTGGTCGGCCGGATCGCGAGCGTCACCGCACTCGGCGAGACGTTCATCACCGAGCGACCGCTCCCCGGCGCGGGGATCGTCGACCGCAGTGCTGCCGCGACCGGCGACCGCAAGCCCGTCGAGAACGAGGACTACGCCGCCCTGCTCTTCCGCTTCGACGACGGCGCGGTCGGCACGATGGACTCCAGCCGCGTCATGCACGGCCCGCACGCTGAGTACACGATCGAGGTCTACGGCACCGCCGGGTCGATCCGATGGGACTTCCAACGGATGAACGAACTGCAGGTCTGCCTCGACGGGCAGGAGGTCGCTGGCTACACGACCGTCTACGTCGCGCCCGGGGACGGTGAGTTCGCCCGCTTCCAACCGGGCGCCGGCACCGCGATGGGGTACGACGACCTGAAGACGATCGAGGCGGCGCAGTTCCTGGCGAGCGTCCGGAGTGGCCGGCAGCTCGCGCCGTCGGTGGCGGACGGGCTCGCGGCAGCGTCGATCGTGGAAGCGGCCGAAGCGTCGCTCGCCGACGGGGCGTGGCATGAGGTGGCGCGCGTCGACGGACCGCTGACCTCCGACGTCCCGACTCCGGTGATCTGACCAGACGGACCACCGTCGTCTGGTGGCGCGTCACTGTCCGGATCGCGAGCGCCACGACTGGTGCGGTAGTATGTCCTGACAAAGTAACCACAAGCAGGAGGCACCATGCCGCTCGTCCGATTCGACCTCGCCACCGGCCGCACCCCCGAGGCGGTCCGCGCGATCGCCGACGCCACCCACCAGGCGATCGTCGACGTCTACGGGATCCCGGAGCGCGACCGCTTCCAGGTCATCACCGAACACCCGGCGACGCAGATCATCGCGCAGGACGCCGGCCTGGGCTTCGAGCGGACCGAGGGCGTCGTCATGATCCAGGTCTTCACCCAGCGCGGCCGGTCCGACGAGGCGAAGCAGGCGCTCTACGCCGCGATCCACGACGCGCTCGCCGGGGTCGGCGTCGCGTCCGAGGACGTCTTCATCGGGTACGTCGAGAACGGTCCGCAGGACTGGTCGTTCGGCTTCGGTCGCGCCCAGTACCTGACCGGCGAGCTCGGCGTCCCCGACGCCAGCTGAGCTCGGCATCTCCGACGCCAGATCAGCTCGGCGTCCCCGACGCCAGCGGACCGGTACGCCGGACGTCAGCCGGCCGGGCCCTACTTGTCGACGAGCGTGACCTCGAACGAGTACCGGTCCGGCCGGTAGCAGTGCAGGCCGTACTCGACCGCCCGACCCGAGGCGTCGTACGCCGTGCGGCTCATCGTCAGCACCGGGTCGCCGTCCTCGATCTCGAGCAGTCCGGCCTCGTCGTCCGTCGCCGCACGAGCACCGATCCGCTGCTTCGCGACCCGCATCGTCACCCCGCGTGACCGGAGCAGCTGGTACAGCCCGTGGGCGCGGAGGTCCTCGTCGGTGATGTCGGCGAACTCCGGCGGCAGGTAGTTCTCGAGCACCGCCATCGGGACGTCCTCGGCGAACCGGACGCGGAGCACGTGCACGACGGTGGTCCCGACCTCGACGCCCAGAGCCTCGGCCACCGCCTGGGTGGCCGGTACGTCGGAGCGGTCGAGGAGCTTCGTCGTCGGCTGCTGCGACCCCTGCGTCAGGTCGTCGTACAGACTGGTCAGCTCGACCTTGCGGGTGACCGGACCGTGCACGACCTGGGTGCCGATGCCACGACGGCGGACGAGCAGCCCCTTGTCGACGAGGTCCTGGATGGCGCGGCGGATCGTCGGGCGGGACAGGCCGAGGCGCTCACCGAGGGCGATCTCGTTCTCCAGGCGGGCACCGGGCGGCATCGCGCCGTTGCGGATCGACTCCTCGATGCGCGAGGCGACCTGGTGGTAGAGCGGCATCGGCCCCGACCGGTCCAGGTCCATGAACAGGTCGGACGGCAGCTGGCCATCGTTGGTCATCGCGGTCCTTCGCAGGGGAGAACGAGCCCGAACACCTGTGCCGGGCGGATTGTCGTGACAATACCACCGGGCGTGGCGGCGGCCCGGACCACCGGGCGTGGCGGCGGCCCGGACCGCCGAGCGACCCGGACCACCGAGCGACCCGGACCGCCGAGCGACCCGGACCACCGGGCAGCGTGGACAGCGTCAGTCGGAGAAGACCATCGGACGACGCGAGAGCCGGGGCTGCGCGGCCGACTTCGGCTTCTCGACACGGGCGCGCACGGGGTTGATCGTCACCCGGGTCACGGCACCGAGGGCCTCGACCGTCGGCACCCCGTGGAACCCGGCAGCGTGCACGACGATCGCGGCGCAGGCCTCTGCGTCGGCGGCGGCGTCGTGGTGCTGGAAACCCGAGAACCCGGCGGCCATCGCGGCCATCGGCAGGCGGTACGAGTCGAGGGTGTAGGTCTTGCGGGCGACCTGCAGCGAACACATCGAGTGGTGCTCAGCGATCTCGATGCCCGTCGCCGCGCACCCGCCGGCGATCACGCCCATGTCGAACCGGGCGTTGTGCGCGACCAACACGTCACCCTCCGCGAACGCCACCAGGTCCGGGTACTGCTGCTCCCACGACTTGGCGTGTGTCACGTCCGACTGGACGATCCCGTGGATGCGGGTGTTCCACTCCAGGAAGTCGTCGTGCCCGGCCGGCGGGCGGATGAACCAGGAGGCCCGGTCGACGACACGACCGCCGCGCACCTTGACGAGTCCGACCGAACACGCGCTGGCGGGCGAGTTGTTCGCGGTCTCGAAGTCGATGGCGGTGAAGTTCAGCACGCCATCGATCGTTGCACGGAGAACCGACATCACCGGAACCGGGCCCGGCGTGGTGCCCCCGCTCCTACCCTGAACAGATGGAGAACCCCGCGCGGCGCTCCCCACTCTCCGCTGCCGATGGCGCGCACTTCTCGCTCGGCGGATCCGCGGATCCCGTCTGGCGGCCGGAACTGGTGCGTGGGACGCGGGCGCGCCTCCAGACCGTCGACCAGGCCGACCACGCGCTCGAGGTGGCGGGTGACTGGCGGGCGTCCCAGCGCCTCCAGGCCGACGT
The DNA here is from genome assembly GCF_034045095.1 of Curtobacterium sp. CFBP9011. NCBI lineage: Bacteria > Bacillati > Actinomycetota > Actinomycetes > Micrococcales > Microbacteriaceae > Curtobacterium > Curtobacterium sp. CFBP9011. Next base: position 156,408 of record NZ_JAXCWN010000001.1, read on the forward strand.
CCTGGCCGTCGTCGAGGAGCGCGTCGCGACAATCTGACGGTGTCGGACTGGAGGCGCGGGTCGGCCCCGGCGGGCTGCCGCCGGTAGGCTGTCCTCCCGTGGCTCTCACCATCGGAATCGTCGGTCTCCCGAACGTCGGCAAGTCGACCCTGTTCAACGCCCTGACCAAGAACCAGGTGCTCGCGGCCAACTACCCGTTCGCCACCATCGAGCCCAACGTCGGCGTGGTGAACCTGCCCGACCCGCGTCTCGACCAGCTCGCCGAGCTGTTCCACTCCGAGAAGACCGTGCCCGCGCCGGTGTCGTTCGTCGACATCGCCGGCATCGTCAAGGGTGCGAGCGAGGGCGAGGGACTCGGCAACAAGTTCCTCGCGAACATCCGCGAAGCCGACGCCATCGCGCAGGTCGTCCGCGGTTTCACCGACGACGACGTCGTGCACGTGGCGAACAAGGTGTCCCCGAAGGACGACCTCGAGGTCATCAACACCGAGCTGATCCTCGCCGACCTCGAGACCATCGAGAAGGCGCTGCCCCGCTACGAGAAGATGCTCAAGCTGAAGCAGGCGGAGCCCGCCGTGCTCGAGGCGGCGAACGCCGCGAAGGCCGAGCTCGAGAAGGGCGTCCTGCTCTCGGCGAGCAAGGTCGACCTCGAGCCGATCAAGGAGCTCGGTCTCCTCAGCGCCAAGCCCTTCATCTTCGTGTTCAACGTGGACGAGGCGATCCTCACCGACGACGCCCGCAAGGCCGAGCTCGCCGCCCTCGTCGCACCGGCGCAGGCCGTGTTCCTCGACGCCCAGGTCGAGTCTGAGCTGATCGACCTCGACGCGGAGGACGCCAAGGAGCTCCTCGAGTCGACCGGTCAGACCGAGTCCGGCCTCGACCAGCTCGCGCGCATCGGGTTCGAGACCCTCGGGCTGCAGACCTACCTGACGGCAGGCCCGAAGGAGTCCCGTGCGTGGACGATCGGCAAGGGGTGGAAGGCTCCCCAGGCTGCCGGCGTCATCCACACGGACTTCGAGAAGGGCTTCATCAAGGCCGAGGTCATCTCGTTCGACGACCTCGTCGCCACCGGCTCGATCGCCGAGGCTCGGTCGCAGGGCAAGGCCCGCATCGAGGGCAAGGAGTACGTCATGCAGGACGGCGACGTGGTGGAATTCCGCTTCAACAACTGACGCTCGGGCACGCGTCGCGCTCCTAGGATCACAGGCGTGGGGGAACGCAGAGCTGCAGCCGGGCGCTCAGACCAGTCGGACGAGTTGCCGACGGTCTTCCGTGCCGTCGCGGAGATCCGTCCCTCGCGATGGCTGCGGCGGCCAAAGCGTGTCATCCGCTACGACGCCCGCTGGCCCGACGGTCGCGTCGAGACGGACGTCCACCTCGTTACGCTGATGTACCGCCGCGCTCCCGCGGACTACTCGGTGGTCAAACGGGTGATGGACGAGCAGTGCCCGGAGACCGGTGCCGGCCCGTGGGTGCTGTACCCGACAGGTGACGTGCTCTGACGTCAGCCTGACCTGACGACGGAGCACTCCTGCCACCCGCGCAGGACGGCGCTTTGGCTAGAGTGGAAGCAATCGACCCCCTCCCAAGCCTCTCCACGATGCTCAAATGGGAGGGGCCTTTTCGTTCCCGGGGGGCTGCGCGCGTGAAGCCGAGTCTGTCTTGGACCGAGCAGGCTGCCCTTCTGGTCCGACGGGGGCTCGCGATCGGCGACGAGCCAACTTGTCGCCGATTCCTGGCGGCATCGAGCTACTGCCGTTCATCGCGCTACCGAACTGTGGATGAGGCCGACATGCGCCGCCAGTTGTCCACCGCCCGCGCCTCCCACCCGATCCTGTACTGCGTGCTCCACCCCGGTGCCTACCGTCGCCACGAGGGAGGTCGACACGTGAAGTACATCCACTACGACGGCACGGACATCCTGACGGGGGACCGCATCGCCGACGCGGTCGCGGACTACGCGGCGGTGCTCGGGGCGAACACCCGGACGGACACGATCGCGGTGCCGACGGTCGGGGAGGACGGCTCGGTCGAGCGGACGACGATGCTCGTCGGACCGTCGAGCGAGATCGTGGTGCGGCAGGCGCCGGACGACGAACTCGAGCCTGAGGACCCCGCCTTCATCCGCCGACTCCGGGACGCAGCAGCGCTGTGTGGCGGGCGGCAGCCGGTGAACGCCGACGGCGGGCGACGGTTCGTCGCCGCGGCCGAGGGCGACCGGGAGCTCTAGGCCCTGCCTCGGAACGACGGAACGCCGCCCCCGAAGGGACGGCGTTCCGTTGGGCTGCAGAGGTCAGGCGGCCAGGGCCAGCTCCGGAGCCTGCACGGCGCGAGCCTGCAGGATCGTGCGGCTGGCCTCGCCCCGCCAGGAGCGGCCGGGCACGACCCAGCCCGCTTCGCCGTCGACGGCGACGCGGACACCGGGCGTCAGGAACAGCCCGAGGTCGTCGGCCGGCATCCGCACGAGGTACTCGCGCTGCGAGCGGTCCTCGCGGACGGGGAACTCGGCGATGCGGTCGGGGGAGACGGTGGGAGCCGCGATGGCGGTCCCGGTGATGATGGTGCGTTCGTTCGTGGTCATGGTGCTGTCTTTCTTCAGTCATTCGGCGTCGCGCTGGGCCGGACGGACTCCGTGGTCTCGTCGGCCGCAGGAGCGCGGACGCGCACGTCGGCATTCGACGTGCATGCTCGCCAGTCGGGGAGCGGTGGTCTCGCTGGAATGCGACCCAGGGGGATCGGTTCGAGACGGTCGGTGTGCGCGAGTCAGATGGGTTCGCTGCAATGCACCAACAAACAACAGTACGCCACGATCGCCGTTCTGTCCACCTGGCGTCGACGGAGACGGCCCGACGACGGACGGGAGGCCCGGTACCAGCTGGTACCGGGCCTCCCGTCCGTCAGGTGGCGGGTCCGCCACCGCTGCCGTTCAGTTCAGCGTCGGGGTGTCCTCCGGCACGACGCCGCCGAGGTAGAGGTCCGCGGCGAGGTCACGGAGCGCACGCAGGGCGACGCGCTGCGTGAGCGGGCCGTACGAGATTCGGGCGACGCCGAGCGCCTGGTACTCGGACGCAGGCAGGGCACCCGGCAGGCCGATGACGCTGAGCTTGCCGCGGCCGAGGCCCTCGACCAGCTGCTCGACGACGTCGCGCTGGTGGCCGCCCGGGACGAACACGAGCGGTGCGCCGGCGTCGAGGAACGCCTTGCCGCGGGCGATGGCGTCCGCGATGCTCTCCTGGATCGGGCGGTCGCCGCCGCGGGCGATGGCGTCGGTGCGGGCGTTCAGCTGGAAGGGGACGCCCTCCTGCTCGGCGGCACGCATGATCGCGGCCACGCGGGCGACGGACTCGTCGAACGGACGCAGCCGGTCCTCGACGTTCGCACCGACGACGCCGATGCCGATCGCGCGACGGATGGTCTCGGCCGGGTCCTCGTAGCCGTCGTCCAGGTCGGCGGTCACCGGCAGGTCCACGGCGTCGACGACGGTCTTCGCGCCGGCGAGGGCGAGGTCGAGCGACATGCCGCCGTCCTCGTAGCCGTACATCGCGGCGATCGAGTGCCCGGCGGTGGCGATCGCGCGGGTCTCGGGCAGCGCGGCGACGGTCTTGGCGCTGATGGCGTCCCAGACGTTCACGACGCGGAGGATCTCGGGGGCGGAGTGCAGGGACTGGAGGGTGGTCGCCTTCTCGGCGGTGCTCGTGGTCATGCCGCCGACAGTAGGCGGGTGCGCGGTGCCCGGTCCGCACGCGGTCGGCCGAGGCTCGGCTCTGCGGGCATCCTGCGCCAGGTGGCGGGCGGAAAGTGTCCGCCTGCGCGAGGCTCGGCGGCGGGCCCCACGACGCAGGATGACGCGCCGACTCGCCCCGGGCCTCCCGGCCGAGGCATGCTGGGACGCATGGCGAGCGACGAACAGGACCCGGTCGGCACGCTCCGCGGGGTCCGCACGAGCATCAAGTGGACGCGGTACGCGCCCGACGTGCTGCCCCTGTTCGTCGCCGAGATGGACCACGAGGTCGCGCCGGAGATCCGACAGGCCCTGGTCGAGCGGGTGCAGCAGTCGGACCTCGGGTACCTCGACGGGCCCGGGCCGCTCGCTCCCGCGTTCGCCGGGTTCGCGCGCGACCGCTGGGGCTGGGACGTCGACCCGGCGCGGGTGTACCTGGCGACGGACGTCAGCGTGGGGATCGTCGAGACGCTGCGGCTCGCACTGCCCGACGGCGGCCGGGTCGCGATCACGCCGCCGGTGTACCCGCCGTTCTTCGAGCTCGTGGACGAGGCCCGATGTCAGGTCGAAGAGGTCCCGCTCCGTGAGCAGTGGGGTGTCTACCGGCTGGACCTGGACGGCCTCGAGCGGGCGTTCGCCGACGGTGTCCGGGTCTTCCTGCTCTGCAACCCGCACAACCCGATCGGCCTGGTGCACGACCGTGCTGACCTCACCGCGCTGGCTGAACTCGCGGCGCAGTACGACGTCCTGGTCATCAGCGACGAGATCCACGCCCCGCTGACCCATCCGGGCATGCAGTTCACCCCGTTCGCGATGATCGCCGAGCCGCTCGGGGCACGGAGCGTCTGTGTGACGTCGGCGAGCAAGGGCTGGAACCTGGCCGGCGTGAAGTGCTCCGTCATCGTCGCCGGGGATGCTCGCACCGCCGCACTCCTCGACACGCTGTGGGAGGAGGTCGCGTGCCGGACGAGCATCCTCGGGCTGCACGCGAACCTGGCGGCGTTCACCCTGGCGGTCGGCTGGCTCGACGACGTCATCGACCGGATCGTCGCGAACGACCGGCTGCTCGCGAAGCTCCTGGCCGAGCACCTGCCCGGTGTCGTCTACGCGCGGCCCCGTGCGGGCTACCTGGCGTGGCTCGACTTCCGGGGGCTCGGGCTCGGCGAGGACCCGGCGGTGCCCCTCCGTGAGCACGCGTTCGTCGCGCTGAACTCGGGGCTGCCGTTCGGGGCCGAGGGCAAGGGGTTCGCCCGGATCAACCTGGCGTGCTCGCCGGAGACCCTGCGCGAGGCGGTGTTCCGCATCGCTGCGGCCTACCCGTCGAGCACGCAGGAGGGGGTCGTCTGGCACGTGGCCTGACGGTTCCGCCGTCAGGCACACCGAGCGACGGGCCACCGTCCTCCACGATGACGGCCCGGCGCCCCCTCGTCCACAGGCATCGGTGCCGGCGACGACCGAGCCACAGCGAGCAGCGATCGTGCTCATGTGAGCCCCACCGAACACGATCGCATCGAATCGTCCAACGCCGCTGGACAAACTTGTCCAATCCGAGTTGGACTTCTATCGTGAAGCGTGCGGACCTCATCCGCGACCTCCGTCAACGGGCAGATCGACTCGGCGTCCCCTTCGTGCTCCTGCGGCACGGCGGACGACATGACGTCTTCCTCTTCGGCGGTCAACGCATCGAGATCCCACGGCACCGGGAGGTCCGGGAGATGCTCGCTCGCGCGATCATCCGCGCGTGTGACGACGGGAAGGACTGACGATGATGACGACACACACCGTGCGCGCACAGCGGGACGGGCGCTACTGGCTCGTCTGGATCGACGGTGCACTGCGGACCCAGGCGCGGCGGCAGAGCGAGATCGAGCCGATGGCGCGCGACTGGCTGGCGAACATGCACGACCGGCCAGCCGCCGACTTCACGGTGCGGATCGAGATCGTGCTGCCCGACTCCGTGCGGGCGCACCTGGACCGCGCGGGCGAACTCCGTGCCGACGCGGACCGCGCTCGGCGGGCAGCCGGACGCGAGACCGCGGCCGCTGCGAAGGAGCTCCACGACGCCGGTCTGACGCTCCGCGAGATCGGCCCGCTGTTGGACGTGTCGTACCAGCGGGCGCAGCAGCTGGTGGCAGCCGCCGACTGACCGCTCCGATCAGAGCAGTGAGCCCGAGATCGCTGCGCTCAGGCGACCGGGGCGAAGTGGTTGCGACCGATGACCGTCACGTGCAGGTCGACCTCGCGCGAGGGCACCTGGTCGGTCAACGAGATCCACTCCCGCGCCACGAAGGCGACCGACGGCCACCGTCGGACCTCGGTCACGGGGAACCCGTCGATGAACACCTGCCACATGCCCTGTTCGCGGACGGCCTGGACCTCGTGCGTCGCCATGCCGTGAGCGTAGCAACGCGACGCACGAGGAACACCCGGGCGGGTCAGGGTGTGACCATGCCGCCGTTCACGTTGAGGGTCTCGCCAGCGACGAAGCTGGACTCGTGCGACGCCAGGAACACGTACGCGGGCGCCAGTTCGGCGGGCTGTCCGGGGCGCCCCATCGGCGACTCGCTGGACCCGAAGTCGGGCAGGGTATCCGGGTCGACCCCGGCGGACACCTGCAGCACGGACCAGGTCGGCCCGGGAGCGACGACGTTCACCCGGATGCCGCGGCCGATGAGTTGCTGCGCGAGACCCTTCGAGAAGTTGTTGATCGCGGCCTTCGATGCGGCGTAGTCCAGGCGGTCGGGGGCGGGCTGGTAGGCCTCCATCGACGCGGTGGTGATGATCGTCGACCCGGGCTCCAGGTGGGGGAGTGCGGCCTGGACGAGGCGGAAGAGCGAGAGGACGTTCACCGTGAAGGTGTCGACGAGCTGGTCGTCGCTGATGTCGGTGATCTCGGCCTGCCAGTGCTGCTTGCCGGCGCAGGCGACGATGGCGTCGAGCCCGCCGAGTTCGGCGACGGCGCGTTCGACGAGCACGGCGGGGTAGTTCCGGGCAGTCAGGTCGCCGGGGATGGTGACGGCCTTCCGGCCCTCGGCCTCGATGAGGGCGACGATCCGCTGGGCGTCCTCTTCCTCGTCGGGCAGGTAGGCGAGGGCGATGTCCGCACCTTCCCGCGCGTACGCGATGGCGACGGCTGCGCCGATGCCGGAGTCCGCGCCGGTGATCAGTGCGCGGCGCCCGGTGAGCCGTCCGGTGCCGCGGTACGAGTCCTCGCCGTGGTCCGGCTTCGGGTCCATCCGCGACTCCAGGCCCGGTTCCGGTTGCTGCTGCGGCTCGGGGCTGGTGTTGGGGTACCGGGTGGTCGGGTCGCTGAACTCGTACTGGTCGCGGGGCATGCGACGGACGGTACGCGGACCGGCCGGGAGGCCCGTCAAGCGGTGCGCACTCCGGCCTGGCCCGACAGGTGGCCGGGTCGTCAGAGGTCGAGTGCCATCGCCACGTCCGCCCGGACGTAGGGGCTCGGCGGGTGCTCGTCGGCGCCCAGGTGCCGGAACCCGGTCGTCTCGTACAGGTGGATCGCGCTGACGAGGGAGCTGTTCGTCTCGAGCAGCACCCGGCGGGCGCCGAGCGTGCGAGCCCGGTCGATCGCGGCGCGGATGAGGCGACGGCCCGTGCCGTGTCCCTGGTGGTCGGGGTCGACGGCCATCTTGACGAGTTCGAACTCGTCGACCCCGTGTGGGGCGAGTCCGACGCAGCCGACGACCACGTCGCCGAGGCGGGCCACGAGGACGACGCCGCCGGGGACGACGATGTGCTGCACCGGGTCGCCGAGCAGCCGGCGGTCCTCGTCCTCGAGCGTGAAGAACGTCGTGATCCACCGCTCGTTGAGGGACTGGAACGCGGCGGCGTCGGCGGCGGTGGACAGGTCCTCGACGACGACCTGGTCGCCGGTGGTGCGGGTGGTGGTGGGCATGGGTCCATCCTCGGGACATGGATGCAGTGCTGTCCAATACTCGTTCGGACGGATCGATACGATCAGTGCATGGATCGTGCACCCGAGGTCGACCTCCGACAGCTCCGGGCGTTCCTGGCGCTCGCCGACGAGCTGCACTTCGGCCGGGCGGCCGCGGACCTCGGCATCGCGCAGCCGGCGCTGTCGCAGCTCATCCGCCGGGTCGAGGTCGCCCTCGGCGTCGACCTGTTCGCCCGGACCTCCCGGAGCGTCGCCCTCACGCCGGCCGGTCGGGTGCTGCAGGGGCGGGCCCGGTCGCTGCTGGCCCAGGCTCGGCGGGACCTCGACGAGACCGTCCGCGTCGGCCGTGGTGAGGCGGGTCGGCTCGACGTCGGGTTCGTCGTGTCGGCCCTGCCGCTCGGGCCGATCGAGCGGGTGCAGCGGTTCCGGCAGCGCTACCCGCTGGTCCGGGTGGAACTGACGGAGGGTTTCTCGTCACGACTCGTCGCGGCCGTGCAGCGTGGGGAACTCGACCTGGCGGTGGTGCGCGACCCGGACCCGGTCGACGGGGTGCGCTTCGCCCGGTTCCGCAGCGAACCGTTCGTCGCCGCCGTGCCGCGGCACCACCGGTTCGCCGGCCGCTCGTCCGTGCGAGGGCCGGAGCTGCTCGACGACCCGTTCGTGTTCTTCCCCGCCGAGGCCGGCACGGTCGCCACCGAACGGAACACCGCACCCGTGGCCGACGGCGGTCGACGGCCGCGCATCGTGCAGGAGGCAACGACCTGGGCGACCGTCCTGCACCTGGTCGGTGTCGGCCTCGGCGTCACGGTCCTGCCGGAGAGTGCGGCGCTCGCGGCCCCGGACACCGTGGTGCTCCTGCCGCTCGAGGGCAGCGCACACCGCAGCGAGCTGGTGTGGGCGTCACGGACGGACGATGACCGAGAGGTCCTCCGCAACTTCGCGGCCGCGGACTGAACGGCGGACCGGCGGGCCGGCCCGTCAGCGCATCAGGTTGTCAGGGCCAGCGGCAGCACCGGCGCCCGCTGGTCACCGAGCTCGTCCGCACGCCACGGCCGCGCACCGGTCAGCGCGAGTCCGATCTGCGTGAGCACGAACCCCACGTGCGGATCGACGTCCGGGTCCCACGGCCCCTCGACCCCCAGGCCGAAGGAGCCGAGTTCGTCGTCCGCCTCGTCGCGGATCGTCAGTCGCCAGCGGCCGTCCCCGAGTTCCTCGACGACGGCCCAGCGTGCCGAGCGGAACCGGTCCGAGCTCACGCCGTCTTCATGATGTCGGCCGTGAAGTTGTGCAGACGTGCCAGCAGCGACTCGGAGCGCATCGCGATCGTCGCCGGCGGGTTGAGGTGCGGCGGCGCGGTGCGGATGAGCATCGGGCATCCGAGGTCCTCGCAGATGTACGAGCCGATCGTGTTGCCGTTCCGTCCGGCTTCCCCGGCGCGGGCGGCCGAGAACAGCCGCACCTGCGTGGCCGGCTGCGGGGAGTGGCAGAACGAGCACATCGCGGCGATGCCCGGACGGAGGGACCCGCCGGCCGCGCGGACGACGATGCCGACCGGCTTGTCGTCCATCCACGACACCATGTAGCCGCGGCGGGCGGCCTGCGGGTCGCGCCAGCCCAGGAACTCGCGTTCGTTCCACAGGGTCTCGTGCAGCCCCGGGATCGGGAGCTGGGCGAGTTCGTCGGGCATCGCGTTGACGAAGGACGATCGGATGTCGGATTCAGTGAGCGGCTGCACGGTTCCCCTCGCGGTGGCGGACCGGACCAGGCTAGCCCCGTGCGCCGACAGGCGGGCGCAGGGCGGGCCTCCCGTCCGGTTCAGGACAGCCTGGAGGCCCGGACCGCACCGAGTGCGCCCGTCCCGTCCGCCACCAGGACCGCCCGGCGCAACGCGTCGCGGCCGACCCGGCGAGCGGCGGCGTCGTCCGCGGCGAACTCGACGAGGACGCGGGTCGACCGGGCCATCGCCCGCGCTCCCGGCACCCACGGGACGGCACGTTCGACGGACTCGGCGAAGCCGACCACGGCCGTGTGGTGCTGGCGCAGGTGGGCGCGTTCGTGGGCGACCACGGCCTCCAGCTCGTCGGTGCGCAGCTGTTCCGCGAGCCCGGTGCTGACGAGGACCCCGCCGGAGCGGCCGGGGACCGCGCAGGCCAGGGCGGTGTCGGCCTGCAGGACGGCGACCAGGGTGCCGTCGACCTCGCGGTGCGGGGCGGCACCGGTGCGGATCGCCTCGCGGACGGCCTCGTGCTCGGGGCCCGGGCGGACACGGACGGCGACGGCGAACGCGATGACGGCGAGGACGGCGACCCCGACGTTCAGACCGTGGCTGGGGGAGTCGTCGATGCCGAACGGGTCGGTCAGCGGCCGGCCGGCGAGGACCACCAGGGCGATCCCGACGACGAAGCCGGCGACCCCGACCACGACGGCGGCCTGCCAGGCGGCGATGGCGGTCAGCGGGCGGTCGATCGTCCAGGCGGCCCGGGTGAGCACCCGTGGGGCGAACGCGACGACGGCGAGGGCGAGGACGACGAGGCAGACGCCGGTGACGACCACGGGGCCGGTCCGGTCAGGGACGCGTTCGGGAGTCGATCGCGCGGCGGAGGACCTCGAGGTCCCCGGAGGCGAGCGAGCCGGTGAACTGCAGGAGCGCTGCCTCACGGTCGGAGGACGCGGCCAGCGCGTTCGCCATGAGGGAGGCGGTGTGGTCCTCCCGCGAGTGCGCGGCGTGGAAGGTGAGCGGGGCGTCGTCGTGCTGCTCGCGGACCACGGTGCCCTTGCGGCCGAGCCGGTCGAGCACGGTGAGGACGGTCGTCAGGGCGGGGCGCGGTTCGTCGAACACCTCGAGGACCTGGCGGGCGGTGAGGCCGGCGTCCGCGGTCCAGAGCGCCTCGAGCACCGCCTGCTCGAGCTGCCCACGGGGGCGCGATCGCTGTCCTGCCACGGCGCCACTCTACGTGATGTCGAAGGACGGCCTGGTCGTTGCCCGCAACCGTGACACATGCCCGTAACGCGGGCTCGGTATGCTCGCCGGACAACAGAACACGTACGGCCGACCACCCGCCGCGGGAGAGCCCTGTGACCCGGACGCAGTCCATCCGGGTCCGGGCACCGAAGGAGCAAGCTCCCCGCCAATCTCTCAGGTCCAACACCGCAGCGGGCAGGCCACTCTGAAAAGCAGACACGAGCCGTGGGCGCATCCCACGGAACCGTCGTCTCGCCCACGGTGAAAGCCGCCGGACCTCACGGGCCGCGGTGAAACTCTCAGGCCCATGACAGAGGGGGAGTTCCGCACCCGACGATCGCCGTCGGGCCCTGCCGATGCCAGGAGAACTCCGTCCATGTCTGAACCGCTGCGTTCGTCGCCGCTCGAAGCCGCGCACGAAGCCGCCGGTGCCACGTTCACCGACTTCGCCGGCCACCGCATGCCGGTCCGCTACTCGTCCGACCTCGCCGAACACCACGCGGTGCGCGACGCGGCGGGCGTGTTCGACCTCTCGCACATGGCCGAGATCGGTGTGCAGGGGCCGGACGCCGTCCCGTACCTCGACGCGGCGCTCGCCGGGTCCTTCGGCGCGATGCCGGTCGGCCGGGCCAAGTACTCGCTGCTCCTGACCCCGGACGGCGGGATCCTCGACGACCTGGTCGTGTACCGCACCGGCGACGACGTGTTCCTCGTCGTGGCGAACGCCGGCAACCGGGACGTCGCCGTCCAGGCCATGCAGGAGCGGGCGGCCGGACACGACGTCACCGTCACGGACGACTCCGACCGGACCGCCCTCGTCGCGATCCAGGGTCCGGCGGCCGCAGGCACGCTCGACGACCTGGTCGTCACCGACCGCCTGCAGCCGGAGACCCCGCTCGACGAACTCCGCTACTACCGGGTCCTGCACGCGCTCTTCGACGGCAGCGAGGTCCTCATCGCCCGCACCGGCTACACCGGCGAGGACGGCTTCGAGCTGTACTGCGACACCGAGACCGCGCCGGCGATCTGGGACGCCCTGCTCGCCGCCGGAGCCGAGCGCGGGGTCGTGCCCGCCGGACTCGCCGCACGGGACACCCTCCGGCTCGAAGCGGGCATGCCGCTGTACGGGCACGAGCTCGACACCTCGGTGCGTCCCGCGCAGGCCGGACTCGGTCGGGTCGTCGCCACCTCGGGTTCCTTCGTCGGGGACGCCGGCGTCGAGCCCGCCGCCGACGCCCGCGTGCTCGTCGGCATCACGATGGACGGCCGCCGTGCCGCTCGCGCCGGGTACGCCGTGCTCCGTGACGGTGTCGTCGTCGGCAGCGTCACGTCCGGCGCCCTGTCGCCCACGCTCGGCCACCCCGTCGCGATGGCCTTCGTCGACCCGGACTGTGCCGACGGGGGACAGGTCCTCCACATCGACGTCCGCGGTACCGCCATCCCCGGAACCGTCACCGCTCTCCCCTTCTACCGTCGCGCTTCGAGAGGCTGATCCCCATGACCGACCAGACCGCACTGCAGTACACCAAGGACCACGAGTGGATCCTCGTCGAGGGCGACGTCGTCACCGTCGGGATCACCGACCACGCGGCCGAACAGCTCGGTGACGTCGTCTACGTCGAGCTCCCCGCCGTGGGCACCACCACGACCGCGGGCGAACAGCTCGGCGAGATCGAGTCCACCAAGAGCGTCGGCGAGCTCTTCGCGCCGATCGAGGGCGAGGTCGTCGAGGTCAACGACGCCGTCGTCGCGACGCCCGACACCGTCAACCAGGACCCGTTCGGTGCCGGCTGGCTCGTCAAGCTCCGCGTCGAGGGCACGTCCTTCCCCGAGGACCTGATGGACCACGACACCTACCGGGCGTCCATCGCATGACCAGCATCCTGCGGCAGGACGACAACCTGCAGACCACGTTCGCCGACCGGCACATCGGGACGACCCCGGCCGACCAGCGCGCCATGCTCGACGTCGTCGGGCAGCCCTCGCTCGACGCCCTCGTCCGTGCAGCGATCCCGGAGTCCATCCACGCCGCCCCGGTGACCGACTCGTCGATCCCGATCGCGGTGGGGGAGACCGAGGCGCTCGCCGAACTCCGTGCCGTCGCCGGCCGCAACACGGTCCGCCGCGCGATGATCGGCCTGGGCTACGCGGACACCCACACGCCCGCCGTCATCCAGCGGAACGTCCTCGAGAACCCGAGCTGGTACACCGCCTACACGCCGTACCAGCCGGAGATCTCCCAGGGCCGCCTCGAAGCCCTGATCAACTTCCAGACGATGGTGTCCGACCTCACCGGCATGGCCACCGCCGGAGCGTCCATGCTCGACGAGGGCACCGCCGTGGTCGAGGGCATGCTCCTCGCCCGCCGCGCCTCGAAGGTGAAGGGCGACGCGTTCCTGGTGGACGCCGACCTGCTGCCCCAGACGGCAGCACTCCTCGGCCACCGGGCCGACGCGGTCGGCATCACCCTGCGCGGCTTCGACGCCGCCGACGGCCCCACCGACGAGCAGCTCGAGGGCGCGTTCGGCGTCGTCCTGCAGTACCCCGGAGCCTCCGGTCGCATCGTCGACCCCACCCGCACCATCGAGCGCGTCCACGCCGGCGGCGGCATCGCCGTCGTCGCGGCCGACCTGCTCGCGATGACCCTGCTCGCCAGCCCCGGTGACCTGGGCGCCGACGTCGCGGTGGGCACCAGCCAGCGCTTCGGCGTCCCGCTCGGCTTCGGTGGCCCGCACGCCGGGTACCTCGCCGTCCGGGCCGGCCTCGAGCGCCAGCTGCCCGGTCGTCTCGTCGGGGTGTCCTTCGACGCCGACGGCAGCATGGCCTACCGCCTCAGCCTGCAGACCCGCGAGCAGCACATCCGCCGCGAGAAGGCGACGAGCAACATCTGCACCGCGCAGGTGCTCCTCGCCGTGATGGCCTCGATGTACGCGGTCTACCACGGGCCCGAGGGGCTGCGGTTCATCGCGCACCGGGTCGCCCGGACGACGACGGCACTCGCCGACGTCGCCCGTGCCGCGGGCGCCGAGGTCGTGCACGACGGGTTCTTCGACACCCTGACGCTCCGGTTCGCCGGCCGCGCCGAGTCCGTCGTCGCCGCCGCACACGACGCCGGGTACCTGCTGCACCTCGTGGACGCCGACACCCTGCAGGTGTCCGTCGACGAGACCACCGTGCCGGAGGACGTCGTCGCCCTGGCCGCCGTCTTCGGTGCCGCGGACGTGACCGTCCCGGGCACCGAGACCGCCGTCCGTGACGCGGGCACGGGCCTGCCGTCCGGCCTCGACCGCGAGAGCGCGTTCCTGACCCACCCGGTCTTCTCCGCGCACCGCAGCGAGACCCGGATGATGCGCTACCTCAAGCACCTGTCCGACAAGGACTACGCGCTCGACCGCGGCATGATCCCGCTCGGCAGCTGCACGATGAAGCTCAACGCGGCGACCGAGATGGCCGCCGTCACCTGGCCCGAGTTCGCCCGCCTGCACCCGTTCGCCCCGCGCGAGGACGTGCAGGGTTACCTCGACATGATCGGCGACCTCGAGACCTGGCTCGCCGAGGTCACCGGGTACGACACCGTGTCGGTCCAGCCGAACGCCGGCAGCCAGGGGGAGCTCGCCGGGCTCCTCGCGATCCGCGGCTACCACCGCTCACGGGGTGACGAGGCCCGCACGGTCTGCCTCATCCCGTCCAGCGCGCACGGCACGAACGCGGCGTCGGCGGTCCTCGCCGGCATGCGGGTCGTCGTCGTGGCGTGCGACGAGGACGGCAACGTCGACCTCGACGACCTCCGCGCGAAGACGACCGAGCACGCCGACGCCCTCGCCGCGCTGATGATCACGTACCCGTCGACCCACGGCGTGTACGAGCACGACATCACCGCGATCTGCGACGCCGTGCACGATGCCGGCGGCCAGGTCTACGTCGACGGCGCCAACCTCAACGCGCTCCTCGGCCACGCCCGCTTCGGCGACTTCGGCGGGGACGTCTCGCACCTCAACCTGCACAAGACGTTCTGCATCCCGCACGGCGGTGGCGGACCGGGCGTCGGTCCGGTCGCGGCCAAGGCGCACCTCGCCCCGTTCCTGCCCGGGCACCCGATGGCGCAGGACGCCGACCGTCGTACCGGTGCGGACGCGAACGCCGACGGCGGTCGTCTGGCCCACGCCGGCGGCCCGGTCTCGGCCGCGCCCTACGGCAGCCCGAGCATCCTGCCGATCACCTGGACCTACGTCCGGATGATGGGCGTCGAGGGGCTCACCCGCGCGACCGAGGTCGCCGTGCTCGGGGCGAACTACCTGGCGGCACGCCTGCGCGAGGCGTTCCCGGTCCTCTACACGGGCGAGTCCGGGCTGGTCGCGCACGAGTGCATCCTCGACCTCCGTCCTCTGCGTGAGGCCACCGGCATCACGGTCGACGACGTCGCGAAGCGCCTCATCGACCACGGCTTCCACGCGCCGACGATGTCGTTCCCGGTCGCGGGCACACTCATGGTCGAGCCGACCGAGAGCGAAGACCTCGCTGAGCTCGACCGCTTCGTCGACGCGATGCTCGCCATCCGTGCCGAGGCGGACGCCGTCGCCCGGGGTGACTGGCCGGCCGAGGACAACCCGCTCGTCAACGCGCCGCACACGGCCGCGTCGGTGATCACGGGGGAGTGGCAGCACGCCTACACGCGTGAGCAGGCGGTGTACCCGGCGGCCGGACAGGTCGGTCGGAAGTACTGGCCGCCGGTGCGACGGATCGACCAGGCGTACGGGGACCGCAACCTCGTCTGCGCCTGCCCGCCGGTGGAGGCGTTCGCGTAGGACGCCAGCCGGCCGGCCGGCAGGCTGGGAGGCCGGCCAGCAGGTCGGCAGAGCACGACGGACGGGAGGCCCGTGGCGGGATCGCCACGGGCCTCCCGTCCGTCTGTGGTGCGGTCGTCACGACCGACGATCGCGAATCATGCGGGGTGGAGCGCTCCGAATGCAAGCGGTTGCGGACAACACCTGTGGTTCACCCGGGCGTCACCTCCACGCTGCACGGACGTTGATGCAAACGCAATGGATCGGCGGCGCTCGGTCCCAGACGCGGGGATGTTGCAGGATGCCGCAACGATCCTGCAACTTGGTTTCGGGCGTGTAACCGATGGGCCCAGGGTTTGGTCGGTCCTCTCTGCACTGCCTACAGTTCAGGAGTCAAACGTGCCGGGAGGGACCTCTGTGCCCGGCGCGTCCCATGCACCAGGAGGAACTCTTGATCAAGAAGCGCGCTGGGCTCACTGCCCTCGCCGTGCTCGGGGCCACAGCAATTGCCCTGACCGGCTGCTCCGGCAACG
Source organism: Curtobacterium sp. CFBP9011 (assembly GCF_034045095.1). Taxonomy (NCBI): domain Bacteria; kingdom Bacillati; phylum Actinomycetota; class Actinomycetes; order Micrococcales; family Microbacteriaceae; genus Curtobacterium; species Curtobacterium sp. CFBP9011. Next base: position 172,321 of record NZ_JAXCWN010000001.1, read on the forward strand.
GTGGCGGAAGCGGCTCGGGCTCCGGCTCCGGCTCCGCCAACGCCGCCGGCATCGTCACCACGAACGGCAGCGAACCGCAGAACCCGCTCATCCCGTCGAACACCACCGAGACCGGTGGCGGCAAGATCATCACGTCGCTGTTCGATGGTCTGTTCACCTACGACGCCGACGGCAAGCCGGTGAAGGAACTCGCCAAGAACGTCGAGACCACCGACTCGAAGACCTTCGACATCACGATCAACTCGGGGTGGAAGTTCACCAACGGCGAGGCGATCACCGCCGAGTCCTTCACGAAGGCGTGGAACTGGGCAGCCCAGAAGTCCAACGCACAGGGCGCGAGCTACTTCTTCGAGAACATCGAGGGCTACGACGCCGACAAGGACTCCGAGCTCACCGGCCTCAAGGTCAAGAGCGACGACGAGTTCACGGTGACGCTGAAGTCGGCGCAGTCGGACTTCCCGCTGTCGCTCGGCTACAACGCCTTCGTGCCGCTCCCCTCGGTCTTCTACAAGGACACCAAGGCCTTCGGTGAGAACCCGATCGGCAACGGTCCGTACAAGCTCGACGGCAAGAGCGCCTGGACGCACAACCAGGACATCAAGCTCGTCACGAACAAGGACTACCAGGGCAAGCGCAAGCCGAAGAACGGTGGTCTGACGATCACGTTCTACACGTCCCAGGACACCGCGTACTCCGACGCCCAGGGCGGCAACCTCGACGTCCTCGACGCCGTGCCGGACGCCGCGTTCTCGACCTACAAGTCGGACTTCCCCGACTCGAACGTCAACCAGGCCGCCGCGATCTTCCAGGCGATCTACCTGCCCTACTACCTCGACCACTGGAAGGGCGAAGAGGGCCAGCTCCGTCGCGAGGCGGTCTCCCTGTCGATCAACCGCAAGCAGATCACGAACAAGATCTTCCAGGGCACCCGCACCCCGGCCAAGGACTTCACCTCCCCGGTGATCGACGGCTGGACCGCGGACCTCAAGGGCTCCGACGTCCTCGAGTACAACAAGTCGGAGGCCAAGAAGCTGTGGAAGCAGGCCGACGACATCTCGCCGTACAACGACACGCTCACCATCGCGTACAACGCTGACGGTGGACACGAGGCCTGGGTCACCGCGGTGACCAACTCGATCTCCAGCACGCTGGGCATCAAGGCCGAGGGCAAGGCACTCCCGACGTTCGCCGAGGCGCTTGCGCTGCAGACGGACGACAAGCTCACGGGCGGTAGCCGCACCGGTTGGCAGGCCGACTACCCGTCGCTGTACAACTTCCTCGGCCCGACCATGGGCAAGGGCTCGTCGAACAACTACTCGCGCTACGACTCGTCCGAGTACAACGAGCTGCTCGCCAAGGGCCGTTCGGCCTCGTCCGTCGAAGAGGGCAACAAGTTCTTCGACCAGGCTCAGGAGCTGCTGCTCAAGGACCTGCCCGAGATCCCGCTCTGGTACTCCAACGTGACCGGTGTCTGGTCTGCAGACAACGTGAAGAACGTCAAGTTCGGTTGGGACTCCGTCCCGCTGTACTACGACGTCGAGGTCACCAAGTAACACTCGGTCTCCTCGGAGACACATCGCGGACAGGTATCCTGCTCCGCGGCCAACCGGACGGGGGTTCGGGGACCATGGTCCCCGAGCCCCCGTACCACGGCGGTCAACACCTTCCCCCACGAACGCGGGCGCCGCCGCCCGCACCGGACACCCGTGCCGACCCTCGGACCGTCCACCCCTCACGACATGAACCTGAACGACATGCGCGCTGTGAACCAGGCAGGGATCTGATGCTCTGGTACCTCGGCAAGCGCCTCCTGCAGCTCATCCCCGTCTTCTTCGGGGCCACGTTCCTCATCTACTTCATGGTGTTCTCGTTGCCCGGGGACCCCGTCGCCGCACTGTTCGGCGACCGCCAGCCGTCACCGCAGGTGATCGAGGCGATCCGGCAGCAGTACAACCTCGACAAGCCCTTCTTCGTCCAGTACCTGCTCTGGATCGGTGGCCTGTTCCGCGGTGACCTCGGCACGACGTTCTCGGGCCTGCCGGTCAGCCAGCAGCTCGCCGCGGCGTTCCCGATCACCGCGCGCCTGGCGATCCTGTCGCTCGTCTTCGAGGCCGTCGCCGGCATCGTCGTCGGTGTCATCGCCGGTCTCCGCAAGGGCAAGCTGTTCGACGCGACGGCCCTCGTCGTCTCGCTGCTGCTCATCTCGGTGCCGACCTTCGTCGTCGGGTTCCTGCTGCAGTACGTCCTCGGCATCAACCTCGGGCTGTTCCGCGTGACGGTCTCCGGTCAGGCGCCCTGGTCGGAGCTCGTGCTGCCCGCCATCGTGCTGGCGTCGGTGTCGTTCGCGTACATCGTCCGCCTGACCCGTGCGAGCGTCGCCGAGAACATGAGCGCCGACTTCGTGCGGACCGCCACCGCGAAGGGCCTGTCCCGCCGCCGCGTCGTCGGGGTGCACATCTTCCGCAACTCGCTGATCCCGGTCGTGACCTACCTGGGTGTCGACATCGGCAACCTGATGGTCGGCGCGATCGTGACCGAGGGCATCTTCAACATCCACGGTGTGGGTGGCACGGTGTTCCAGGCCGTCAAGCTCGGCGAAGGCCCCACGGTGGTCTCCTTCGTCGCCGTGATGGTCATCATCTTCATGCTCGCCAACCTCCTGGTCGACCTGCTGTACGCCGTCCTGGACCCGAGGATCCGTTATGCCAAGTAACACTGAACCCCGCTCGGCGACGCACTACGTCGCGCCGATCGAGGAGACTCCGCTCCTGGCGGTCGACCAGGTCAACGAGGACGAGAAGACCCGTTCGCTGTGGACCGACGCCTGGGAGTCCATGCGCCGCCGTCCCACGTTCTGGATCTCGTCGATCCTCATCCTGCTGATCATCGTCGTGGCGATCGCGCCCGGGCTGTTCACCCACGTGGACCCGCGCGCTGCGAACCTCAACGACAGCAACGAGGGTCCGCGTGCCGGCCACCTGCTCGGCTTCACGCGCCAGGGGTACGACGTGTACGCCCGCGTCATCTGGGGTGCGCAGAACTCGCTCATCGTGGGGCTGCTCGCGACCGTGCTCGTCACGATCGTCGGCATCGTGATCGGTGCCTTCGCCGGGTTCTACGGCGGCTGGCTCGACACGATCGTCTCCCGCATCGGTGACGTGTTCTTCTCGATCCCGACCGTCCTCGGCGCGATCGTCTTCATGTCGGTGCTCCCGGCGCGGAACGCCGTGACGGTGTCGCTCGTGCTCGCGGTGTTCGCCTGGCCGCAGATCGCCCGCATCATGCGCGGTGCCGTGCTCAGTGCGAAACAGGCCGACTACGTCACCGCCTCCTCAGCGCTCGGCGTCAGCCGGTTCACCACGCTGGTGCGCCACGTCATCCCGAACTCGCTGGCACCGGTCATCGTCGTCGCGACGGTCTCGCTCGGCACGTTCATCGTCGCCGAGGCGACCCTGTCGTTCCTCGGCATCGGTCTGCCGGCGTCGGCGCTCAGCTGGGGCCTCGACATCAACGCCGCGCAGTCGTCGATCCGCACCAGCCCGTCGACGATCTTCTGGCCCTCCGCCGCCCTTTCCATCACCGTGCTCGCGTTCCTCCTCCTCGGTGACGTGGTCCGCGACGCACTCGACCCGAAGGCGAGGGCCCGCCGATGAGCGAGACACTCACCTCGCCGAACGCCAAGGCGTCCGGCACCCCCGGCGCCCCGCTGCTGGAGATCACCGACCTGCACGTCGGGTTCAAGACGCAGAGCGGTCTCGTGCAGGCCGTCCGTGGCGTGAACATGACCCTCGAGCAGGGCGAGCGCCTGGCGATCGTGGGGGAGTCCGGTTCGGGCAAGTCCACGAGCGCCCAGGCGATCATCAAGCTGCTCCCCGGCACCGGCCAGATCACCGGCGGCTCGATCAAGCTGAACGGGCGCGAGCTCGTCGGCATGAACGAGAAGCAGATGGCCGAGATCCGCGGCACCGAGATCGGGTACGTCCCCCAGGACCCGATGTCGAACCTCAACCCGCTCTGGAAGATCGGGTTCCAGGTCGAAGAGGCCATCAAGGCCAACGGCATGGCGACCGGCAAGTCCGCGATCCGTGCCCGCGCGATCGAGGTCCTGCAGGAGGCCGGGCTCGGTGACGCCGAGAGCCGCCTCAAGCAGTACCCGCACGAGTTCTCCGGCGGCATGCGCCAGCGCGTGCTCATCGGCATCGGTCTGTCGAGCCGCCCGAAGCTGCTCATCGCCGACGAGCCGACCTCGGCCCTCGACGTCACCGTGCAGCGCGTCATCCTCGACCACCTCGAGAGCCTGACGCGTGACTTCGGCACCTCCGTCCTGTTCATCACCCACGACCTCGGCCTCGCCGCCGAGCGCGCTGAGAAGCTCGTGGTGATGTACAAGGGCCAGGTCGTCGAGGCCGGTCCGTCGAAGGAGATCCTGGCGAACCCGCAGCACCCGTACACGCAGCGCCTCGTCGCCGCGGCACCGTCGCTCGCAAGCCGTCGCATCCAGTCGAAGGTGCAGCACCAGACCGTCTCGATCTCGGCGGACGGCAGCGAGGACGACGAACTCCTGGCCCGCGCCCACGCTCGTGAGAGCGCGCCGGCGAAGGACCTGATCATCGTCAAGGACCTGCAGAAGGTCTACAAGCTGCGCGGTCAGGGCATCGCGACCCGCGAGCTCAAGGCCGTCGACGGCGTCTCGTTCGCGATCCCGAAGGGCACCACCACGGCGCTCGTCGGCGAGTCCGGTTCGGGCAAGTCCACCGTCGCGAAGCTCGTCTTGCAGCTCGAGTCGATCACGTCCGGTTCGGTGCAGTTCGACGGCATCGACATCGGCGCGCTCAAGGGCAAGGACCTGTTCGACTTCCGTCGTCGCGTCCAGCCCGTGTTCCAGGACCCGTACGGCTCGCTGGACCCGATGTACAACGTCGGGAACACGATCGCCGAGCCGCTCAGCACGCACAAGGTCGGCGACAAGGCCTCGCGTCGCGCCCGGGTGCTCGAGCTGCTCGACCAGGTGGCCCTGCCGAAGTCGATGGTCAACCGGTACCCGAGCGAGCTGTCCGGTGGGCAGCGACAGCGCATCGCCGTCGCACGTGCCCTGGCGCTCAAGCCCGAGGTCATCGTCCTCGACGAGGCGGTGTCCGCCCTCGACGTGCTCGTGCAGGGCCAGATCCTGGACCTGCTCACCGAGCTGCAGTCGGAGCTCGGCCTGACCTACCTGTTCATCACCCACGACCTGGCGGTCGTCCGCCTCGTCGCGGACAACGTGTGCGTGATGCGCAAGGGCCAGATCGTCGAGAAGGCGACGACCGACGAGGTCTTCGCCAACCCGCGTGAGCAGTACACGAAGGACCTGCTGGCCGCCATCCCCGGCGCCGGCTTCGAGTTCGGTCGCTGACCCGCACCACCAGCGACACACGGAACGCGCCGCCCCGGCTCCGGGACGGCGCGTTCCGTCGTTGCGGGCACCGGACGGGAGGCACGCCCCGCGTTGCGCAGGACTGCACCGGTCCGGCGTCAGGGTGCGTCGGGGTGCGCGGGGCCCCGTCAGGCTCCGTCAGGAGCGGATCAGAGGCGTGCGCCGGCCATGCTGCCGGCGATGCCCAGGACGACGAGGGCGACGACCGCCCAGCCGTGCACACGGTGGACGATCGGTGCAGCCGTCACGGTCGCCGGGGGAGCGCCGTCGTACTCGAGCGGTGCGGGCACCCGCGCACGCATCTCGTCGGCCGCAGCGGCGACGGTGACCGGCACCGTGCCTCCCGGCCGTTCGAGGGCGAGCCGTGCCGTCGGACGCGGCGCGATCCAGACCCGCTGCTCACCCTGGTCGGTGACGACCTCGAGCCCGTACTTCGACCGCACGTCCTGCACGCGCCGCCAGGCGAAGCGCGTGGTCCGGCGGACGTCGACCACGACCAGCTCGTCCTCGGTCAGTTCGATGCGCGGACGCCAGAGGACCACCCAGGCGAACCAGGCGGTGAAGAGGGACGGCACCGGCACCAGCAACGCGGCGCGGAGGCCGTTCGTGAGGAGTCCGATGACGACGAGTGCGACCGCCACGACCCAGAGGGCGACGGCGAAGCGTCGGAGGTTCGTCGCGACGATCCGGACGGGCTCGGTCGGCCGGACGGGCACGGTCGGCCGGGCGGGCGCGGTCGGTTCGGGCATGGGGGCAAGCCTAGGAGACGGCGGGTGCCCGATCGACGAGAGCGCCTCTCCGGGACCACCCACCGAGCGGACCAGACAGGCCGAGCGCGTACCGGCAGGAGACCCGATGTCCCGGAGAGGCGAACCCGGAGGTCTCAGGGCGTCCATCGTCACCCCGTCGGCCGCTCCTGTCAACGCCTCATTCGACGAGCAGCTCGATCTGGGCCCGGATGACCTCGGCGCGCGGGAAGCGGAGGCCGACCAGGCCCACGTGCCGCCAGCGCACCAGGCCGTCCGGACCGATCACGAAGACCGATCGACGGAGTCCCAGTCCGGGCACGTGCACGCCGTAGGCGCGGACGACGTCACCGGCGACGTCGGAGAGGAGGGGGAACGACAGCGAGGCGTTCCGGGCGAAGCCCTCGTGCGAGTCGAGGCCCTGCGGGCTGATGCCCCAGACCACGGCACCGAGGTCGCGGAAGTCGTCGAGTTCCTGCTGGTACGAGCACAGTTGTGCGGTGCAGACGGGGGTGGCGTCGCCGGGGTAGAAGGCGAGCACAACCGGGCGACCGAGCTCGGCGGTGAGTGCGTACTCCGCGTCCGTGCGCACGCCGTCGCGGACGATCATGCCGGGGAGGGTGAAGTCCGGCGCCGCGGTGCCCGTCTCGGGGATGGCCATGGGGCAACAGTACGGTCCGCGCACTCGATGTGACGGGGACCGCACCGTCCGTGTCCTGCGAGAGCGCACACCGGCTCGCCGAAGACGCACGGTTCCGGATACACGAAGGGCCGGACGCAACGCGTCCGGCCCTCCGTGTCTGTCCGTCGGTGGCTACTTGGTGAAGCCGACCTTCGTCCAGTCGATGTTCTGCGCACCCGCGAACGCGCCGTAGTTGGCGAGCTTCGGGTTCTGCGCGACCAGCGCGGGCTTCGCCGTGATCGGCATCGAGTGCCCGATCGACCAGACCTGCTTGTCGATCTTGTTCCAGATGACGTTGGCCTTGTCCGAGTCCGGCTCGGACAGTGCCTGCTTCGTCAGCTTGTCGATCGCATCCGAGCTGACACGGCCGTAGTTCTGGCCGGTGGCACCCGAGGTGTAGATCGTCGCCGAGCTGGAGTGGAAGCCGGTGCCGCCCCAGACGAAGATCGTCATGTCGTAGTTGCCCGGGGTGACGTACTGCTCGAAGAAGTCGTCCGTGGCGACCGACTTCAGGGTGAGCTTGACGCCGATCTCCTTCAGCTGCTGCTGCATGACCTGGGCCAGCTGCTGCGAGGTCGGGGCACCGGACGGGATCGTGATGGCGATCGCCAGCTGCTTGCCGCCCTTCGAGCGGTAGGTCCCGTCGGTCTTCCAGCCGTCGTCGTCCAGCAGCTTCTTCGCCTTCTCGACGTCGAAGGTGGCGTTCGGCTTGATGTTCGACTTGTAGCCCTTGTCCGTGGACAGGAACAGGTGGTTGTCGAGCGTGCCGAGCTTGTAGGGCAGCGTCCCGCCGATGACCTGGGCCAAGGCGTCACGGTTCACGGCGTGCTGGATCGCCAGACGGAGTTGCTTGTCCTTGAGCAGACCGTTCGTCGAGAAGTCGACGTGCGTGTACTGGGCGGACGTCGACGCGAGGATCTTCGTGTTCTTCGCGTTCTTCACCCGGTCGAAGCGCTCCGACGTCGTCGTCAGGACGGAGTCGATCTCCTTGTTCAGGTAGGCGTCGACGTCGGCGTTGCCGTCCAGCGAGCGGAAGATCACCTGGTCGAGCTTGGGCTTGTCGCCCCACCAGTTCTCGTCCGGCTTCATGGTGACGGTGCCGGCGGTCTCGTTCAGGTCCGTGATCTTGTACGGACCGGACGACACCGGGACCTTGCCCTTGTAGCCGTTGTTGAACTGGTCCGGCGTGCTGGTCTGGCTGGCCGGGTACAGCGGGCTGAACAGGGACTTCCAGTCCGAGAACGGGGTGGAGAACTTGACCACGACGTCCTTGTCGGTCGCGCCCTTGGTCACGGAGGAGATGTCCTCGTAGCCGGTGGAGCCGGCGATGAGGTAGGCCTTGTCCGTGCCGTTGGTGGTCTTCCACTCGTTCTCGAAGTCACGCCAGGTGATCTCCGAGCCGTCGTTCCACTTGGCCTTGTCGTTGATCGTGTACGAGATCGTGAGCGGGTCGTCGCTCGTGACCTCGGCCTTCGACACGTAGTCGGTGTCCAGGGTGGGGGCACCCTTGCCGTCGATCGTGTAGACGTACGGCATCGTCGCCTGCTCGATCGTCGCCGCGTCGACGAGCGGGCCGTCGACCTGGTTGTAGTTCCACTGCGACACCCACTGCGAGATCGGCAGACGGAGCGTGCCACCGTCTTCGAGGTCGGAGACGGGCTTCGGGTTGATCTGTGCCGAGGTCGGCAGCGTCTTCTTGCCCGAGTCGTCGGATCCGGACCCACCGGATCCACCTGATCCGCCCGAGCAACCGGTCACGGCGAGTGCGATCCCGGCGAGGGTCGCCGTCACCGCGAGGACGTTCCTGTGCTTCATTTCGTTCCCCTCTGGAAGTTGTCGCTGAGCCTAGGGCCCCCGAGTGGGGGCGACTGGCATTTTCCGTATCCGACGTACTTTCGTTACGAGCCCGGCGGAGCGACGACATGTACCGGAAACAAACGAGGCCCTATGGTGGCCTCCATGATCCGCTTCCTGGCGCGTCGATTCGTGTACTACGTCGTGCTCGTGTTCCTCGCGACCTCGCTGACCTACTTCCTCGCGTCAGCGACGTTCAGCCCCCGTTCCGTCTACGCGCAGCGGAACCCTGCGCCCTCGGCACAGGTCATCGACGCCAAGCTCGACGACATCGGCGTCAACGACAAGACCCCCGTGGTGATCCGGTACGGGCACTGGCTCGACGGGGTCGTGCACGGCGACCTCGGCCAGACGATCCAGGACCGTTCGGTCAACGACCAGTTCTTCCCGCGGCTGGGGGTGAGTCTCCGGCTGCTGGTCGTCGGATCGATCGCCGGCATCGTGCTCGGCGTCCTCGTCGGCGTGTGGAACGCGATCCGGCAGTACAAGATCTCGGACCGGGTCAGCGCCGCGATCTCGATCGTCCTGTTCTCGACACCCGTGTTCCTGACCGCGGTCATCCTGAAGATCAGTGCAACGAAGCTGAACCAGGACGCCGGCAGCCAGCTCATCAACTTCACGGGCGAGGCGACCCCCGGACTCGACGGGTCGGCGTGGACGCTGCTCGTCGACCGCGGCGCGCACCTGCTGCTCCCGACGATCTCGATCGCGCTGGGCCTCATCGCCATCTACAGCCGGTACCAGCGAGCGACGATGCTCGACGTCCTGGGTTCGGACTTCCTCAGGACCGCCCGGGCGAAGGGGCTGACGCGGGGACGGGCCACGTTCAAGCACGGCCTGCGTACTGCGCTCATCCCGATGACCACGCTCTTCGCCTACGGGTTCCTCGGCATCCTGACCGGCGCGACCCTGACCGAGAAGATCTTCGCGTGGAACGGGCTCGGCTCGTGGTTCATCGACGCGGTGAACGGCAACGACGTCAACGTCGTGACGGCGTACACGCTGTTCGCCGCGGTGGTGGTGCTCATCTCCGGGTTCCTCGCCGACGTCGCGACCGCAGCGCTGGACCCGCGCGTCAGGAGGGCATGACATGACCGACACCCGGATCGAACCCGTCGACCCCTCGCTCATCGCGAAGAGCGACACCCCGGCCCGCCCGAAGCGGCAGGGCAACCGGTTCCTGCAGACAACAAGACGGCTGTTCATGAACCGCGGCGCGGGCATCGGCGTCATCGTCATCGTGCTGCTGTTCGCCTTCGCGTTCCTCGGCCCGCTGGTCAGCCCCTGGCAGTACTCGCAGATCGACTACACGGCGTTCACCCGGCCGCCGAGCGCCACGCACTGGTTCGGCACGAACGGCATCGGCCAGGACGTCTTCTCCCAGACGGCCCGCGGCATGCAGAAGAGCCTGCTCATCGGCCTGCTCGTCGCCGTGTTCTCGACCGCCATCGCCGCGATCACGGGCGCCGCCGCCGGGTACTTCGGCGGCTGGGTCGACCGCATCGTGATGTTCTTCGTCGACATGCTGCTCGTGCTGCCGTCGTTCCTCATCATCGCGATCATCAGCCCGCGCATCCAGAACGCCGGATGGATCGTCCTGGTCGTGCTCATCACGCTGTTCGGCTGGATGATCACCGCCCGCGTCGTCCGCTCGATGACCCTGTCGGTCAAGGAGCGCGAGTTCGTCCGCGCCGCCCGGTACATGGGGATCGGCCCGTTCCGGATCATCTTCCGGCACGTCCTGCCGAACGTGGCGTCCTTCCTCATCATCGACGGCACGATCCAGGTCGCGACCGCGGTGCTCGGTGAGACCACCCTGAGCTACTTCGGCTTCGGCGTGCAGTCGCCGGACGTCTCGCTCGGCACGCTGATCGCCCAGAACCAGGACAACGCGCTGACCAGCCCGTGGCTGTTCTACTTCGCGGCCGGCGCGCTCGTGGTCTTCGCGATCGCGGCGAACCTGATCGGCGACGGGCTGCGTGACGCCCTCGACCCGACCTCGACGACCGGCAAGCGTGAGAAGCGCAACCGCCGTCGTGACCAGAACCAGGCGGCCGTGGACGTGGCCGCGTTGAACACACAGGCCGGTTCCGGCGCATGACCGCCGCACTGACGACCGGGGAAGCAGCATGAGCACCATCACGAACGGGTCGGCCGCGACGCCGACGACCAGCACCGAGCCGATCCTGCGGGTCCGTGACCTTCACGTCCGCTTCCCGACCCCGCGGGGGACCGTGCACGCGGTCCGCGGCGTCGACCTGGAACTCCGCCGTGGCGAGGTCCTGGGCATCGTCGGCGAGTCCGGGTCCGGTAAGTCGGTGACGAGCCTGGCCGTCCTCGGCCTGCTGCCCGACACCACGAAGGTCACCGGCTCCGTCCAACTCGACGGCGATGAACTGCTCGGTCGCTCCGACAAGCAGATGAGCCGCCTGCGCGGTGACAAGGTCGCGATGGTCTTCCAGGACCCGCTGTCCGCGTTCACGCCGGTGTACACGATCGGCGACCAGATCGCCGAGACCGTCCGCCTGCACCGCGGTGCCTCGAAGGCCGAGGCCCGGGCCCGTGCCATCGAGCTCCTCGGGCTCGTCGGCATCCCCGAGCCCGCCCGCCGCGTCGACGCCTTCCCGCACGAGTTCTCCGGCGGCATGCGGCAGCGCGCCATGATCGCGATGGCGATGGCGAACGACCCGGACGTGATCCTGGCCGACGAGCCCACCACAGCACTCGACGTCACGATCCAGGCGCAGATCATCGAGGTGCTCCGGACCGCCCAGCGCGAGACCGGCGCCGCCCTGGTGTTCGTCAGCCACGACCTGGGTGTCATCGCGGGCATCGCCGACCGGATCGCCGTCATGTACGCCGGTCGGATCGTCGAGACCGCGACCGCCGAGGAGCTGTTCGCCCGGCCACGCATGCCGTACACGATCGGGCTCATCGGGGCGCTCCCGCGGCTCGACGCCACCGACCGGTCGCCGCTCGTGCCGATCCCCGGGTCGCCGCCGTCGCTCATCGGCCTGCCGGACGCCTGCCCCTTCGCGGCGCGCTGCCCGCTCGTCAGCGAGGTCTGCCGGTCGACCGAGCCGGTCCTCGCACCGCCGGTCGGCATCGGGGTCACCGCCGTCGACGCCGCTGCGGGCCTCGACACCGCCGACGCCGCAGCTGCCGGCTCCGGCGCGGCCGCCGCTGGGGCGCCGTCGCACGCCGCCGGCCACACCGCCGCGTGCCACCGCACCGCCGAGGTCGCCGCCGCGCACGCGGACGCCGGCCGGATCTTCTCCCTGCCCGTCATCCCCGAGCACGCCGCCGCGGTGGCGGCGTCCCGCACCGACCGCGAGCCCGTCGTGCACGTCGAAGGCCTCACGAAGACCTTCCCGCTCGTCAAGGGCGCCGTCTTCCGCCGCAAGGTCGGCGAGGTCTTCGCCGTCGACGGTGTCGACCTCGACATCCGCCGGGGCGAGACCCTCGGCCTGGTCGGCGAGTCCGGCTCCGGCAAGTCGACGACCCTGCACCAGCTGATGGACCTCGAGCGTCCGGAAGCGGGCACCGTCGAGCTGTTCGGTGAGTCCCTCGCGGACGCCACCGCACGCGGCGCAGCCGGAACCCGGGCACTGCGGCAGCGCATCTCGATGGTCTTCCAGGACCCGTCCGCCAGCCTCGACCCGCGCATGTCGGTCTACGACGTCGTCGCGGAGCCGCTCCGGGCGATCGGCGCTCCGGCCTCCCGGATCGACGAGCGCGTGCCGGAACTGCTCGGCCTGGTCGGACTGCGGGCCGCCGAGGCCGACCGCTACCCGCACGAGTTCTCCGGCGGGCAGCGGCAGCGCATCTCCATCGCCCGAGCCCTCGCGGTGGAGCCCGACCTGATCGTCCTCGACGAGCCCGTCTCGGCCCTCGACGTGTCGATCCAGGCCGGCGTGCTCAACCTGCTCGCCGAACTCAAGGCGCGCCTCGGGCTGTCCTACCTGTTCGTCTCGCACGACCTGTCCGTCATCCGGCACGTCGCCGACCGCGTCAGTGTCATGTACCTCGGCCGCACCGTCGAGGAGGGTGCGGTCGACGAGGTGTTCGAACGCCCGATGCACCCCTACACGGCAGCGCTCATGTCCGCCGTGCCGGTGCCGGACCCCGTCGTCGAGCGGGCCCGCACGACGATCCTGCTGCCGGGCGACCCGCCCAGTCCGACCGAGCGGCCGACCGGCTGCCGGTTCCGCTCGCGCTGCCCGCTCTTCGCGATCCTGCCCGAGGCGGAACGTCGCCGCTGTGAGACGGACGAACCGGAGAAGGCGCCCCGTCGTGGCGAGGACGTCGACCACCGGGCGGCGTGCCACTACCCGGAGAAGGTCGCCTCGATCGCGGCGTAGCCAGCGACGGACGGGAGGCGGTGCGCACGACGTGCGCACCGCCTTCCGTCCGTCCGTGGTCGGGTGCGCGACCGTCCGTGGCACCGCTCAGATCTTCGGTGGGCTGATGATCGGCGAGTCCCACGTCGGCGGTTCCGGGTACTCGCCGGGTCGGGAGGACGACGGGTGCCGTCCGCCGGCGCGGCCGCCCACGGCTTCGGAGAGTGCGTCGGCGTCGTTCGTCCAGAACAGGTCGCTGAAGACGTCGAGCGAGTAGTGACCACTCGGTTGGACGAGGTACTGGATGCGCCAGCCGTCGTCGGTGTACCCGTCGAGGTAGTAGGTGTCCGTGATCCGCTCGACGTGGTGGCCCCAGCCCTTCGCGGCGAAGTAGTCGATCAACGGCTCGAGATCGGACCGTGATCCGTGCGCACCGTCCGGGTCCCAGGACCGGCCTGACTCCAGCGCGTACGTGTTCTGCGTGTCGGCCCCGGCCAACGGGCGTATCCCGTCACCGCCGATCTGCGGGATGGCATCGCCGCCGTTCCAGTGCCACTCGCCAACGGAGAGCTGCCGTTGCGCGTCCGCGAGGACCTGCTGCATCGTCCGGTAGTGCTCGCGGTACCGGTCGTACTCCTCGTGCAACGAGAGCGCGGCGACCTCCTGCCGTGTGAGTCCTCCGGCGTCGTGCTCCATGGTTCCTCCTCCGGACGTGCACCCGGCAGCCAGTCCGACAGTCAGGACGACGGCGACGATCGTGCGGACCGTCCTGTTCCAGGCCGTCATCCGGGCCTCCCGGTCGCGATGATCTCGATGATGTGACGCTGCGCCGTGGCGTCGGGTGACAGGTACCCGACGCCGGTCGGCGGGTACATGTCGTGGCCGGTGACCGCTTCCGTCCCGGGCCCGGCCTCGGACGAGAAGACGTGGACGCCCGGGAGGTCACGAGGGTCGGTCCGGCCGATCCGGCCGAGGCGCGCCGTGTGGTCCTGTTCGCCCTCCGTGGCGAAGACCTGGCGGACGTTGAGGTGCTCGGGCCGCGTGTCGTTCGTGAACCCGACCGAGCCGTAGGTGACGACGGCGTCGACCCGGTGCCGCGTCTGCGCAGCCGCTTCGACCGCCACCGCAGAACCGTACGAGTGTCCGAGCACCGTGAGGCGTCCCGGAGCGTTGCCGTGCCGGCTGTCGCGGACACCGTCGACGAAGGACGCGAGCTCGACGCCGCCGGTGACCGCGCGTCGGTGCGCGGGCACCTCGACGAGTTCCGGTGCCCGGTAGCCCATCCAGGAGACGACGGCGAAGGACGACGCCGGGGCGAGCCGAACGGCGCCGCGCAGCAGACCGGCGGCGGCACGGACCTGCCCGTCCGTGCTGTCGAGCGTCGTGGTCGCGCCCGGCACGTTCACCGTGACGTTCGAGGCCGTGTCGAGGTCCCCGAGCGACACCGCTGCCACGAGTGCGCCGTCCGTGGCGCCGAAGCCGACGAGCTGCGCGACCGCGGCGGAGGGTGACTCCAGCTCCTGCGCGAGACGGTCCGCCCGCCGCACGCCCTTCCACAGCGCCGCGACCTGCTGGCGGAACTCGTCCATCGTCACGGCGCCGTGCGTGTACCGCAGGCCGAGCATCCGGTACACCCGCTCCGGGTTCCCGAGCGCTGCCCGCAGCACCGCGCGCGAGGCGATGTCACGCGCCGCGGCGGGGACACCGTCGAGGTTCGCGACCTGCAGCGTCGTGGTCAGGGGGAGTGCGCGCAGGTCGTGCTCGGACAGCCCGAGCTCCGACCACGCCGCCGCGACCTCGGCCGACGTGGCTGACGGGTCGAACACCTGCTGGAGTCCGGTGGGCAGCGTCGACGTCCCGGCGACGTCGAGCACGCCGTCCGCCAGGAACACCCCGCTGCCCGCGGCCGCGAAGGCGTTCGCGATCCGACGCACCCAGGCGGTGTCCTCGACGTTCTCGGCGAGGTGGTCCCCGAACCCGGCGACCAACGTGGCCTCGTCCACCGGCACCCAGGCACACCGCGCGGTGAAGCCGGCCCACGCGTTCCGGACCCGGTGGAGGTCCTGTTCGGTCGCAGCGTCCTGCACGCCGGCGGAGGCGCTGAACTCGCGCAGCCGCCGCGGGTCAGCCCCACTCCGACCACCAGCGCCACTCCGACCGCCGCCCGCGTCGCCGCTGCCGCTGCCGCTGCCGCTGCCGCTGCCGGTGCCGCTGGCGCTGCGCTGCCGTGGCCGTGCGCGGAAGGCCGCGGACACCGGGGTCGGGCGCACCGGGGTCGCCGACGGCTCGGGGTCCCAGGCGCCGCTCGCCCAGTCCAGGACCGACCCCGGCGGGACGCCGACGGCGACCAACGCGTGGTCTCGTCGCCGTTCGCGTTCCTGCCAGGCGATCCGGGCCTCCAGTCGGCGACGCTCCTCGTCCGCCTGGCGGCTGACGACGTGGAGCTGGACCGTCAGGTCCTCGAGCGCCCTCGTCAACCGGCCCCGGTCCTCCGACTCGATCGTGCGCGCCGCCGCGAACAACCGGGCGTACGCACCGTGGAAGTCCTGCAGCGCGCGTTCCGCGCTCGCTCGTCGGCCCGCGCCGCTGGCTCGGAGGCGCAACGCCACGTCCGTCAGGCACGCGACCAGCCGTGACACGGCCACGTCGTCGAACTCGATCCCCATCGTTCCCCACATCGCTCGGAGCAGTGTGTGGAACGTAGCATTTCAGCCGGGCGACCCGGAAGAACTCGGGATGTCTGTGGAGAAGTCGGCTGCCGGTGTCAGGAGAAGAGGGCCGGGAACGCGTGCGCGACGAACGGGTACCCGACGAAGACGGTGGCGTCGAGGAGCACGTGCGTGATGACGAGGGGGAGCAGGCGGCCCCACCTCGTGTAGATCCAGCCGAAGACGACGCCCATCACCGCGTTGCCGACGAACGCGCCGAAGCCCTGGTACAGGTGGTAGCTGCCGCGGAGGACCGCGGTGGACAGGATGACCTGCCACCGCCCCCATCCCAGGTCGCCGAGCCGCGAGTACAGGTAGCCGACGACGATCACCTCTTCCTGCAGCCCTGAGCGGACGGCGGACAGCAGGAGTACCGGGATCGTCCACCAGTACGAGCCGAGGGCGGCGGGGTCGACGGCGACCGTGATGCCGAGTGCCCGACCGGTGAAGTACAGGGCGAGTCCGGGGATGCCGATGCCGAGGGCGATGAGCGCCGCGCCGCCGAGGTCCGGACGGACGCGGAAGCGGTCGATGCCGAGTCGGCCGAGGTGTGGGCGTGACGAGCTCCAGAGCAGCATGCAGACCAGCGCGACCGGCGCCAGGTCGGCCGCGATGCCCAGCAGCTGGCGGGCGAGGTCGACGTACTGCACGGTCGTCGTCGAGGTGTTCAGTGCCGTCGACTGCTGCCCGAGCGGTGTCGTCTGGGACAGGTCGTCGATGATCTGCAGGACCGAGTAGAGCGCACTCGCGCCCAGTGACAGCATGAGCACGATGGTGATCTCGGTCCACGTTCGCCGACGGCTCATACGCTGTACTCCCTCTGCTTGCGAACTACCGGTAGACTGGCGAGTCGGGCATGGTCCCGAAATCCGTCGGGCACGGTCCCGCACCTCGGGCTGGTCCCGAGAACACCTCGGGCTCGGCCCGGGAACCCTCGGGAACGGCCCGAACCCCGGGCACTCGCCCGATCATCTTCCGAACACAAAAGGATGTCCTGTATGGCGCTCGCCACTCGGTCCGACCTGCGCAACGTCGCCATCGTGGCACACGTCGACCACGGCAAGACCACCCTCGTCGACGCGATGCTGACGCAGACCAACTCGTTCGACGCCCACTTCGAGGGCGAAGACCGCATGATGGACTCGAACGACCTCGAGCGCGAGAAGGGCATCACCATCCTCGCGAAGAACACGTCGGTCCTCTACAACGGCAAGCACGCCGCCGAGTTCGGCGCGGGCGGCCCCATCACGATCAACGTGATCGACACCCCGGGCCACGCCGACTTCGGTGGTGAGGTCGAGCGCGGCCTCTCCATGGTCGACGGTGTCGTCCTGCTCGTCGACGCGTCCGAGGGCCCGCTGCCCCAGACGCGCTTCGTGCTCCGCAAGGCGCTCGCCGCCAAGCTCCCGGTGATCCTGCTCGTCAACAAGACGGACCGCCCGGACTCGCGCATCGACGAGGTCGTCTCGGAGAGCCAGGACCTGCTCCTCGGTCTCGCCTCCGACATGTCGGACGAGGTCGACGACCTCGACCTCGACGCGATCCTCGACGTCCCGGTGGTCTACGCCTCCGGCCGCAACGGTGCCGCGTCGCGCAACAAGCCCGAAGACGGCACGCTGCCCGACAACGACGACCTCGAGCCGCTCTTCGAAGCGATCCTCCAGCACGTCCCGGCCCCGACGTACGACGACGAGCACCCGCTGCAGGCGCACGTCACCAACCTCGACGCGTCGCCGTTCCTCGGTCGCCTCGCCCTGCTCCGCATCTTCCACGGTGAGATGAAGAAGGGCCAGACGGTCGCCTGGGTCAAGCACGACGGCACCGTCGTCAACGCCCGCATCACCGAGCTCCTCATCACCAAGGCACTCAACCGCTTCCCGGCCGAGTCCGCGGGCCCCGGCGACATCGTCGCCGTCGCCGGCTTCGACACGATCACCATCGGTGAGACCCTGAGCGACCCCGAGGACGTCCGTCCGCTGCCGACCATCACGGTCGACGCGCCGGCGATCTCGATGACGATCGGGACCAACACCTCGCCGCTCGTCGGCAAGGTCAAGGGCCACAAGCTCACCGCCCGCATGGTCAAGGAGCGCCTGGACCGCGAGCTGGTCGGCAACGTCTCGCTCAAGGTCGTCGACATCGGCCGCCCGGACGCCTGGGAGGTCCAGGGTCGTGGCGAGCTCGCACTCGCCATCCTGGTCGAGCAGATGCGTCGCGAGGGCTTCGAGCTCACCGTCGGCAAGCCGCAGGTCGTCACCAAGCGTGACGAGAACGGCAAGCTGCAGGAGCCGTACGAGCACATGACCATCGACACGCCGGAGGAGCACCTCGGCGCCATCACCCAGCTCATGGCTGCCCGCAAGGGCCGCATGGAGAACATGGTGAACCACGGCACCGGCTGGATCCGCATGGAGTTCATCGTGCCGTCGCGTGGCCTCATCGGCTTCCGCACGTCCTTCCTCACGGAGACGCGCGGCACCGGCATCGCCAACGCGATCTTCCACGGCTACGACGAGTGGGCCGGTGCGATCCAGACCCGCATCAACGGTTCGATCGTCTCCGACCGCTCCGGTGTGGTCACCCCGTTCGCCATCACGAACCTCCAGGAGCGCATGTCGTTCTTCGTCCAGCCGACGGAAGAGGTCTACGAGGGCATGGTCATCGG
The DNA here is from genome assembly GCF_034045095.1 of Curtobacterium sp. CFBP9011. Lineage (NCBI taxonomy): Bacteria > Bacillati > Actinomycetota > Actinomycetes > Micrococcales > Microbacteriaceae > Curtobacterium > Curtobacterium sp. CFBP9011. The sequence goes on from NZ_JAXCWN010000001.1 coordinate 190,729, forward strand.
CGAGAACTCGCGCGCCGACGACATGGACGTGAACATCACCAAGGAGAAGAAGCTCACCAACATGCGTTCGGCCAACGCCGACACGTTCGAGTCGATGACGCCGTCCCGGCAGCTGTCGCTCGAGGAGTGCCTCGAGTTCGCCCGCGAGGACGAGTGCGTCGAGGTCACCCCGGACGCGGTCCGCATCCGCAAGGTCGAGCTGGACGCGTCGGCTCGCCAGCGCTCCTACGCGCGCCTCAAGCGCCAGGACGCGTAAGCCACACCCTGGAGGCCCGTCCTCCGTCCCACGGCCCGGTCACCGCTCGCAGGTGGCCGGGCCGTCGGCGTCGGGAGACACGGTCGGGAGATACGGTGGACGGGTGACTCTCGACCTGCTCTCCATCTACCAGGACCTGCACGCCCACCCGGAACTCGGCTTCCAGGAGCACCGCACCGCGGGCGTCGTCGTCGACCGCCTGACCGAGATCGGCGGCATCACCGTCACCACGGGTGTCGGCGGGACCGGCGTCGTCGGGGTCCTCGAGAACGGTGACGGCCCGGTGGTCTGGCTCCGCGCCGACATGGACGGGCTGCCCGTGCAGGAGCGCACCGGCCTGCCCTACGCCAGCACCGCCCGCGCGACGGACGAGGACGGCAACGAGGGTCCGACCATGCACGCCTGCGGGCACGACATCCACGTGACGTGGCTGCTCGGCACCCTCGAGCGCCTGGTCGCGACCCGGGCGGATTGGAGCGGAACCGTCGTTGCAGTGTTCCAGCCGGCGGAAGAGGTCATCTCCGGCGCCCGCGCGATGATCGACGACGGACTGGTCGAGCGCTTCCCGAAGCCGACCGTGGTCCTCGGACAGCACTCGGCCCCGGCTCCGGTCGGCGTCGTCGCCGTGGGGTCCGGCGCCGTGATGGCGTCGAGCGACCGCTTCACCGTCACGTTCAACGGTCGCGGTGCCCACGGGTCCGCGCCGCAGGCGTCCCTCGACCCGATCGTCACGGCGGCGTCGGCGGTGGTCCGACTGCAGACGATCGTCTCGCGCGAGGTCGGTCCGAGCGACGCCGGTGTCGTCACCGTGGGCTCGTTCCACGCCGGCACGCGGCCGAACATCATCCCGGACACGGCCGTCATCGAGATCTCCACCCGGGCGCGCAACGAGGAGACCCGCGCGGCGATCATCGCCTCGATCGAGCGGATCGTCCGTGCCGAGAGCGACGCCGGGGGACTGGCTGCGCCGACGATCGAGCGGGCCCCGGGCGCCGACGTCCTGGTGAACGACGCGGACCAGGCCGCGGTCGTGCTCGAGGCGGTGCGGGCCGTCGTGCCGCACGCCGTCGACATGGAGTCCGGGCTGGCGATGGCGTCTGAGGACGTCGGACAGCTCGCGACCGCCGCCGGAGCCCCGATCGTGTACTGGTTCACGGGCATCACCGACCCGGAGCTGTTCCGTCGTGGTGAGGACATCCCGAGCAACCACTCGCCGTTCTACGCGCCGCAGGCCGACACTGCGATCCCGGTCGGGGTCGACGCCCTGGTCGCGGCAGCCCGGGCGACGCTCGACTGACGCGCCGCGGCGTCCGGCTGCCCCCGGCGCGGATGACCCAGCGCCGATGACCCCAGTGCGGGTGATCACCCAGCCGATGCTCGACCAGTTCGAGGTCGGGGCGGTTACGGTACCGGCATGCGTCACCCGATCCGCACCTCCCTGACCGCCGCCGTCGCCGCCGGTGTCGCCCTCGCCGGCCTGAGCGGCTGCTCCACCGAGACGCTCACCCAGGCGACCGACCTCGGTTCGTCCGTGGCGTCGAGTGTCTCCGAGTCCGTGCAGGGCATCGACGGTGCCGCCATCCAGCAGGGCATGGCGAAGGTCGCCGGTGGGATCGACGGCGCCCTCGACACCGCGCTCAAGGGCACGAAGGTGACGAGCGACGGCCAGGTGCCCGCGGGCTTCCCGTCCGCGGCCGTCCCGCTCGTCGACGGCACGGTGCTCGGCGGGGGAGCCGGACCCGCGGGCTCCGGGTGGGTCGTCCAGGTGCACACGTCCTCGGTCGACGACTTCGCCCGGGCCGCGCAGCAGCTCGCGGACGCCGGCTTCACCAAGTCGGCCGAGCGTGCCGACTCGTCGAGTGCCTTCGGGCTGTTCCGGAGCGACGACCACCGGGTCGTCGTGACCTTCTCGTCCGACCACGACGGTGGCGCCACCGCGACGTACATCGTCACGCCCCGCTGACCTCCGCTCCGTCCGGCCGCTCACCTCCGCTTCGTCCGGCCGCCGCCCGGACGGCGTCCCGTACGCTTGCAGGCGATGTCCACGGTCACACGCCCCGAGCGCGTCCTCTTCGTCCACGCGCACCCCGACGACGAGACGCTCGCGTCCGGCGGCACCATCGCGACGCTGCTCGAACTCGGCGCCCACGTGACCGTCCTGACGGCCACCCGTGGTGAGCGCGGCGAGATGCTCACCAGCGAGCTCGCGCCGTTGGCGGGGGACGGCCTCCGGGTCGCCGCGCACCGTGAGACGGAGATCGCCGCGGCCCTGGCTGCCCTGGGCGGGCCCGCGCACCTCTGGCTCGGCGGTCCTGGTGCCCGTCCCACGGACCTCCCGGCACGGCGCTACACGGACTCCGGCATGCAGTGGGGGCCGGACGGCCGGGCCACCTCGGCCGGCGACGCCCCTGCGGACTCGCTCACCCGCGCCGACCTCGGTGAGGTCGTCGACGACGTCCGCGCCGCCATCCGCTCGACCGGCGCCGACGCCGTCGTCAGCTACGGCGACGACGGCGGGTACGGGCACCCGGACCACCTCCGTATCCACGCCGCAGCCCGGTACGCCGCGCAGGCCGAAGAGGTCGCGTTCTCGATGATCGTGGACGCCGACTCCGGGCTCGCCGACCTCACCGTCGACGTCCTGCCGGTGCGTGGGCGGGTCCGAGCGGCGCTCGAGCAGTACCGCAGCCAGGTCGCCGTCGACCCCGCCGACCCGCAGGACCCCGCGTCGCTGTCGTACGTGATGCCGCACGGCGTCCGGCACCAGGTACCCGCGGTCGAGGCCTTCCGGCACGACGCACCCCCGGCTCCGGCCGCCCCGCAGACCTACGCCGAGATGTCCGGGCAGGGCAAGGCCACCGCGGTCGTCGTGGCCGCCGTCGTGGGTGTCCTCGTCGGCGCCCTCGGCACGATCACCCACCAGCAGACCGTCGAGATCGGCTCGTGGAGCACCGCCCCGATCGGCATGGTCATCACCAGCCTCATCGTGATCGGCATCGTCGTCGGCGTCCGGTTGCTGTACCGGTCGCGGTTGCTCGTCGCGGCGGTCGGCATCGGGATCATCCTCGCCACCCAGGTGCTCGTCGCCGTGGCCGGACCGACCTCCCCACTGGTCCTGGCGAACGCCGCCGGCTACGTGTGGACGTTCGGTCCGGCGGTCGTCGCGATGCTCGTCCTCGCCTGGCCCGACCTCACCGGGCTCCGGGCCCACCCGCTGACGAACGGGCAGCGCCCGACGGACGGACAGCCGCCGACGGACGGGGCGCGGTCCGTGGTCGCAGCCCCGCACGAGTAGGCTGGCAGTCGCTCAACCCCCGGAAGGGAGCACTCGCTCGTGACCTACGTGATCGCCCAGCCCTGTGTCGACGTCAAGGACCGCGCGTGCATCGACGAATGCCCCGTCGACTGCATCTACGAGGGTGACCGGTCGCTGTACATCCACCCGGACGAGTGCGTCGACTGCGGTGCCTGCGAGCCGGTGTGCCCGGTCGAGGCCATCTACTACGAGGACGACCTCCCCGAGCAGTGGGCGGACTACTACAAGGCGAACGTCGAGTTCTTCTCCGAGATCGGTTCGCCCGGTGGCGCAGCAAAGGTCGGCGTGATCCACGCGGACCACCCGGTCGTCATGGCGCAGCCGCGGGCCTGACCCGTGCCGCTCGACCTGCCCGACTTCCCCTGGGACCAGCTCGCCCCGTACAAGCAGCGCGCCGCGGCGTACGACGGCGGCATCGTCGACCTCAGTGTCGGGTCGCCGGTCGACCCCACCCCGGACGTCGTCCGACGCGCCCTGGCCGACGCCACCGACGCGCACGCCTACCCGCAGGTCGCCGGCACCCCGGCCCTCCGTGAAGCGATCGCCGCCTGGTACGGCCGGCGACAGGGCGTCGAGCTCACCGCCGACCACGTGCTGCCGACGATCGGGTCGAAGGAGTTCATCGCGGGCCTGGCGCTCTGGATGGGCCTCGGCCCAGGTGACACGGTCGTGTTCCCGGAAGCGGCGTACCCGACCTACGAACTCGGCGCCGCCCTGGTGCGCGCCGACGCCCTGGCCGCCGACGACCCCGCCGCGTGGCCGTCGAGCACGAAGCTCGTCTGGCTGAACTCGCCGGGCAACCCCGACGGACGCGTGCTCTCGATCGAGCAGCTGCGCGCCGCCGTCGTCCGCGCCCGCGAACTCGGCGCCGTGATCGTGGGCGACGAGTGCTACGCCGAACTCGGCTGGGACGCCCCGTACGACACCACGCCGACCCCGACGATCCTCGACCCCCGTGTCGTGGGCGACTCGTTCGACGGCGTCCTCAGCGTCTACTCGCTGTCGAAGCAGTCGAACCTGGCCGGCTACCGCGCCGCGTTCGTCGCCGGCGACCCGGCGCTGCTCGCCGACGTCCTGGCGATCCGCAAGCACACCGGCATGATGCCGCCGCTGCCCGTCCAGCACGCGATGATCGTCGCGCTCGAGGACACCGCCCACGTCCACCAGCAGAAGACCCGGTACCGCAACCGACGGAACGTGCTCCGGACGGCATTCGAACGCGCCGGCTTCCGCATCGACGCCAGCGGTGCCGGCCTGTACCTCTGGGCGACCCGCGACGAGCCCGCGCTCGACACCGTCGCCTGGCTGGCCGAGCACGGCATCCTCGTCGCCCCGGGCACGTTCTACGGGGCCGCCGGCGCCCGCCACGTGCGCGTCGCGCTGACCGCGACGGACGACCGGATCGCCGCCGCAGCCCAGCGTCTCGCCAGCGCAGGCCGAGTCGCCAACGGCTGACGGGCCTCCCGTCCGGCCACCCGCCCACCGGCGACGCCTGTGCACAACAGCGGTTCCCCCCAAACTTATGAGCAGCTGCATGTACCGGACCGACAGTCGCCGCGATTAGGCTGTCCAGCGTGACTGACACTGCCAACGACGCTCAGAAGACGGCCACACCGCCCACGACGCCCGTCCCCGTGAGCCCCGGCGCCGAACAGGCGACCGAGACGGCCACGCTGACGTACCCGGGGGGAACGGCGGAGTTCCCGATCCTGCAGAGCGTCGACGGCGCCTCCACGATCGACATCTCGACGCTCAAGAAGCAGACCGGGCTGAACACGCTCGACTACGGCTTCGTGAACACCGGCTCGACGAAGAGCGCCATCACGTACATCGACGGCGACCAGGGCATCCTGCGGTACCGCGGCTACCCGATCGACCAGGTCGCCTCGAACTGCACCTTCCTCGAGGTCGCATGGCTCCTCATCTACGGCGAGCTGCCCAGCGCGAGCGAGCTCGACGCGTTCGACAGCCGCATCCGCCGGCACACGCTGCTGCACGAGGACCTGCGCCGCTTGTTCGACGCGCTCCCGCACTCGGCGCACCCGATGTCCGTCCTGTCCAGCGCGGTCAGCGCCCTGTCGACGTACTACGAGGACGACATGGACGTCGACGACCCGGAAAAGGTCGAGCTGCAGACCGTCCGGCTCCTCGCCAAGCTGCCGGTCATCGCCGCGTACGCCCACAAGAAGGCCATCGGGCAGGCGTTCCTGTACCCGGACAACTCGCTGTCCTTCGTCGACAACTTCCTCCGGCTCAACTTCGGCACGATGGCCGAGCCGTACCAGCCGAACCCGGTGCTCTCGAAGGCGCTCGACCGGCTGCTCATCCTGCACGAGGACCACGAGCAGAACGCCTCGACCGCCACCGTGCGCCTGGTCGGGTCGACGAAGGCGAACATGTTCGCCTCGATCTCCGCCGGCATCAACGCCCTCTACGGCCCGCTGCACGGCGGCGCGAACGAGGCCGTGCTCGAGATGCTGCAGCAGATCAAGGACTCCGGCGAGCCCGTCACGCGCTTCGTCGAGCGGGTGAAGAACAAGGAGCGTGGGGTGAAGCTCATGGGCTTCGGACACCGCGTCTACAAGAACTACGACCCCCGCGCGAAGCTCGTGAAGGAGTCCGCGGACGAGGTCCTCGAGGCCCTCGGCGTGCAGGACGACCTGCTCGACATCGCGAAGGAGCTCGAGCAGATCGCGCTCGAGGACGAGTACTTCGTCAGCCGCAAGCTCTACCCGAACGTCGACTTCTACACGGGCATCATCTACAAGGCGATGGGCTTCCCGCCGCGGATGTTCACGGTGCTGTTCGCCATCGGCCGGCTGCCCGGGTGGATCGCCCAGTGGCGCGAGCTCAACAACGACCCGCTCAACAAGATCGGCCGCCCGCAGCAGCTGTACGTGGGGTACCCGGAGCGGGACCTGCCGCAGCGCTGAGGCGGTCACCGTGCGTGTCGCCGCGCGCTGACGGACGGGAGGCCCGGGGCCGGTCTGCATGACCGGCCACGGGCCTCCCGTCCGTTCAGTCCAGGGCGTCGAAGTCGTCCCAGATCGGCGTCTCGAGCGCCGGGTACTCCGCGAGGTGCGGGCGGAGGTCGTCCTCCACCTGGACGCCCCACTGCTCGAAGAACGGGGTGAGGTCGTGCCCCGCGACGTGCGTGGCCTGCAGGACGAAGGCGCGGCGTGCCTCCCGGTCGCTGCCCGCCGCGACGTCCGAACGCACGCGCGCGGAGACGGTGGCGATGAAGTCCTCGCCGTAGGCGCGGCGGAGTTGGTCGAAGACCAGGTGCCGGGTCATCCCGTTCATCTGGTTCGACCAGAAGTCACGCTCGGCGACCGGCTGCTGACGGAACTGCTCGACCTTCGCGCGCCACGAGTCCAGCGGGTTGCGCTGGTGCACCTGCTCTTCGAGGACGACGCTCGCCAGGTCCTGGGAGATCGTTCCGTCGGTCTGCCCCCGGTCGTTCGTCCACCGCAGGGCGTCCTGCTGGAAGACCCGACCGAACGCGTTCCGGAGCGCCTGCTCGCCGGCCGCGGAGCCGTCGCTCGTGAACAGGTGGTGCGGCGACGCGGAGTCGGTCGGGAACGCCACCCAGCCCGGGTGGACGTCGGTCGGCGCGTTCGCACCGGCGACGCCGTAACTCGGGGTCTCGATGTGCACGCGGTGACCGGTGTCCTCGACGCCCCAGAACCGCTCGTTCGCTCGGACCGTCGCGTCCCAGCGGGCCATCCGGACGTCCAGGTCGTCGCCGGCGATGAGCTCCTCGTTCTGGTCGCTCCTCGGCGAGGTCGCGTCGGCACGGAGGACGTCCGCCTGCACGCGCTCGCCGATCAGGGAGAAGAACGGCGAACGGTCCCAGTTCTGCAGCTGCGTGTCGAAGTCCGCGCGGGCGGTGACCCCGGCGACGAAGGTCGGGACGGGCGCCCCGCCACGGACCACGATCGTGCCCCGGTCGCTGGTGCTCCGGTCGATGATGCCGACCAGGCCGTCGTGCGGCGCGGTGATCAGGTTCTGGCCCGGGTGCAGCGCCTGGGTGGCGACGCCCAGGTCGCGGCAGCCGTTGACGCCGAAGTAGGTTCCGTGCTGCCCGATCGCGACCTCGGCGTCGGTGACGCCCTCGGGGACCTCGACGACGAACGTCTGGTGTGCGCGGATCCAGCGGCCGGCCTGGCGGAGGTCGCTCCGTGCCGCCTGGGTGCCGTCACGTTCCTGTGCGGCGGCGGCGCTGCCGAGGGGGATGACGGGGACGTCGGTGTGGCCGCTCGTGACGGTGGGCCAGGTGTGCTCGGGGGTGGGGAGCTGGGTGTCGCCGTCCTCGGGTTCGGCGGGGGTTTCGGTGCCGGGGGTTTCGGGGCTGGGGGCTTCGGTTTCGGGGGTTTCGGTTTCGGGCGTTTCTGTGCCCGGGGTTTCGGTGCCGGGGGTTTCGGTTTCGGGCGTTTCGGTTCCGGGCGTCTCGCTCGCGTCGTCGGCCGAGCACCCGGTCACGGCGGCACCGTCGACGGAGCAGCGCTCCGGCAGGGCACCGGCGGCGTTGAGCAGGTACAGCGGCACCTCGACCGTCGAGCCCGGTTCGAGCGTTCCCGAGGGCGCGATCCGCACGTGGGTGCCGTCAGTCGCCATGTCGACCCGGGCACCGAGGCGGTTGTGCACCATCCCCGTCGCCAGGTCGAACTCGACGGACGGGGTGGCCGGAGTCGCCCCGGCGTTGTGGAAGGTGAACACCGCGTCCGTGACGGCGGCGGAGACGACCGTGGTGCGGAGGGACGCGGTGACGTCAGGGGAGGGTGCGGCCTGCGCGGCTGCCGGGACGAGGACCGTGCCGAACACGGTCGAGGCGAGGACGAGTCCACAGGTGCCGATGCGAGCGGCGCGGCGGGAGATGGGGGAGAGCGGGGTCATGACGACTCCTTCGGTCGGGACAGGGCCGTCGGGAGCCTGTCACGGGCCGTCGGCCGCGGGACGTCTCCGATCGGTGACACTGCGTGGTCCTGGGGTGGGGGCGTGCCGGAGCTTCGGACCGCGCGAGCGGGCGGAATGCCAGGGTCCGGAGGCGTGGTGCCCTGGCATTCCGCCCGCTCGCGCTCCGAGAGGCCCGCCCGCGCTGCCGGCGCTGCCAGCGCTGCCCGCGCTGCCAGCGGTCGGCCGCTCATGGGCTGGTCGGGTTGGTGGGTGCGCGAGCGGGCGGAACACCAGGGCTCGGCGGCGCGGTGCCCTGGCATCTCGCCCACTCGCGCTCCGGGGTGGGGGGCGTCCCGTTCGTGAGTGTGCGGGTGGGTACGAGCGGGCGGAGCACCAGGGGTCGGCGGCGCGCTGCCCTGGTGTTTCGCCCGCTCGCGCTCCGGAAGGCGTCCGTTCGTGCGGTGCCTTGGCATTCCGCCCGCTCGCGGGAGGGCGCGCGGCTCCCGCTCGGCGCGCGTCAGGTGCGCGGACGGACGGGAGGCCCGTCACCCGCCCGTCGGACGTGTGACGGGCCTCCCGTCGGTCGCGCTGGTACGCCCGAGACCGACGTGCGGTCCTGCTGGGCGCCCCCGGTCAGGCGTGCAGCGCCGTGTTGAGCTGGATCCCCTCGCCCTTCCGCTGCAGCGCCTCGACCGCACCGGTCAGGGAGTTGCGACGGAACAGGACGTTCGGCGCGTCCGACAGCTCGGCGGCCTTCACAGTGCGCGGGGTGCCGGCGGGGTTCGGGGCCGCACCGACCAGGACGACCTTGGTGCCCGCGGTGACGTACAGCCCGGCCTCGACCACGGAGTCGTCGCCGAGGGAGATGCCGAGTCCGGCGTTCGCCCCGAGCAGGGCCCGCGCGCCGAGTCGGACGCGGTGGGTGCCGCCGCCGGAGAGCGTCCCCATGATCGAGGCGCCGCCGCCGACGTCGGTGCCCGCGCCGACGACGACGCCCTGCGAGACACGGCCCTCGATCATCGCGTCGCCCAGGGTGCCCGCGTTGAAGTTGACGAACCCCTCGTGCATGACCGTGGTGCCCGGTGCCAGGTGGGCGCCGAGGCGGACGCGGTTGGCGTCACCGATCCGGACCCGGTCCGGGACGACGTAGTCGAGCAGGCGTGGGAACTTGTCGATCGCGTGCACGGCGATGCCGGCGCGCTGCAGGCCCGGACGAAGCCGTGTCAAGGAGTCGGGGTGCACCGGGCCGGCGTTCGTCCACGCGACGATCGGCAGGTGTCCGAAGACGCCGTCGAGCGAGATCTCGTTCGGGCGCACGTGCAGGTGGCTCAGCAGGTGCAGGCGCAGGTACGCGTCCGGCGTGCTGGCGGGAGCGTCGTCGATGACGATCTCGACGGTGGTCGTCTCGATGCGGACGTCGCGGCGGGGGTCGTCGCCGGCAGCCGCCGTGAGCTCGGCCGGGACCGCGGCATCGGACGGCAGCGACCCGAGGGAGGTCGCGGGGAACCAGGTGTCGAGCACGGTGCCGTCGGCGGCGATCGTCGCGAGGCCGTGACCCCAGGCGTGCGTGGGGCGGGGCGGGGCAGGCTGCGGAGTCGTCTCGGTCACCCTCCGAGGGTACCGAGCGGCCCGTCCGGGAGACCGTCCACCCGGACTCCTGTGGAGAACTCCGACCAGAGCGCGACAGGAGGAGAACGGATGACGGGAACTGACCTGTGGGCCTGTGCAGAACCGCCGACCTGCGGGGAACGATCGGTAGGCTGCCCGCATGCCGCAGCCGCTCGACCTCTCTGCCTCGTCCATCGACATCACCCGCGCGATCTGCGACATCGAATCGGTGTCCGGCAACGAAGGCGCGCTCGCCGACGCGATCGAGGCCGCCCTCGCCCCGCTCGACCACCTCGACGTGGTCCGCGACGGGGACGCCATCGTCGCCCGCACGCAGCTCGGCCGTGACCGCCGGGTGGTCATCGCGGGTCACATCGACACGGTGCCGCTCAACGACAACCTGCCGACCGAGTTCCGCACCGCCGACGACGGCACCGAGATCCTCTGGGGCCGCGGGACGGTCGACATGAAGGCCGGTTGCGCGGTGCAGCTCAAGCTCGCCGTGGACCTGGTCGCGCCGAACGTCGACGTGACCTGGGTCTTCTACGACCACGAAGAGGTCAGCGACGCACTGAACGGCCTGGGGCGTCTGGCCCGCACACGGCCGGAGCTGCTCGCCGGTGACTTCGCGATCCTGGGGGAGCCGTCGGGAGCGCAGATCGAGGGCGGCTGCAACGGCAACCTCCGCGCCGAGGTCCGCACGTCCGGCAAGCGCAGCCACAGTGCGCGCAGCTGGATCGGCGACAACGCGATCCACAAGACCGCCCCGATCCTGGCCACCCTCGCCGCGTACGAGCCGCGCACCGTGACGGTGGACGGCCTCGAGTACCGCGAAGGACTCAACGCCGTCGGCATCTCGGGCGGCATCGCCGGCAACGTGATCCCGGACGAGGCGATGGTCCACGTCAACTACCGCTTCGCACCCTCGCGCTCCGCCGACGAAGCGGTGGCGCACATCCGCGAGCTGTTCGACGGTTACGACGTGACGATCGTCGACCTGGCCGCCGGTGCCCGCCCGGGCCTCGACGCCCCGCTCGCGCAGCAGTTCGTCGCCGCTGTCGGCGGCCCCGAACCCCGCCCGAAGTACGGCTGGACCGACGTCGCCCGCTTCTCGGCGCTCGGTGTGCCGGCGGTCAACTACGGTCCCGGCGAGCCGGTGTTCGCGCACCACGACGACGAGCAGGTGCCCGTCGCCCAGATCACGGCCGTCGAGGACGGACTGCGGCGGTGGCTGACGGCGTGACCACCGCCTCCTGGGCCGCGCAGCGTGCACGGTCGTCAGGAGCGGCGTTGACGTGGGTGGTCGTCCGGTGGCGGCTGCTGCCCTGGTGGTTGCGGATCACAGTCGTCTACACGCTCTCCCGCGTCGTGACGACGGTGCTGATGACCGGCTTCGCCCAGATCCAGACCGCGAACTCGTTCACGGTGCAGCGCCCGTCGTACCTGTCGTTCGCGTCGATCTGGGACGGCGCCTGGTACCGGGTGATCGCAGCGTCCGGCTACCCGTCGACGCTGCCGGTGGACGCGGCCGGGCACGTGACCGAGAACGCGTGGGCGTTCATGCCCGCGTACCCGTTCACGGTGCGGGCGCTCATGACGGTCACGGGTGCCTCGTTCGAGTTGGTCGCCGTCGCGGTGTCGTTGCTCGCCGGCTGGGGTGCGGCGCTGGTCTTCCGCCGGCTGATGGGGCGCTTCCTCGATCCGGCGCGGGCGACCTTCGCCACGGTGCTGTTCTGCTTCGCGCCGGTCTCGGTGATGTTCCAGGTGGCCTACGCCGAGGCGATGGGGCTGCTGCTCCTGCTGGTGGCGCTGCTGCTCCTGGTGCAGCGGCGGTACTGGGCGATGCTGCCCGTGGTCCTGCTGCTCGGCATCACTCGTCCGACCGGTCTGGCGTTCGCCCTGCTGATGGGGCTGTTCGTGGTCGTCGGGGTGCTCCGCCCGGCCTGGCTGCGGATGCCCGAGCGACTGACGCTGCGGACGGCGGTGGCCCCGGCGGTCGTCGCGGTGGTGTCCGGGCTGGTCGGCCTGGCCTGGCCCGCCATCGCCTGGGCCGCCACCGGTGTGCCCCGCGCGTACACCGACACCGAACTCGCCTGGCGGTCGTCGTACATCGGCTGGGGTGAGCTCGTGCCGTTCGCCCCCTGGGTGCAGGGCTTCGGCTGGTGGTTCCACCAGCCGGCAGGCACGATCCTGCTGGTCGTGGTGCTCGTCGGCTTCGTGGCCGTGGTGTTCCAGCCGGCTGCTCGGCGCATCGGACTCGAGCTGCGGCTCTGGGGTCTCGCCTACCTGGTCTACCTGCTGGCGGTGTTCTTCCCGCAGTCCAGCACGTGGCGGATCCTGCTGCCGATCGCCCCGCTGCTCGGCGTCGTCGCCCTGCCCCGATCGCGGGTCTACCGGGTTGCGATGGTGGTCCTGGCGGTCGTCCTGCAGTGGACCTGGCTGTACTACTGCTGGTGGGTGGACGGGTACGACTGGACCCCGCCGTGACCCGTCCGGCTGCCCACGGCGAACACCCCCGAGCTGGGCGGTTTCGCAGTCACGCCTGTCTACGGGATAATGGCCCCTGTTCGTACTGCACGAAAGGGGACATCTGATGGCAGCAATGAAGCCGAGGACCGGCGACGGGCCGATGGAGGCTGTCAAGGAGGGTCGACTCATCATCGTGCGGGTTCCGCTCGAAGGTGGAGGCCGCCTGGTGGTCTCGGTCAACGACGCCGAGGCCAAGGAACTCCACGACGCACTGGCTGAGGTCGTCTCGGCCTAGTTCGTCGACGCACCACCACGGAAGGCCCGGGACGCGTACGTCCCGGGCCTTCCGTGCGCCTGCAGGCCCGTCCCCGTGCGCCTGCAGGCCCGTTCCGTCCGCAGGGTGGTCGCGTCGCACGGCGGACTGGAGGCTGTCGGTCCCACCCGGCATGATGGGTCACGTGCCCCGCGACCGCGTCCGCAACCAGCCGGTCCGCCGCATCGAGGAGTACCTCGACCCGGACCCGATGCCGCGCGACGAGTGGCCGGCGACGCTCGCCCCGGTGCGGCAGCTCCTCGACGACGGCCTCGAACTCGGCGCGGTCACGGTCCTGGTGGGCGAGAACGGCGTCGGGAAGTCGACGCTGGTCGAGGCGATCGCGCTGGCGTTCGGCATGGCTCCGGAGGGCGGATCGACCGGGTCCGGGCACACGACACGCCCGTCCGAGTCGGATCTCTGGCGACACATCCGACTGGTCCGCGACTTCGGCGCAGCACGCAGCGGGTTCTTCCTGCGCGCGGAGACCATGCACGGCTTCTTCACCTACCTGGAGCAGAACCCGAACCCCAAGCGTGCCGAGCCGCAGTTCCACGAGCGCAGTCACGGGGAGTCGTTCCTGGACTTCGTCATCGACCGGGCGCGGTGGCCCGGGCTGTGGCTGCTCGACGAACCCGAGTCGGCGCTGTCGTTCTCGGGCTGTCTGGCGCTGATCGCGCTCCTGCAGTCCATCGTCGAGGACGGCGTCGGGCAGGTGATCCTGTCGACGCACTCGCCGGTGCTCGCCGCGTTCCCGGACGCCACCGTGCTGGAGGTCGGCGAGTGGGGCATCCGGCGGAGCGACTGGGCAGACCTGGACCTCGTGCGGAACCAGCGGGCGTTCTTGGAGGCCCCGGAACGGTACCTGCGCCACCTGGGGTGAGTCGCGCCTCCCGGCCGGCACGCCGGGGGACCAGTGTCAGTCGGTGAGCTTCGTCATCTGCAGCAACCCGTCGCCGGCGGGGGACAGGGCGCTGCGGACCGCACCGGAGGTCGACACCTCGGTCAGGAGCAGCCGGAAGTCCGTCGTCGCCCGGTCTCGCTTGACCGGGTCCGCGACCTTGCCGCGCCACAGGGCGTGCGGGACGAGGACGGTGCCGCCGGTCTTCGCGAGCCGCAGCCCGTGCTCGACGTACTCGATGACGTGCTCCGGGTCGGCGTCGATGAGGACGACGTCGTACGAGGCGTCGTTCATCCGCGGCAGGACCTGCGCCGCACGGCCCGGGATCAGGCGGACCCGTCCGGGTGCGGTGCCGGCGGCGAGGAAGGCGTCGCGGGCGTCCTGCTGGTGGTCGATCTCGACGTCGATCGTCGTCAGGGTCGCATCCGGTGCACCTGCCAGGAGGTACAGGCCGGAGACGCCCAGTCCGGTGCCGATCTCGATGATGCTCGTCGCGCGCGAGGCGGCGGCGATCACGCTCATCTGCGCACCGATCGCGGGTGAGACGGCTTCGACCCCGAGTTCGAGGGAGCGCTCACGGGCACGGGCGACACCATCGGGTTCGGAGACGATGTCCTCCGCGAACTTCCAGTTCGAGTCTTTCTCTGACACGCACACTCCTCGTCGGTCAACTCTACGGGTGACTCGTCGACTCCACGCGTTAGGCTCGCTCCCGTGAACATCCAGCTCGACAAGATCCTGCTCATCGGGATCATCGCCGTGCTGTTGCTCGGGCCGCAGCGGCTGCCCGTGTACGCCCAGAAGCTCGCCGACTTCGTCAAGGCCGTCCGCCGGTTCGCGGACACCGCGAAGGACCGGATGCGCGAGGAGATGGGCCCCGACTTCGACGACGTGGACTGGCAGAAGCTGGACCCGCGGCAGTACGACCCGCGTCGGATCATCCGGGACGCCCTGCTGGACTCCCCGTCCTCCGGTGCCGAGGCGGCTGCGGCCGCCGCGACCGTGACGGCGGCGAAGGTCCGGGCGCCCGCGCCGATCGTGCCGCTGGCCGCCGGCGAAGCCGCACCGTACGACGCCGAAGCGACCTGACGCCGACCCGACCGGACCCGACGCCGAGGCGACAGACGCCGACCGTCAGGACAGCGACAGTCCGAGCTTCCGGCCGGCCAGCCCGCGACCCATCGCGGTGAGTCGGTCCGCCACCGCGTCGAGTGCGACCGCTGCGGCGTCCGTCGGGTCACCCAGGACGACCGGGAGGCCCGCATCGCCCCCGGTACGCAGCGGCACCGAGAGCGGCACCCGGCCGAGCACCGGCACGGGGGAGTCCTGCCCGCGGGAGAGCCGCCGGGCCGTCTCGTCCCCGCCGCCCTCGCCGAAGAGGTGCAGCACGGTGCCGTCCGGCTGCACGAGCCCCGCCATGTTCTCGACGACGCCGATCACCCGCTGACCGGTCTGCCGGGCGACGATCCCGCTCCGCTCGGCCACGTCCGCCGCAGCCGCCTGCGGGGTGGTGACGACGAGGACCTCGGCGTGCGGCAGCAGCTGGCCGACGGAGATCGCCACGTCACCGGTGCCGGGCGGCATGTCGAGCAGGAGCACGTCGAGGTCGCCGAACCACACGTCGGACAGGAACTGGTTGACGGTGCGGTGCAGCATCGGCCCGCGCCAGGACACCGCCGTGGAGACGTCGTCGACGAACATGCCGATCGAGACGACCTTCACCTCGTGGGCGACCGGCGGCAGGATCATGCTGTCGACGCGGGTCGGGCGTGGCGCCACACCGTGCTCGTCGGTCAGGCCCATCAGGCCCGGGATGCTGAAGCCGTGCACGTCGACGTCGACGATGCCGACGCGCTGCCCGCGGCGGGCGAGGGCGACCGCCAGGTTCGCGGTCACCGTGGACTTGCCGACGCCGCCCTTGCCGCTCGTCACCGCGATCACGCGGGTCAGCGAGTCCGGGGTGAACTGGACGCCCTTCGGCCGGCCCTCGCGCAGCCGCTCCGTGAGGGCACGACGCACGGCGGGGTCCATCACGGACACGTCGACGTCGACCGCCGCGACACCCGCGACGGAACCTGCGGCGGCCCGGACGTCCCGTTCGATGGTGTCGGCGGCCGGGCACCCCACGATCGTGAGCTGCAGGTCGACGCGCACCGTGCCTCCCGGCTGGACGTCGACGCCACGGATCATGTCGAGCTCGGTGACGGGGCGGCGGATCTCCGGGTCGATGACGCGGCCGAGCGCAGCGAGGACCGCCGTGCCGAGCGCGTCCTCCGGGTGGGAGGCGTCAGCCACGCGTCACCGAACGGTCGTGGCCGCGGTCACGACCGCGGTCGTGCACCTGGCTGCGCGCGCGGTCCCGCTCGCGGTCGTCAAGTTCGTCGAGGTCCTCGGGGTCGCCGTCACGGCGGTCGAGTTCCTCGAGCAGGGACCGCAGTTCGGCGCGGATGAAGTCCTTCGACGCCATGTCGCGCATCGCCAGGCGGAGGGCGACGACCTCGCGGGCGAGGTACTCGGTGTCGGCGAGGTTCCGCTCGGCGCGCTGCCGGTCCTGCTCGAACTGCACGCGGTCACGGTCGTCCTGCCGGTTCTGCGCGAGCAGGATCAGCGGCGCCGCGTACGAGGCCTGCAGCGACAGCACGAGGGTCAGCGCGGTGAAGCCGATCGCGGCGGAGTCGAACTGCCACGACTTCGGCGTCAGGATGTTCCAGCCCATCCAGAGCACGCAGAAGAGCGTCAGACCGATGAGGAACCAGGGGGTGCCCATCGCGCGTGCGATGCCCTCGGTCGCACGACCGAACGCGTCGCCACGACCCCGGCGTCGGGTCGGCAGGACGCGGGTGCGCATGCCCTTGGGGGAGTCGAGACGTTCCTCGGGTCGTTCCCTGCGGTTCTCATCCGTGCGTGCCACGAGTCGTCCTCCTTCCCGGGGTGACCGGTGCTCTGCGAGTCAGTGAGCGTGGGCGCGAGACCGCGCCGGGGTTGGCGTCGGCCTCGTCCTGACTGCGCCAGTCGTCCGGCAGGACGTGATCGAGGACGTCGTCGATGGTCACCACCCCGACGAGTCGGTGGGCGTCGTCGACCACGGGGACGGACAGGAGGTTGTAGGTCGCCATCACGCGCGTCACCTCGGCGGCACTCGCGTCAACCTTCACCGGTTCCGTCTGCTGGTCGATCAAGGTACCGAGGCGCTCGTTCGGCGGGTACCGCAGCATCCGCTGGAAGTGCACCAGGCCGAGGAAGCGTCCGGTCGGCGGCTCGTACGGCGGCAGCGTCACGCAGACCGCGGCGCCGAGCACCGGGGCGAGTTCGTGGCGGCGGATCAGTGCGAGGCCCTCGGCGACGGTCGAGTCCGCCGAGAGGATCACCGGTTCGGTCGTCATCAGGCCACCGGCGGTGTCCGGCTCGTACTCGAGCAGCATCCGGACGTCCTGCGCCTCTTCCGGCTCCATGAGCTCGAGGAGGGCCTCACTGCGCTCGTCCGGCAGCTGTGCCAGGAGGTCGGCGGCGTCGTCGGGCTGCATCTGGTCGAGGACGTCGGCGGCGCGGGAGTCGCGGAGCGCCGAGAGGATCTCGATCCGCTCCTGGTCCGGCATCTCCTCGAGCACGTCGGCGAGGCGGTTGTCGGGCAGTTCCTCGGCGACCTCGAACCGACGCTCGGACGGCAGGTCGAGCAGGGTCGAGGCGAGGTCGGCGGGCAGCAGGTCCGAGTAGGCGGCGATCACGTGCTCGGCGGACTGGGACTCACCGGGCAGTTCGTCCTCGGTGACCTCGTTCCAGGCGGCGAACGTCGTCGGGCCCTTGCCGAACGGGGACGGCGTGGTCTTCGGCTTGCGGAGGAAGAGCTGCGCGACGGACCAGTCGCCCTGGCCGTGGTCCTCGATCGCGACGTCCTCGATGGTCGCGCGGATCTGCTCCTTCTTGATGAGCACCTTGCGGCCGAGGATCTCCGCGATCACCCGGACCTCGCCACCGCGCTGCTCGAAGCGGCGCATGTTGACCAGGCCCGTCGTGATGACCTGCCCGGCACCGATCGAGGTGATCCGGCCGATGCTGACGAAGATGCGGCGCTTGCCGGGGACCTCGACGATCAACCCGACGACCTGTGGGGCATCGACCCGGCGGTAGACGACCAGGACGTCGCGGACCCGACCCACCCGATCGCCCGCGGGGTCGAAGACGGAGCACCCGGCCAAGCGGGCGACGAAGACCTTCGAGGCGCTCACCCGTCCAGCGTAGTCGTTCGCCCCGGCGCACTCGCCGCGCCTTCCCTGGTGGTTCTCGTGTGATCGCAAGGAGCCCGGTGGATGATGACTGTGTGAGCACTCAGAGCCCCTTCGGCGGCCGCACGGCACAGGCGTTCCCCACGCTGCCCCGCGGTGACGTCCTCGGCACCTACGACAGCTACCCCGAAGCACAGCGCGTGGTCGCGAAGCTCGCCGAGGCGGACTTCCCGGTCGCGAAGCTGGCGATCGTCGGCAACGACCTGAAGACCGTCGAACGCGTCACCGGCAAGATGACCTACGGTCGCGCGGCCCTCGCCGGCGCCCTGTCCGGCCTCTGGCTCGGGTTCTTCTTCGGCATCGTCCTGACCCTGTTCTCACCTTCGGCCGGTGGCCTCTTCGCTGCCGCCGCGGTCATCGGTGCCGGCTTCGGCATGCTGTACGGCATCGTCTCGTTCGCCATCACGAAGCGTCAGCGGGACTTCACGAGCGTCCACCAGGTCCTCGCCACGAACTACCAGATCGTCGTCGAGCCGCAGCTCTCCGGGCAGGCCCAGCGCATCCTCGGGCAGGCCGGCGCGATCCAGCACACGTCGTGGGACCAGCCGGGTGCGGGCAGCGCGAAGCAGGGCGGCCAGCCGGGGCAGTACGGCCAGCAGCCCGGGCAGTACGGCCAGCAGAGCCAGGTCGGCCAGCAGCCGTGGCGTCCGAACTCCCCGCAGGGCGGCCCGGGCCAGGGCGGTGCGAATCCGGGGCGTCCGCCGCAGTACGGGGAGTACGGCCAGCAGGGCCAGCCGCCGCAGGGTCAGCCGGGCCAGTACGGTCAGGCGCCGCAGGGTCAGCCGGGCCAGTATGGTCAGGCGCCGCAGGGTCAGCCGGGCCAGTACGGTCAGCCGCCGCAGGGCTCGCCGTACGGCGGGCATGCCACCCCGCACCAGCAGCCGGGCTCCGGCTCACCGGCGGCGCCGACACCGGACGGCCGCCCCCGCTACGGCACGAACGACGGCCCCCGCTACGGCGCCGACGACGACTCCACCCGTCGGACTCCCGAGGACACTGCTCGCCGCGACACGACGGGAGGCCCGCGGTACGGCACGAACGACGGTGCGGCCCGCGACGCCTCCGGTGACCGCGGTGCGAACCCGCCCCAGCGTCCCGAGGGCACGACACCGCGCTACGGCACGAACGAGGGCGGCCCGCGTACCGCGTCGACCACGGACGGCGCCGGGTCGACGCCCGAGCGGCCGGACGCCCCGCCGCGCTTCGGCACGACCGACGGCCCCCGCTACGGGGAACGGGCGACCAGCCCCGAACCCGAGCAGCAGCCCAGGGACGACTCGACGACGGACGGACCCGAGACGCCTCGCCGGGAGGACGGACACCGCGACTGAGCGCGGCCGGCGACACTGACGACGACGGGGGCTCCCGGACCGGATGGTCCAGGAGCCCCCGTCGTCGTCCGCTCTGCTGGTCAGAGGATCTTCGAGTAGCAGACCGAGCGGTCGGCGCCCACGTACGGGCCGAAGTTGGCGATGCGGCTGAAGCCCTCGCGCTCGTAGAACGCGATCGCTCGCTTCTGCTCCGTGCCCGTCTCGAGGACGAGGGCCGGCGAACCGAGGTCGAGCGCGGCCTCCTCGAGTCGACGCAGCATCGCCGCGGCCACACCCGACCCGCGGGACTCCGTCCGGACGTACATCCGCTTGACCTCGGCGATGCCGTCGTCGACGATCCGCAGACCACCGCAGCCGACCGGGGTGCCGTCGCCGTCCCGCGCCACGAAGAACACCGCGATCGAGTCGGCCGTGGGCTTCGGTCCGGGCTCGGTGTCCGCGCCGTACGTGCTGTCGATCTCGATGCGCTGGGCGGCACGCAGCCGCTGGGCATCGGGCGAGTCGAAGTGCTCGACGTCGATCAGGAAGGTGCTCGAGGGGGCTTCAGCGCTCACGAGGCCCAGGCTAGCGCTGAGTGCGGGCGATCCACCCCTCCACTTCCGAGGGGGTCCGGGGGATGTGCACGGACAGGTTCTCGGCGCCGTCCTCGGTCACCAGGATGTCGTCCTCGATGCGGACGCCGATGCCGCGGAACTCCTCCGGCACGGTCAGGTCGTCCTGCTGGAAGTACAGTCCGGGCTCGATGGTGAAGACCATGCCGGGCTGCACGATGCCGTCGAGGTACATCTCACGGCGGGCCTTCGCGCAGTCGTGCACGTCGAGCCCGAGGTGGTGGCTGGTGCCGTGCACCATGTACCGGCGGTGGAACTGGTTCTCCGGCTGGAGCGACTCGTCGGCCGAGACCGGCAGGAAGCCCCACTCGGCCGTCTTGCGGGCGATGACCTGCATGGCGGTCGCGTGGACCTCACGGAAGGTGATGCCGGGCTTGACGATCGCGAACGCCGCATCGGCAGCCTCCAGGACGGCCTCGTAGACCATCCGCTGGACGGGGGAGAACGTGCCGCTGACCGGCAGCGTCCGGGTGATGTCGGCCGTGTAGAACGAGTCGACCTCGACCCCGGCGTCGATGAGGATGAGGTCGCCCGGCTGCACGGCACCGTCGTTCCGGGTCCAGTGCAGGATGCAGGCGTGGTGGCCGGCGGCCGCGATCGTGTCGTACCCGACCGTGTTGCCGTCCGCACGGGCACGGCGGTTGAAGGTGCCCTCGACGATGCGCTCGCCACGGGGGTGGGCGAGGACCGCGTCGAAGTCGGCGATCACGTCGTCGAACCCGTGCTGGGTCGCGTCGACGGCCTTGCGGAGTTCGCTGACCTCGAACGCGTCCTTCACCAGGCGCAGCTCGGACAGGTCGCGGGAGAGCACGTCCGCCGTCGCCGGGGTGTCGTCCTGCTCCTCGGCGCCACCGACGGTCGTACCGAGCCGCTCGTCGAGGGCGCGGGTGAAGTCGGTGTCGGCGTCGCGGACGACCAGCACCGAGGCGTCGAGGCCGTCGAGGACCCGGTCGAGCTCGCCCAGGTCGGCGGTCGCGAGGCCCAGGTCGGCGGACACCTCGGCCAGCGAGGGCCGCGGTCCCACCCAGAACTCACCGATCTCGGGGTTTGCGTAGAACTCCTCGGAGTCACGGCCGGCGGTCGCACGGAAGTACAGCGTGGCGTCGTGCCCGCTGCCGTTCGGCGTCAGGACCAGGACGGACCCGACGACGGTGTCCGTGCCCCAGCCGGTGAGGTGCGCGAACGTGGAGTGCGGGCGGAACGGGTAGTCGCAGTCATTCGAGCGCACCTTCGCCTGCCCGGCGGGGACGACGAGCGTCCGACCGGTGTGCAGCTCCGAGAGCCGCGCCCGACGCTCGGCAGCGAAGGCGGACTGCTCGCGGGGCGCCGGGAGCGGACGCTCGCGCTCCGCCCAGTTCGACGCGATGTGGTCCTTGAACACGGACGAGCCGGGAGTGGTGGAGCGGTTGCTCGTCGCGCGGGGAGTGGTGTCGGCCATGCGTCCCATCATCGCACCGTGCAGCTTCCGGTCACCGCGCGCTGTGGGCTCAGCAGCCGACGTTGAGACCGTTCCCGCCCGGAGAGGTGTAGCGCAGCTCGCGCACGCTGCCGTTCGCTGGTGCGTACTGGGCGGTCGCGGTCGCCATCGCGACGGGGTCGGCGTCCTTCGTCGGCCGGTACTCGATGCAGACCGTGCCGATGCTCGCACCGGTGGCGTCCGGCTTGCCGATCTCCCACTTGCCGAGGAAGTGGTGGTCGGCGAGCGGGTGCGCCGCCACGTACTCCGAGCCGGTCTCCGTCCCGCCGTCGGCCATGGCGTCGACCATGCCCTCGGCGACGGTGGTGGCCTCCTTCTCGAGGTCCGGGATCGTCGCCTTCCGCTCGGACTGGGACATCTCGGGCTGGGCCGCGGTCGTCGCGGTGTCGCCGCTGCCGCCACCGCTGCAACCGGTCAGTCCGGTGAGGACGACGATCCCGAGAGCGAGTACCGCTGCGCGCTGTGCTGTGGACATGACCGTTCCCCCTGGTTGCTCGATGGTGGGCGATCCGGCCGGCCCCGGCCTCGTGAGATCACCGCGCGCCCAGCGTACCGGCGGGCGCGTCGCCCCCGGCGTCGCCCGCGTCAGTGCTCGAGTCGTCGTGCGGAGATCGCGGTGGCGACTCCGCCGATCACGAGCACCAGACCGAGTGCGGCCGACACGTACATGGGCCCGTACGAGTAGCTTCCGGCGACGTCGACCTGTCTGCCGAGCCACATGCCCTCGATGAGCACTTGCCACGCCATCAGCAGGACGATGACCGAGCCCACCATGCTCGTGACCCAACCCCAGATGACCTGTCCCCGCTGCATGGGTCGGATCATCCCACCTCGACGGCACGCAGTCCACACCGCGGTGACGGGGACGTCCCTGGCGACCGGTGGGCCCGACCTCGGGCCACCTGCGCAGCGTCAACCGGCATCGCCTGGCACACCTCCGCCCACGCTGTCGCCCTCCTGCCCGCACTCGGCGTGTTCGCCTTCGCGTCGATGCACCTGCTCCCGCCGCTCCGCCGCACACGGGACGTGCGGTGACGAGGACACACGTGGGACGAGACCGAGGCGTCACCGCGGCCCTCGTGGCGGGCGTGGCCACGGTCCTCCTGGCCGGGTGCGCCGTCCACAGCACGCCGGCCGACGTCGGCGGCGAGCCGTCGACGGCGTCCGGGCTGCACGCCCGGCGCGCTGCCGTCGACGGGCTCCGGCACCACGACGAGCGTCGCTTCGACGCGGCGGTCAGCCGGGGACAGCGGGCGACCGCGGCGACGGCGTGGCGCACGTGTGCTCCGGCACTCGCCGTGCGGCCGGACGCGGAGGCGCGGGTGACGTTCGACGCCGTCGTCGTCCCGGAGACCATCGGCGTCATCGTCCACCCCGTCACACGTGGAGCCCCCGGATGCTGGGTGACGCTCTCCTGGTCCGCGGGGCACGGCTGGTCCGCAGCGGCCGAGCGCACGGCCGGCGAACCGCGTCTGTGAACGGCGTCCGACCGGCTGGTGACCTGTCGGTAGCATGACGGGGTGCCTGATCCGTTCATCGACCTGCACGCTCACTCGAGCGTCTCCGACGGCACCGAGCGCCCGGGGGAGCTGGTCCGGGCCGCCGCGGCCAGTGGCCTCGACGGCGTTGCCCTGACCGACCACGACACCACCGCGGGCTGGCACGAGGCCGCCGAAGCCGTCCGGCAGCTGCCGATGACGCTGGTGCCGGGGCTCGAGCTCAGCACCCGGATCGGCTGGCGGAGCGTGCACGTCCTCGGCTACCTGGTCGACCCGGAGGACCCGGGTCTCGTCGCCGAGACCACCGCGATCCGTGACGGCCGCCTCACCCGGGCCCGCAGCATGGTCGACGCGATCGGCCGCGACCACCCGATCACCTGGGACGACGTCCTGGCCGAGTCGAGCGAGGGGGCGACCATCGGCCGCCCGCACATCGCCGACGCGCTGGTGCGGCTCGGCCTCGAGTCCGACCGCAGTGCGGCGTTCCGCGGCATCCTCCACCCGTCCTCCGGCTACTACCAGCCGCACGACGCCCCGTCGCCCCTGCGCGGCGTCGAGCTCATCCGTGCCGCCGGTGGGGTGCCCGTGATCGCCCACCCGGCAGCCTCGTCCCGGGGGATCGTGATCGACGAGCCGATGCTCCGCGAACTCGTCGACGCGGGTCTCGCCGGCCTCGAGGTCGACCACCGCGAGAACCAGGCGCACGGCAAGCGCACCCTGCTGGACTGGACCCAGCAGTTCGGGCTCTTCGTCACCGGGTCGAGCGACTACCACGGCGAGGGCAAGCCGAACCGCCTCGGCGAGCACCGCACGTGCCGCCGGTCGTTCGACGCGATCGTCGAGCAGGCCACCGGCAGCGAGCCGGTGGTCGGGCCGGGGTCCCGCCTAGCCTGACGCCGTCCTGCATGGCCGGCCACGGGCCTCCCGTCCGCACGACGCGGACCGGACCTCTCCGGACCGTGGGACGACGACGGCCCCGTCACCGAGGTGACGGGGCCGATCGACCTGGAGGCGCTACTCGCCGTCCGAGGAACCCTGCGGTGCCGAGGCGGTCGCCTCCGACGGTCCGCTGCCGCCACGACGGCGACGGCGGCGACGACGCTTCTGCGTGCCGTCACCCGACTCGTCACCGGCGGCGGGGGCCGGAGCACCCTCGACCGTGCCAGCGGCGGTGGTGACGTCCTGCGCGTCCTCGGCGGGCGCGGTGCGCTCCGCTGCCGGACGGTCACCGGAGCCGCGACGCGAGCCGGACGACTCCGACCCGGCGGACCGGGTGCGGTTCCGCGACCGGGACTCGCCGGCGCTGCCGGAACGCGAGCCGGAGTCGGAGCGCGAGTCGGAGCCCGAGCGCGAGCCCGATCGCGAACCGGCCGACGACTTCTCGGTGCCGGCGGTGGCGGCGTGCGAGGTCGTGCCGGGCAGGCGGCCCTTGGTGCCGACCGGGATGTCCAGGTCGGTGAAGAGGTGCGGGGACGACGAGTACGTCTCGACGGGCTCGGGGATGCCGAACTCGAGCGCCTTGTCGATCAGCGTCCACTTGTGCAGGTCGTCCCAGTCGACGAACGTGACCGCGATGCCGGTCTTGCCGGCGCGGCCGGTGCGACCGGCGCGGTGCAGGTACGTGTCCGGGTCGTCCGGGATCGTGTGGTTGATGACGTGCGTGACGTCGTCCACGTCGATGCCACGGGCGGCGACGTCGGTCGCGATGAGGACGTCGCGCTTGCCGGCCTTGAAGGCGGCCATCGCACGCTCGCGCTGCTCCTGGTTGAGGTCACCGTGGACGGCGGCGGCGTTGAAGCCGCGGTCCTTCAGCTCCTCGACGATGCGGGCGGCGGCACGCTTGGTGCGCGTGAAGATGACGGTCTTGCCGCGACCCTCGGCCTGGAGGATGCGGGCGATGACCTCGTCCTTGTCCAGGGAGTGCGCGCGGTAGATGACGTGCTTGATGTTCGCCTGCATCAGACCCTCGTCGGGGTCCGTCGCGCGGATGTGCACCGGTCGCGACATGAAGCGGCGGGCGAGCGCGACGATCGGTGCCGGCATCGTCGCCGAGAACAGCATCGTGTGCCGCACCTCGGGCACGGCCTGGAAGATCCGCTCGATGTCGGAGAGGAACCCGAGGTCGAGCATCCGGTCGGCCTCGTCGAGGACGATCTCCTGCACGTGCGAGAGGTCGAGGAGACGCTGACGCTGCAGGTCGATGAGACGACCGGGCGTCCCGACGACGATCTGCGCGCCGGCCTTGAGCTGCTCGACCTGGCCCTCGTACGCCTTGCCGCCGTAGATCGAGACGAGCTTGGTCGGACGGTTCACCATCGCGGACTCGAGGTCCTCGCTCACCTGCACGGCGAGCTCGCGGGTGGGGACGACGACGAGCGCCTTCACACCCGGTGCGGGGTCAGCGCCGATGCGCTGGATCAGCGGCAGGCCGAACCCGAAGGTCTTGCCGGTGCCGGTCTTGGCCTGACCGATGATGTCCTGGCCGGTCAGGGCGAGCGGGATCGTCTGCTGCTGGATCGGGAAGGGCTCGATGATGCCCTTGCTCGCGAGCGCATCGACGATGTCCTGCTCGATCTGGAGTTCTGAGAAAGTCAAAGAAGTTCACCCTGTTCGTGGGGAGGAGTCCGGGCCAGTCTACCGACGTGCCGGAGGGGTATCACCCGACCCGTATGCTGGGCGGGTGGTGTCGTGGTGGAACCGGAAGCGTGCTGGGCAACTCGCTGCAACCTGGCTCGCGTCGCGGAACCCGCGCAGCGGGACCGTCGAGCGTCTGCAGTTGGACGACGTCAGCCCTGAGCTGGACGTCTACCTCGGCCAGGCGGCCTACCTGCAGCTGTCGCTGTACGAGACCATGGGCCGTGCCGGCGCCGGTGCGCCGACGCTCTCGGGCCGTCTGGTCACCGGGGTGCTCGCGACGACCGCTCTCGAGCGGCACCGTGCCATCGTGGCCGAGATCGAGCGTGGCGGCAAGGAGCCAGCCGATCTGATGGCCCCGCACCGGGACGCGATCGACCGTTTCCTCGAGCGTACGAGCGGTGCCGACTGGTACGAGTCGATGCTCACCGGGTACGTCACCGCCGGCATCCTCAACGACCTGTTCGCCAACCTGCTGCGGTCGCTGCCGATCGACGTGCGGCAGCGCCTGCGCACGGTGTTCGACACCCGCGAAGAGCCCGCGGTGGTCGAGGAACTGACCGCCCGGATCGACGAGGACCCGGTCGTGGCGTCCCGTCTGGCGATGTGGGGCCGACGGCTCGTGGGCGACACGCTGCTCGTGGCCCGGTCGGCGCTGGCGTCCCACGCCCGGGAGGACCAGGAGCGGCTCGAGCCGGTCTGGACCGAACTCATCGCGGCGCACACCCGCCGGATGGACGCCCTCGGCTTGACCGCCTGACGGCCTGGCCGCCTGAGCGAGCGCCGACGCCGGCGGCGTGGTCCGCAGCTGCGCTAGGCGCCCTGCTTGACCATCCGCTCGTAGTGCGCGTCGTCCGCTGCGGTGCGGCGTCGGCCGAGCACCACCTCGACGACGAGCGCGGCGGCGGCAGCAGCCACCAGGGCGACGACCCAGATCCAGGTCCCGCCGTACGACCAGCCGGCCCAGGTCAGGGCCTCCCACAGGACGGCCGCGACGATGCCGCCGACCACGGGGCCGATCAGCACCCCACGGGTCGTGCGCCAGGGCACGACGACGTGGGCGACCGCCCCGAGGAGGATCCCGCCGAGCACGGCGAAGAGGAGCTCCATGCGGGGAGCGTCAGGCGAAGAAGCCGATGCGGCGCGACTCTTCGGCGCCCACCTCGACGTACGCGAGCGATCCGACCGGCACGATGAACCGGCGGCCCTTGTCGTCGGTGAGGGAGATGTGCGTCGCCTTGGCCGCGAGCGCGTCAGCCACGGCGGTCTCGATCTCGTCGGCGGTCTGCGCCGTCTCGAAACTGATCTCGCGGGGGCTGTTGATGATGCCGATCTTGATGTCCACGACCTCACCCTAGTCGAGCGTCCCCGGGCGGCCCGGAGCGTTCGCCGCGGGCGCACGGCCGCGCCCGCACCCCGGCGCGGGCGGCCCGGGATGTCGGCTGCGGTGGGTACCGTACGACCGTGCCACCGACCACCCTGACGCCCGCGCCGGACCTCGGCTCGGTCGCGCGCGCACTGGTCGACGACCCGGCGCAGCAGGCGGTGCTCGCCCTGCCCGACGGGGTGCACGCGGCGGTCATCGGCGCTCCGGGGACCGGCAAGACGAGCACGTTGACGCGGCTCGTGGCCGACCGGTCCGCCCGCCCCGGCGCGATCGACCCCTCCGGGCACGGCACCGTCCTCGCGCTGACCTCGGCGCGTGTCGCCGCGACCGCACTCCGCGACCGTCTGGCGGCCGCCGTCGACCGGGTCACGCCGGGCGCCCTCGCACGCACGGTCAACTCCCTCGCCTTCCAGGTGGTGGCGCACGCGGCCTCGGTCCAGGGGCAGGAGGCACCGACCCTGCTGACCGGCGGCGAACAGGACCGGATCATCGCGGACCTCCTGGACGGGCACGAACTCGACGGCACCGGACCGGACTGGCCGGCGCCGATCACCGACGTGGTCCGCGAGCGGGCCGGCTTCCGCACGGCGCTCCGTGACCTGATGATGCGGGCGGTCGCCGCCGGCATCGAACCCGACGACATGCGCGAGCTCGGCGACGACACCGGACACCCCGAGTGGCGAGCGGTCGGCGACTTCGTCGACGAGTACCGCGCGGCCGTCACCGCCTTCCGGTCGACCAGCCTCGACGCCGCCGAACTCGTCGCCTTCGCCACCGCGGCAGTGCTCCGGGGGGACCTGCCGCCCGCCGTCGCCGCACTCCGTCTGGTGGTCGTCGACGACGTGCAGGAACTCGTCGAGGGCGAGATCGCCCTGCTCGGCGCCCTGGCCCGCTCCGGCGTGCAGGTCGTCGCGTTCGGGGACCCGGACATCGCCGCCTCCGCCTTCCGCGGCGGCGTCCCGGACGTCCTCGGCCGCCTCGGGCCACGGCTCGGCGTCCCACACGTCCAGGAGATCGTCCTCGGCACCGTGCACCGGCACGCGGCCCCGATCCGCGCGCTCGTCACCGGCATCACCGGGCGCATCGGCACCGCGGCTGCCGGTCGACAGCGGGCGGCCCTCGCCCGGGAGGCCCGTGGCCGCTCCGACGCCGTCCTGCACCTGGAAGCCCCCAGCCGTTCCGCGATGGTGGCCGCCGTGGCGAGACGTCTCCGCGAACACCGGCTGCTCGACGGCGTCCCGTGGCACCGCATGGTCGTCGTCACCCGCAGCGGTGCCGCGATCCCCGAACTGGTCCGGGCGCTCTCGGTGGCCGAGGTCCCCGCGACCGCCGGGGCCGCACCGACCCGCCCGCGGGACGACACGGCTTCCCGGACCCTGGTCGACGCGGCGGCCGTCGCGCTCGGGGTGCTCCCGCTCGACGCCGACCTGGCGACGTCGTTCGCTACCGGGCCGCTCGGTGGGCTGGACACCCTGGCGATCCGTCGGCTGCGGCTGGCGCTCCGCCGGGAAGAGCTGGCCGGCGGCGGCACCCGGACGGCTGACGAGCTGCTCGTCGACGCGCTCGGCGCCCCGGAACGCCTGGCCACGATCGACGCCGCCTTCGCCCGCCGTGCGATGCGGCTGGCCACGAGCTTCATGACCGCCCGGCAGGACGCCGAGTCGGGGGCGAGCATCGAGGAGATCCTCTGGGGCCTCTGGGAACGCAGCGGCCTGGCCGGGGTCTGGCGCTCGCAGTCCGTCGCCGGCGGGGTGGGTGCGGCCGAGGCGGACCGGCACCTCGACGCCGTGGTCGGGCTGTTCACCGCCGCGAAGCGCTTCGTCGAGCGGACTCCGGACGCGCCGGCGCGGGTGTTCGTCGACGACCTCCTCGGCGCCGACCTGCCGGAGGACTCGATCGGGCCGGACCGGACCGCCGGACGGGTCCGCGTGCTGACCCCCTCGGCCACGGTCGGGCTGGAGTGTGACGTCGTGGTGGTCACGGGCCTCCAGGACGGCGTCTGGCCGAACACGCGGGTGCGCGGCAGCCTGCTCGACCCGGACGGGCTGGTCCGGGCGGCGGCGGGGATCCCGCACTCGCCCACCGACGACCGGGCGGCGGTGATCGGTGACGAGCTCCGGCTGTTCGTGCGGGCGGTGTCCCGCGCGACGACCCAGGTGGTGATCGCGACCGTCGCGAACGACGACGAGTCACCGTCGCCGTTCGTGCGGCTGGTGCCGGTGCCGCCGGACCGGCAGACGTCTGCGCACCCGCTGTCGTTGCGCGGGCTGGCCGGGTCGCTGCGCCGTCGGGTGGTGGCGACCGGGGACCACGAGGCGGCCTCGGCGCTGGCCCGTCTGGCGGCCGAGGACGTCCCCGGTGCGTCGCCCGACGACTGGTACGGCATCGTGGAACCGACGACCGACGCGCCCCTGGTCGACCTCGACGCGGAACCGGTCGTGCCCGACGTCGGCGAGGACGAGGACGGGGCCGCCGCCGAGCCGGTGCCGCCGACGGTGGCGGTGTCGCCCTCCCGGATCGGCACGTTCGAGGAGTGTCCGGTGCACTGGTTCGCGCAGACGTTCGGCGGCGGTGCCCCGAGCCCGGCGATGGGCATCGGGACGATCGTGCACGAGGCGATGGAACACGCGACCGACGTCGACGTCGAGTCGCTGTGGCACCGGGTCGAGGAACGGTGGGACGAGCTGACCTTCGAGTCGCCGTGGGTCGCGGACCGTGAGCGTGCCCGCACCCGGCGGATGATCGAGGGGCTCAGTGACTACCTGCGGACCTTCGCCAGCGCCGGCCGACGGGTGCTCGGCGCCGAGGCCTCGTTCGCCCTCGTGACCGGCCCGGCGCGGGTGCGGGGGAGCATCGACCGCATCGAGGTCGACTCCGAGGGCCGGATCAGCATCGTCGACCTGAAGACCGGCCGCGTCATGCCGAGCGAGAAGAACGACATGCCCGGACACCCGCAGCTCGCCGCGTACCAGCTCGCCGTGGCGGACGGAGCGGTCGAGGGCGTGCCGGAGGGTGCGGAGACCACCGACGCCCGACTCGTCTTCGTGCAGAACCCCAAGGGCGCGCACGCGTACTCCGAGCGGACGCAGCGGGCCCTCGACCCGGAGTCGCGCGAGGCCTACCGCGAACGCCTGCACACCGTCGCACGCGGCATGGCCGGGCGGACGTTCCTGGCGAACGTGGACGACCACTGCGACCGGGCCCGCACCGGCACCGAGTGCCGCATCCACGTGGTGGGCGAGGTGACCTGGTGAGCGACGAGACCACGGTGGACCAGACCGCCGCGTCCGCGGTGACGACTGCGGTTGCGGCTGCGGCTGCGGCCCCGACCGTCGCCCCGACGGGAGGCGCGGTGCCGGACGAGCGTCCGGCCCGCCGCCGGTACGGGGCCGACGAGATCGCCGATGCCCTGGGCAAGCCCCGACCGACCGCGCAGCAGCGGGCCGTCATCGAGTCCCCGCTCGCCCCGGCCCTGGTGGTCGCGGGCGCCGGCAGCGGGAAGACCGAGACGATGGCCTCCCGGGTCGTCTGGCTGCTGGCGAACGGCTTCGTGCAGCCGGACCAGGTGCTCGGTCTGACCTTCACCCGCAAGGCCGCCGGTGAGCTCGGCGTCCGCATCAACGACCGGATCGGCGCGCTCGAGGACGTCGGGTTGATCGAGACCGGCGACGCCTTCCTCGCACCCACCGTGTCCACCTACAACGCGTTCGCGAACGCCGTCTTCCGCGAGAACGCCCTGCTCGTCGGGCGGGACGGCGAGTCCCAGGTGCTCACCGAACCCTCGGCGTGGCAGCTCGCCAGACGGGTCGTCGTCGCCGCACGGGACGACCGGCTCGCGGGCCTCGACCGGAACGTCGACACCATCACCGCCGCGGTCGTCGCGCTCGCCGGGGCCGCCTCCGAGCACCTCGTCGACCCGGCCGACCTCCGCCGGTTCGCGATCGACTTCGGCGACCTGCTCGAACTGCCGGGGTCCAGCCGCGGCACGCCCTACAGGGCCGTCACCGACGCCGTCGCCGCGATCGGGTCCCTCGAACCGCTCGCCGACCTGGTCGAGGAGTTCCGCCGCCAGAAGGTCGACCGCGGCTTCGTCGAGTTCTCGGACCAGATCGCCCTGGCGCTCGCCGCCGCGGACGCAGCACCGCGGGTGGCCGACGACCTGCGCTCCCGGTTCGCCGTGGTGCTGCTCGACGAGTACCAGGACACCTCGGTCGTGCAGACCCGCTTCCTGGCACGGCTGTTCCACGACCACCCGGTGATGGCGGTCGGCGACCCGCACCAGTCCATCTACGGCTTCCGCGGGGCGAGCGCCGCGAACCTCGCACGCTTCCCGGCCGACTTCGGCGATGCGGGTGGCGATCCCGTCGTCACCTACGCCCTGTCGACCAGCTGGCGGAACCCGATCGACGTGCTCGCCGCCGCGAACGCCGTCGTCGAGCCGCTCTCGAGCGCGTCCGAGGTCCAGGTGGAACGCCTCGAACCACGCCCCGGCGCCGACCGCGGGACCGTCGGCGTGGTGTTCCCGGAGACCCTGCCCGAAGAAGCCGACGCGGTGGCCGCCTGGTTCGCCGACCATCGGACCCGGAACCCCGGCGGGTCGATGGCGCTGCTGCTCCGCGCCCGGAAGGACCTCTCCGCGTTCACGGCGGCGCTCGGTGCCCGGGCGGTGCCCTACCACGTGCTCGGTACCGGGGGCCTGCTGCAGCGGCCGGAGATCGTCGACCTGGTGGCGTGCCTCTGCGTGCTGCACGACCCCGCCGCGGGCAACGACCTCATCCGTCTGCTCGCCGGGGCACGGTGGCGGATCGGCGCGGCCGACATCGTCGCGCTGCACGGCCTGGCCCGCTGGCTGTTCGGCCGCGACCACACGCACCGACGCCTCGACGACGAGGTCACCGCGGCGTTCCGGGCCTCGGTCGCCGCGGGGGAGCACGGTTCCGTCGTCGACGCGCTCGACTTCGTCACGACCGCGCCCGACGACCACTCGGCGCTCGACGCGATCAGCCCGGCCGGCCGGGAGCGCATGCGGGCACTCGGTGCGCAGCTGTCCTCGTTGCGGTCCCGTGCCGGCGGCGACCTGGTCGACTTCGTCACACTCGTGGTGCAGGAGATGCGGCTCGACATCGAGGTCAGCGCGCACGAGCAGGGCGGCTCCGCGTACCTCGACGCCTTCGTCGACGAGCTGAGCGGCTTCGTGCAGACCGACGACCGGGCCGACCTCGGCGCCTTCCTCGGCTGGATCGACGCCGCTGCGCGCCGCGACGACATGGGGCCGCGCTCCGAGGAACCCGAGGGCGGCACCGTCCAGATCCTCACCATCCACGGGTCGAAGGGGCTCGAGTGGGACGCGGTCGCCGTGCCCCGGATGGTCGAGGGCGGACTGCCGGCCCGGCCGCAGGAGGGCTCGACCGGCTGGCTCGGCTTCGGCCGGCTGCCGTACGAGTTCCGCGGTGACGCCGACGAGCTGCCACGCCTGGCCTGGCGGGGACAGGAGACCCAGAAGGACGTCGTCGACGCGATCGACGCCTTCAAGGACGAGGTCAAGGCGCGCAACGAGGACGAGGAACGTCGGCTGACCTACGTCGCGCTGACCCGGTCGAAGCACGAACTGCTCGTCAGCGGATCGTCGTGGTCGACCGGCGTGAAGCCCACCGCGCCGAGCCGGTACCTGCACGACCTGGTCGAGGCCGGGGTGCTCGCCGCGGACCGGATCCCGGACGGCACGACCCACGAGTCGAACCCGCTCGGCGACCAGGGAGCGTCGCAGACCTGGCCGCACGTGCCCTTCGGCTCCCGCGGGCCGCGGGTGCTCGCCGCGGCGGACCGGGTCCGGAACGCGAACCCCGGTGCCGCCGGACGGTACGCCGCCGACATCGACCTGCTGCTCGCGGAACGTCGGGCCTCCCGGTCGCCCGCGCACCAGGTCGTCGTCCCGCACCGGGTGCCGGCGTCCGGCTTCAAGGACTACCTCGGTGAGCCGGACAAGGTGGCCGAGCGGTTGCGCCGACCGATGCCGGAACGCCCCTACCGGGCGACGCGTCTCGGCACGCTGTTCCACCAGTGGGTCGAGCAGCGCGCCCGCGGCGAGGCCCTGGCGGCGCTCGGCGGCTGGGACGGCGGGTTCGACGCGTGGGCCGGCGAGCTCGACCTGGATCCCGACGAGACGACCGAGGGTGGTCCGGCCGCGGCCGGCGAGGTCCCGGTCAGTGACGACGACGCCCGACGGCTGGCCGACTTCCAGGACACCTTCGCCCGCTCACGGTGGGCGGGGCTCACCCCGGTCGAGGTCGAGCGCGAGATCCACATCCCGTTCCTCGGCCACAGCGTGGTCTGCAAGCTCGACGCCGTGTACGAGATCGACGGTCGCATCGAGGTCGTCGACTGGAAGACCGGCAAGGCCCCGAGCGGTGCCGACGACCTCGACCGGCGGCAGTTGCAGCTCGCGCTGTACCGGGTCGCGTACGCCGAGTTCACCGGGCGGCCGATCACGGACGTCGACGCGGTGTTCTACTTCGTCGCCGACGACCTGGAGGTCCGACCGTCGACGCTGCTCGACCGGGCCGGACTCGAGCGCGCCTGGCGCGAGGCGATCGGCTGACGCGGGTCGTGCCTCCCGGCCGGCGGGCCGCCGCGCGCACGCGTCGATTCCGCGGAACACCGGTGTTCGTCGAACGCGCCGCGTGTTCCCGCGATGTATCGGACGAACACCGGTGTCCCGCGGGCCCGGCCGTGCCGGCCTGTCAGCTGTGGCGGCGCTCGGTCGAGGAGAGCAGCTGCTCGACCTCGCCGATCTCCATCGTCTCCGGCGACACCGCCTGCAGCGGCGCGGCCGTCGGGGCGTGCACGGCCTCGGCGAGCCGGTGCATCATCGCGACCGCGTCGTCGACGACCTCGGTGCTCTTCACCTGGACGCCGTGCAGCAGCCACTGCGCGGTCTCGAGTTCGTGGTGCACGCGGGCGCGCTGTCCGAGCTGACGGTCACGACCGCCGCCGCCCGCGGTGTAGGCGCTGAGCACGGTGTCGAACGCCTCGCGGCGGCCGGCGAGCACCCACGCCAGGTCCTTGGCCGGGTCGCCGAGCCGCAGTTCGCCCCAGCCGAGGACGCCCGTGACGTCGTCCCCCTGGACGAGGACCGAGTCGAGACCGAGCGAGCCGTGCACGACGGTCGGCGTGAACTGCCAGAGCTGCTGGTCGCGAGCGGCGCCCTCCCAGCGTTCCTGCAGTGCGTCCGGCACGAGCTTCGTCGCGACGGCGCGGTCCATCACGGACACGGCCGAGCGGAGCACCTCGAAGGGCGTCAGGGACGGCAGGCCGGCGTCGGTCACGAAGCTGGTCGGCAGGGCGTGCAGTGCGGCGATCGCGCGACCGACGCTGGTGGCCAGCTCGGGCCGGTCGGTCAGGTCGCGGAGCGCGGGGTGCGCGCCCTCGACGTAGGACGTCAGGATGGCGCGCGTCGACCCGATCGGCGCCTGTCCGCGGTACTCCGGCACGGCGAACGGGAGGCGCGTGCGGATCCCGGCGCTCAGGGCGCGGATCGCGACGAGGTCGGCGGACTGGCGCGCTTCCGCGCGCTGGTTCCGGGGACGACGGATCGCCGAGGAGCGGCCGTCGGCGTCGCGGACGACAGCCGACTCGTAGTCGCCGCCGGCCACCGAGCCGAGCGTGCGTGTGCCGGTCAGGACCAGCCCGGGCACGGCCGTGGTCGCCAACGCGGCTAGAGTGAACTGCGATCCCGCCATGCCCAACAGGGTAGGTCCGCGGCGCATCCGATCGGTGCGCGCCACGCTGACCCGGGACGTGTCGACCACCAGGAGATCCGTGTGACCGTGGAGTTCGCCGCCCGGCTGCCGCTCGCCCGCAACGAGCTCGACCGCGACGCGGAGCACCGTTCCACGCCCGACCTCGAGCGGGTGCTGCGCGACGACCCGGCCACCCGGTTCCTGCCGGTCCACGGCGGCGCGATGCTGCGGAACGCCGACGGCACGCTGCGCTTCGTCGACGCCGACCAGGTGCCGGACGACGCCACCCTGCTCTACCTCGGCCGCGCGGTCAGCGACGCCCCGGACGCCCCGGCGGGCACCCGCTTCGTCGCGGCCCTCGTCGACGACGCCGCGGCCGCCCGGATCGAGCCGGACACCGACGCGTGGGAGAACCTCCGCATGTTCGGCACCGAGCTCTCCGCGCGTGACCAGGGCCTGGCGGTCGAGGCCGTGGCGATGGCGAACTGGCACGCCGTGCACGGGTTCTCGCCGCGCACCGGTTCGCCGACCGCGTCCACCGTCGGCGGCTGGGTCCGCCGCGACCCCGAGGGCCACCAGCACTTCCCGCGCACCGACGCCGCGATCATCGTCGGCATCACCGACGGGCAGGACCGGATCCTGCTCGGTTCGAACGCCGCCTGGGACGCGAACCGCTACTCGCTGCTCGCCGGGTTCGTCGAGCCGGGGGAGTCCCTCGAGGACGCCGTCCGGCGCGAGGTCTTCGAGGAAGCCGGCGTCACCATCGAGGAGCCCGAGTACCTCGGCTCGCAGCCCTGGCCGTTCCCGGCGTCGCTGATGGTCGGCTTCCGAGCCCGCGCGGTCGACGGCGACCCCTCCTCCGCCCGCCCGGACGGTGTGGAGATCATCGACGTCCGCTGGTTCTCGCGGGACGAGATCCGCGAGCAGGCCGGCGACACGGTGCTGCTGCCCGGCCGGACCTCCATCGCCCGCGTGATCATCGAGGAGTGGTACGGCGGGCCGCTCGACCTGCCGTGAGCCCCACAGCCGGACCCGTCGACCCGTCGACCCCGTCGCCGGACGCGCTGCTCGCCGCGCTCGACGCCGAGCAGCGCACCGTCGCCCGGACGCTCCTCGGCCCGGTCGCGGTCCTGGCCGGCGCCGGCACCGGCAAGACCCGGGCGATCACCCACCGGATCGCGTACGGCGTGGCCACCGGCACGTACTCGCCGAACCACGTCCTGGCGCTGACCTTCACCACCCGCGCCGCCGGTGAGCTGCGCTCCCGGCTGCGTGCCCTGGGCGCCGGAGCCGTACAGGCCCGGACCTTCCACGCGGCGGCGATGTCGCAGCTCGGGTACTTCTGGCCGGACACCGTCGGCGGCCATGCGCCCGGCCTGGTGGAGTCGAAGGGGCGGGTGATCGCGCACGCGGCCGACACGATCGGGCTACGGGTGGACACCCCGGTGCTGCGCGACCTGGCCGGCGAGGTCGAGTGGCGGAAGGTGCAGCGCCTCACCTACGACGAGTACGAGGCCGCGGCGTCCGAGCGCACCATGCCGCGGGACACCTCGCCGTCGCGGGTCGTCGACCTGATGCGCGCCTACGAACGGCTCAAGGACGACCGTCGGCAGATGGACTTCGAGGACGTGCTGCTGCTGACGCTCGGCATGGTGGAGTCCGAGCCCCGGGTGGCGTCCTTCGTGCGGCAGCAGTACCGCTTCTTCGTGGTGGACGAGTACCAGGACGTCTCGCCCGTGCAGCACGACCTGCTCCGGGCGTGGCTCGGCGGACGGGACGACCTGTGCGTCGTCGGGGACGCCAGTCAGACGATCTACTCGTTCACCGGTGCCTCGAGTCGCTACCTGCTCGGGTTCGGTTCGGAGTTCCCGCGCGCGTCGGTGCTCCGGCTGGAACGGAACTACCGGTCCACCCGGGAGGTCGTGCTCGCGGCCAACGCCCTGATGCGCGGGCAGCCGGGGGCGCTGGACCTCGTCGCGCAGGAGACCACCCCCGGCCCCGAACCGGTCGTGCTGCCCTGCGTCCACGACGGTGACGAGGCGGCGACCATCGCCCGACGCATCGCCGAGCTCGTCACGGGCGGTGCCGCGTACGGCGACTGCGCGGTGCTGTTCCGCGTCGGCGCGCAGTCCGCCGCGATCGAGTCGGCGCTCGCCCGCAACGGGATCCCGTACCGGGTGCAGGGCGGCAAGCGGTTCTTCGACCGGCCGGAGGTCAAGCTCGCCGTGCACCACATGCGCGGCGAGGCGGTCCGGCAGACCGACGACGAACTGCTGCGCCGCGTGGAGCTCGTCCTGCAGATCAGCGGGTGGACCCGCACCGCCCCCGAGGGCACCGGCGCCGTCCGCGAACAGTGGGAGGCGCTGCAGGCGATCATGCAGCTCGCCGAGAACGCACCCGCCGACACGACGATGCAGCAGTTCACCGCGGACCTGGTCGACCGCGCGGCCACCCACCACGAGCCGGAGCTCGACGCCGTCACCCTCGCGACGCTGCACTCGTCGAAGGGCCTGGAGTGGCCGCACGTGGTGCTCGCCGGCGTCGCCGAAGGGCTGCTGCCGATCTCGTACGCCACCACCGACGACGGCATCGACGAAGAGCGCCGCCTGTTCTACGTCGGCATCACCCGTGCCCGTCGTTCCCTGACCATGACGTGGTCGGCGCAGGGCTCGTCACGGGGCGGACCCCGGGTGGCGAGTCGGTTCCTGGCAGCGATCGGCACGCACACCGCGGATGCGGAGCGACCCACCGCCGGGTGACCGACAGGTCGGCCCGGTCGAACACCAGCTGCTCGGCGTCCGGCCGCTGCACGACCAGCGGCAGCCGGTCGAGGACCGTCCGGGCCACGGTGGCCGCCAGGCTGGCCGCACGCCACGGGGACAGCGCCGCCGCCGGTCGTCCCCACACCTGCGCGGCGATCGCCGGCCAGGCCGGGTCGGCGTCGGTCCGTTCCAGCTCCACGCACTGGAGGCACGGCCCGGCCCCCGGCACGAGGAACGGCCCGACGCGGACCCGGCCGTCACCGACGACGACCGGCAGGTGCGGCACCGACCGCCGGGTCCACGCGGACCGGACGACCGGGTCGGTCACGTGGTCGGCGACGAGGACGGCCAGCGCCGGCGGTGGGTCCGGTTCGGGCACCGGGCCGCCCCGCGGAGCGATCGTCCGGACGACGGTCACGCCGTCGCCGGTGAGCATCCGGTCGAGTTCGTCGGCGAGGGGCCCGACGCCGGCGACCTCGACCCGGGCGAGGGGCTCCGGCAGCATGTCGACGACCGCGGCGGCGGCGTCGCCGAGGACCCGGGCGGCCGCGGCCGGTGCGCAGCCGACGCTCCGTGCCAGCCCGGCCATCACGTCGCGTGCGGTCTCGCGTCGGAGCGCGCAGAGGAACCGCTCCTCGGCCGTGGTCGGGACCGGTACCACGGCACGCGGCGGGTCGACCCCGAGCTGCACGGTGCACGGGTCGCGCCACACGAACTCGAGCGTCGGATCGATGCGGATGCCCATGTCGCCAACGCTCGCGCATCACCGGTGTCGGCCGGAGGTGGACGGCGTGATCTGTGGACAACCCCGGGGCGGGCCGGCGGGTGTGGACGGGAGGCGGGGCGCGCCTCCCGTCCGGACGACTACTGCTGCGGACCGCCGGTCGGGCCAGCTGCCGGACCGGTCGCGGGGCCGTCGGACGGACCGTCGGCGCCGGGGTCCTCGTCGATCCCGCCGGACTCGTCCTCGTGCGGACGGTCGTCGGTGGCGTCGTTGAGCAGGTCCTCGAGCGCACGGTCGAACGCGTCGTCCTCGGCGGACTGCGACGGGTCCCGCAGCCGGGCGACGAGCGACTCCGGTGCGTCGATGTCGTCGGAGCCCGGCACCAGGTCGAACGCGGCCCACAGTGCATCGCGCTGGTCGGCACCGAGCTCGTCGGTCACGCGCTGCCACATCGCGGCGGCCTCGCGCAGTCGGCGGGGGCGGAGCTCCAGACCGACGAGCGTCGCGAACGCGGACTCGGCCGGCCCGCCTGCGGCACGGCGGCGGCGGACCATCTCGGCGATCGCCCCGGCACGGGGGAGGCGTGCGGTCGCGGCGGCCGTGACCGTGTCGACCCAGCCCTCGACCAGCGCGAGCATCGTCTCGAGGCGGGCCAGGGCGGCGTCCTGCTCGGGTGTCCGCGGCGGGATGAGCGCCCCGGAGGCCAGGGCGTCGCGGAGCTGCTCCTGGTCGGTCGGGTCGATGCCGGAGAGCGATTCCTCCACCCGGTCGAACGGGATGTGGACGCCCTTCGCGTACTCGGTGATCGAGGAGATGATGTGCAGTCGGAGCCAGCGGGCCGAGCGGAACAGCCGCGCGTGGGCGAGCTCGCGGACCGCCAGGTAGATGCGGACCTCGTCGACCGGCACGTCGAGCCCGTCGGCGAACTCGGCGACGTTCTGCGGCACCAGCGCGGCGACCTGCTCGTCGAGCAGCGGGATGCCGACGTCGCCACCGGACACCACCTCCTTCGCGAGCTGGCCGACGACCTGGCCGAGCTGGATCGCGAAGAGGGCTCCGCCGACGCCGCGCATCGCCTTCGAGACGTCGCCCAGCATCGCCTTGAGCTCCTCGGGCGCACGCTGGTCGATCGCCTCGGTCAGGGCCGTGGCGATGCTCGAGGCCACGGGTTCGGCGATCTGCGACCACACCGGTGCCGTCGCCTTCGCCCACTGTTCACGGGTGTAGACGCTCGGCGTCGCGGTGAGTTCGGCGACGGTGGTGACCTCGTCGAGCCACAGGGCCGCGACCTGGAACGCCTGCGTCGACGCCTGGGCGGTGGCGGGGTCGAGCGGCTCGGCGCCCTCGCGTGCGATGGTGGCGGCGCGGTCGGCGGTCACCGTGAAGTCGATGCCGTCCGAGCCGGTCTGCGCGGCGCGCTGGAGTTGGCTCATGAGTTCGGCGACGGCGGCCGGGTCGTTCGGCAGGCCGGCGGCACCGGCCAGCTGCGACGGGTCGATCTGCCCCTCGCCGGACAGGAGTTTGCGGAGCATCTCCTGGAAGTCGTCGTCCGGCCCCGGCTGCGGTTCATCAGGCATGCCGACTACGCTAACCGCTGCCCGCGGGCCCGGACCTGGGACCGGCCCGGGCATCCGCCCGGACGGCTGCGCCGTGGGCGAACAGCCTCCGGAAGGACCCTGCGTGACCCTCTTCGCCCCCGCTCCCCGTCGTCGCTCGCGCTCGCGGACCGTCGGGTGGGTGTTCGTCGCCGGAGCCGTCGTGCTGGGACTCGTGGCGAGCGTGCTGCCGAGCCCGTACGTCATCGAGATGCCCGGACCCGTGTTCAACACGATCGGCACCCAGCGGCAGGGGACGGGCAAGGACGCGAAGGACGTCGAGCTCATCGACATCGACGGACACCGCACGTACCCGACCTCCGGTGCGCTCGACATGCTCACCGTCAGCGTGCAGGGCACCGCCACCGAGCGGCCCTCGTGGACCAGCGTCGTCCGCGCCCTGTTCACGAAGTCGCAGGCGGTCGTGCCGGCCAGCGCGATCTACCCGCCCGGCACCTCGACCGACCAGGTCAACAAGCAGGACGCCGCCGACATGACGAACTCCCAGCAGTCCGCCGTGGCCGCCGCGCTCAT
This sequence comes from Curtobacterium sp. CFBP9011, assembly GCF_034045095.1. Classification (NCBI taxonomy): domain Bacteria; kingdom Bacillati; phylum Actinomycetota; class Actinomycetes; order Micrococcales; family Microbacteriaceae; genus Curtobacterium; species Curtobacterium sp. CFBP9011. Next base: position 231,064 of record NZ_JAXCWN010000001.1, read on the forward strand.
CCACCAGGGGTACCGGATCCCGACCGAACTCGAGGTCGGCAGCATCCAGGACGGCTCCGCAGCCGACGGCGTGGTCCGCACCGGGGACGTCGTCACCGCCTTCGACGGCACGTCGCTGCGCACCAACGCCGATGCGACGACGCTCCGCGAACTCGTCGCGAAGCACGGCACCTCGTCGCCCGCGACGGTCACGGTGGAGCGCGGGGGCGCGAGTCGGGAGCTCTCCCTGACCCCCCGGTCCGAGCAGGGCACCGCGCTGATCGGTGTCGGCGTCGTCGAGCACTACGACTTCCCCTTCGACGTCGACATCAAGCTCCAGGACGTCGGCGGCCCCTCGGCCGGCATGATGTTCGCGCTCGGGATCATCGACGAGATCACGCCGGGCAAGCTCAACGGCGGCGAACACGTCGCGGGCACCGGCACGATCACCGCGGCCGGCGAGGTCGGCCCCATCGGTGGCATCCGCCAGAAGCTCTACGGCGCCGAGGCCGCCGGCGCGAAGGTCTTCCTCGCCCCGAAGACGAACTGCGACGAGGTCGTCGGCCACGTGCCCGCCGGCCTCGACGTCTACGCCGTCTCCACCCTCGCCCAGGCCGTCACCGACCTGCAGACGATCGCCGCCGGCCGCAGCACCGCCGGACTCGAGCGCTGCACGCGCTGAGCGCTGCTCGGCCTGGTCACTGTCCGACGGGAGTGACGGGGCGGACGGGGGACGGGCCTCCCGGCCGGTCTGGAGGCCCGAGCCGAATTCCTGAGACGCAGCACAGGTTGACTGTCGGCCGGGGCGAATAGGATCGACGCACTGACGGCTCGGCCTGCCGGCGCCGCCGGTCCGACACGTCTGGAGCACAACAAGTGACGAACACCTCGTCCACCGCGGGACGGCGCTCGCCGCGTGTCCCGATCGTGGTCACGATCATCGTGCTGGCCGCACTGGTGATCGGCTTCTTCATCTTCGCCAGCCTCTACACCGACTACGCGTGGTTCACGCAACTCGGGTTCGAGCGGGTCCTCACCACCAGGTGGCTCGCCGGGACGGCGATGTTCGTCGCCGGGTTCCTGGGGATGGCCGTCCCGGTCTGGCTGAGCATCACGCTCGCCTTCCGGTTCCGCCCCGTCTACGCGAAGCTCAACTCGCAGCTCGACCGCTACCAGCAGGTCATCGAACCGCTGCGCCGCGTCGTCATGCTCGGCATCCCCGCGGTGCTCGGTGTCTTCGCCGGGCTCGCGACGGCGCCGCGCTGGAGCATGGTGCTGGAGTACTTCAACCGCACCCCCTTCGGCAAGACGGACCCGCAGTTCGGGCTCGACATCGGGTTCTACGTCTTCGAGCTCCCGTTCTGGCGAGCCGTCGTGGCGTACTCGTCCGCGGTCGTCCTGATCGCCGGCCTCGCCGCCCTGGCCGCCACGTACCTGTACGGGGCGCTCCGCTTCGGTGGGCGCGAGGTCCGCATCTCGCGGGCCGCCCGCATCCAGCTCGCGGTCACGGCCGGCCTCTACATCGCCCTGCAGGCCGCCAGCCTGTGGCTCGACCAGTACGCCGCGCTGACCAAGGACAACTCGCTCATCACCGGTGCCCAGTACACCGAGGTGAACGCGACCATCCCGGGCCGCGAGATCATGGCCGGCATCGCCGCGATCGTGGCGATCCTGTTCATCGTCACCGCCGTCATCGGCCGCTGGCGGATCTCGATCGTCGGCACCGGCCTGCTCCTGGTCGCGGCGATCGTCATCGGCGGCATCTACCCGTGGATCGTCCAGCGCCTGCAGGTCGCACCGAGCGAGCGGTCGTTCGAGTCGGCGTTCATCCAGCGGAACATCGACGCCACCCGTGACGCCTACGACGTCGCCGGGGTCAAGGAACGCGACTACGACGCGACCACCACCGCGACCTCGGGCGCCCTGTCGGAGGACGCCCAGACCACCGCGAACATCCGCATCATCGACCCGAAGATCGTGGCGGACACGTACAGCCAGCTGCAGCAGTACCGGCAGTACTACCAGTTCCCGGACCAGCTCGACGTCGACCGCTACCAGGTCGACGGCAAGACCGAGGACACCGTCCTGGCCGTGCGCGACATCGACCTCGACGGCCTGGGCTCGTCGGCGACGCAGTACAACCGCACGTTCGTCTACACCCACGGCTACGGCGTCGTCGCGGCCTACGGCAACCAGCGTGCGAGCGACGGCAAGCCGGTCTTCATCGAGTCGGGCATCCCGGCCGGCGGCGACCTCGGCAAGTACCAGCCGCGCGTGTACTTCGGCGAGAACTCGCCCGCGTACTCGATCGTCGGGGCGCCGAAGGGCACCAAGGACGTCGAGCTGGACTACCCGTCCGGGTCCGACGACAACGACGGCAACGCGACCACGACCTACGCGGCCGACGGTGGCCCGAAGATCGGCAACTTCTTCAACCGCCTAGTCTACGCGGCGAAGTTCCAGTCCGAGCAGATCCTGCTGTCGAACGCCGTCAACGCGGACTCGCAGATCCTGTACGACCGTGACCCGGTGCAGCGCGTCAGCAAGGTCGCGCCGTACCTGAAGCTCGACAAGGACGCCTACCCGGCGATCGTCGACAACCGCATCCAGTGGGTCGTCGACGGGTACACCACGAGCAACGCGTACCCGTACTCGCAGAGCCAGAGCATGACGGACAGCATCAACGGCACCGACACCGGCAGCTTCCGCACCGACCAGGTGAACTACATCCGGAACTCGGTCAAGGCCACCGTCGACGCCTACACCGGCAAGGTCACGCTCTACGCCTGGGACACCACCGACCCGGTGCTGAAGACCTGGCAGAAGATCTTCCCGACGTCGCTGCAGCCGGTCTCCTCGATGAGCGCCGACCTGCTGGCGCACGTCCGCTACCCGACGGACCTGTTCAAGGTCCAGCGGAGCATCCTCGGCACCTACCACGTCACCAACGCCAACTCGTTCTACTCGGGCGACGACGCGTGGACGACCCCGGTGGACCCGACCTCGACGTCGACGAGCGCGGGGGACGCCGACTCGGCCGGCTCCGGCTCGGGGACGAACACGACCACGACGAACGCCCTGGGGACGCAGACCACCGCGACGAACCCCGACCAGCAGGACCCGTACTACCTGACGATGAAGGTCCCCGGCTCCGGGACGGCGTACTCGCTGTACAGCACGTACATCCCGAAGCAGAACTCGTCGTCGAACGCGCGCAACGTCCTGACCGGCTACCTGGCCGTCGGGTCGGACGCCAGCGGGGCCGGCAAGGGCAAGAAGGGCGAGGGGTACGGCAAGCTCACGCTGCTGACGATCCCCAAGACCGACAGCATCCCGGGTCCGTCCCAGGTGCAGAACCTGTTCAACTCCGACCCGACCGTGTCGCAGGAGCTCAACATCCTGAAACGCGGCAACAGCACGGTGAAGCAGGGCAACCTGCTGACCCTGCCGGTGGGTGGCGGGTTCCTCTACGTCCAGCCGGTGTACGTGCAGTCCACCTCGAGCGGCTCGTACCCGCTGCTGCAGAAGGTCCTGGTGGCCTTCGGCGACAAGATCGCGTTCGAGGACACGCTCGACCAGGCGCTCGACAAGCTGTTCGGTGGCAACTCCGGTGCGGCCGCGGGTGACTCCGGGGCAGCATCCGGTTCGGACTCGGGTGACTCCGGATCGGGTACGTCGACCGGCGGTAGCTCGACCGGCGGTGCCACGGGAGGCTCCACGGGCGGCTCGTCCGCGGGCAGCAGCAACCCGGACGTGCAGCAGGCGCTGTCCGACGCCGACAAGGCGCTCCGGGCCCGCGAGCAGGCGTACGCCGAGAACGACCTGGTGGGTGCCGCCGAGGCCGACAAGCAGCTGCAGCAGGCCATCGAGGCCGCCATCGCAGCCGAGAACAGCGGCGCCTCGAAGGGCTGAACACGCCGAGCGGGGTGCTCGATTTGGCACCCCGCTCGGGTCCGTGTAGTGTTTTCCATGTGCCGCGGGGTGGAGCAGTTCGGTAGCTCGCTGGGCTCATAACCCAGAGGTCGTAGGTTCAAATCCTGCCCCCGCAACCAACGCGACACGAGAAGCCCCGGTCCTCACGGACCGGGGCTTCTTCGCGTTCCCGGGCTGCTTCGCGTTCCGGGGCCGAGCGCGGCTAGCCTGGCACGGTGACGACCCTGACCATCGCGGCAGCCCAGTTCGCCCCCGTCGACGACACCGCCGCGAACCTCCGCTCCGTGGCCGATGCTGCCCGGATCGCAGCGGAGCGGGGCGCACAGCTCCTGGTCACGCCGGAGTACACCTCGTACTTCACGGCCGAGATCGACGACCGCTTCGTCGCGGCAGCGCAGCCGCTCGACGGGTCCTTCGTCACCGGCCTCCGTCGGATCGCCCGCAGCACCGGCATCGCGCTGGTCGTCGGCGTGGCCGAGACGGGGGAGACGGCGGAGCGCTTCCGGAACACCCTGGTGGCGATCGGTGCGGACGGCTCGGTGCTGACCACGTACCGCAAGGTGCACCTCTACGACGCGTTCGGGTCGCGGGAGTCCGACCGCATCGAGGCCGGCGATCCCGCACAGCTGCCGGTGGTCGAGGTCGCGGGCGTCCGGGTCGGCCTCGAGACCTGCTACGACCTGCGCTTCCCGGAGGTCACCCGCCGCCTGGCCGCTCCCGAGCACGGCGCTGCCGACGTGGTGGTGCTGCCGGCCGAGTGGGTCCGGGGTCCGGGCAAAGAGCACCACTGGCGGACGCTGTTGACCGCACGGGCGATCGAGAACACCGTGTGGGTCGTCGGCGTCGGGCAGGCGCCGCCCGTCGGCATCGGCGGCACGGTCGCGCTCGACCCCACCGGGACCGCGGTCGCCGCGCTCGGGGCCGAGCCCGGATTGCTCGTCACGACCGTCGACACCGCCGTCACCGAGCGGGTGCGGGCCGTGAACCCGTCGCTGTCCCTGCGCCGGTACGACGTCCAGCCGCGCGGCTGAGGCGCACCCGCTCGGGAGACGACGCGCACTCCGCCCTGCGCGCGGCTCAGACCGCCGTGGCGAGCCCTGCCAGCCGGGCCACGGCCTCCTCGAGCACCGACCGCTGCTTGCAGAAGGCGAACCGGATGAGCGACCGGTACCCGTCGACGTGGTCCGGGCGGACGAACGCCGACACCGGCACCCCCACCACGCCGGCCAGTCGTGGGAGCTCCAGGCAGAGCGCCCGGGCGTCCTCGTGCCCGAGGGGGGCCGCGTCCGCGATGACGAAGTAGCCCGCGTCCGGCCGCAGCACGTCGAAGCCGGCGGCCGCGAGCCCGGCGGCCAGGATCTCCTGCTTCGCCCCGAGGTCCGCCGCGATCCCGGCGAAGACGACGTCGGGCAGGCGGAGTCCGGTGGCGATCGCCGGCTGGAACGGCGCCCCGTTGACGAAGGTCAGGTACTGCTTGACGGTCGTGATCGCCTCGACCAGGGCCGGGGGAGCGGTGAGCCAGCCGATCTTCCACCCCGTCGTGTTGAAGGTCTTGCCGGCACTCGAGATCGAGACCGTGCGCTCGCGTGCCCCGGGGAGCGTGACCGGGGGGACGTGGGTGTCGGCGAACGCCAGGTGCTCGTAGACCTCGTCGGTGACGATGACCGCGTCGAACTGCTCGGCGAGCTCGACCACGGTGCGGAGGACCTCGACCGGCAGCACCCGGCCGGTCGGGTTGTGCGGTGTGTTCACCAGCACGACTCGGGTGCGGTCGGAGAACGCGGCGCGCAGGTCGGCCTCGTCGGGCAGGAAGTCGGGGGCCCGCAGCGGCACGGTGACGTGCGTCGCACCGGCCAGCCGGATGAGGGCCCCGTAAGCGTCGTAGAACGGCTCGAAGGTGACGACCTCGTCACCGGGCTCGACGAGCGCGAGCAGGGTGGCGGCCAACGCCTCGGTCGCGCCGGCGGTGACCAGGACCTCCCGGTCGGGATCGACGTCCAGGCCGTACCAGCGCGCCTGGTGCTCGGCGACGGCCGCGCGCAGGTCCGGGGTGCCCCGACCCGGCGGGTACTGGTTCGCACCGGCGCGGATCGCCGCCACCGCGGCGTCCAGGACCTCGGCGGGCCCGTCCTCGTCGGGGAAGCCCTGCCCCAGGTTGATCGCTCCGGTGGCCGCCGCCAGGGCGCTCATCTCGGCGAAGACGGTCGGCGCGGGCACCCCGTCGGGTCCCAGGAGCATCGCGCCCTCAGCGGCTCGCAGCCACGGACCGGTCTGCCGCATGAGCGACCCCTCTCGACGTCGAGGCACCGGCCGGGAGGCGCGGCGCACGCTGGCCCCCAACCTAGCGTCCGCCCCGTCCCGGCCCCGGCGGTCGCCGCCGCCGTGTGCAGACCCCGTTCGTCGAGCGGCCCTCGTCCGTCGTGTGCGGACCGGGCACACAGCTGACGCATACGATCGGCTTGGCCAGCTCGCAGGTGCGCCATCATGACCGCCCAGGTCGGTGGTGGAGACTGCAGGAGCTTGAAAGGAGCACGTCCAACATGAGCGACACCACGCCCAACGGGCACGGCGACGACGACCGTCGCGACGAGACCACCGGTCCGGACGAGTCGAACGGCACCCAGTACGGGCACCGTCACGCCGACGACACGGACGTGGTGGGGACGACTCCGGCAGCGGAGGGCGAACACACCGCCGCCTCCGACCACCCCACCGAGCAGTACACGACCCCGTACCCGACGTTCGGGTCCGGGGCGTCCACCGACGCCGACGCGACCGAGACCGCGCAGTACGGCCAGTACGGCCAGTACTCGCAGCAGGGGCAGTCCGGCCAGCAGGGCCAGTACGGCCAGGACGCGCAGTCCGGGCAGACGTCCCAGTACGGCCAGACCTCGCAGTACGACCAGACCTCGCACTACGGGCAGGGTCAGTACGGCCAGCAGGGCCAGTACGGTCAGGCAGCGCAGTACGGGCAGCAGAGCCAGTACGGGCAGGACTCGGGGTACGGGCAGTACGGCCAGCAGGGCCAGAACGACCAGGGTCAGTACGGCCAGCAGGGCCAGTACGGCCAGGGCGAGTACGGCCAGCCCGCCCAGTACGGCCAGCCCGCCCAGTACGGCCAGGGGCAGTACGGCCAGCAGAGCCAGTACGGCCAGCAGGGCCAGTACGGCGAGCAGAGCCAGTACGGCCAGGACCGCCCCCGCTACGGCGAGTACTCCGGCGCCGCGGCCCCGACGCCGTCCGCCGACCAGGCACCGTCGTCGACGAGCTCGTTCGGTGACGCCGCCGACCAGCAGCGTGCGAACGGCCACTACTTCTCCGGCGCCCCGGCCACGACCGGCACCACCACCCGCGAGCGCTCCGGCCGCAACAAGCTCATCCTGCCGGCCGTGGCGATCGCGCTGGTCGGCGGCCTCATCGGTGGTGGTGTCGTCTGGGCAGCTGACTCGGCGACCGGCGGCAACGTCACTTCGAGCGGCGGCGGCACCTCGCAGAGCGGCGGCAACCTGACCGTCAACGACTACGACTCCGCCACGGTCGTCACCGCGGTCGCCGCGAAGGCCACCCCCTCGGTCGTCACGATCAACGTCTCGGCGAGCAGCGAAGCCGGCACCGGTTCCGGCGTCATCCTCAACAAGGACGGCTACATCGTCACGAACACCCACGTGGTGACGCTCGACGGTGACAGTTCGAGCGGCACCATCTCGGTGACGACCTCGAACGGCCGTGTCTACAAGGGCAAGCTCATCGGCACCGACCCGACGGTGGACCTCGCGGTCATCAAGATCGACGCGCCGGACCTCACCCCGATGTCCTTCGCCGATTCGTCGAAGCTCAACGTCGGCGACACCGCCGTGGCGATCGGTGCTCCGCTGGGGCTGTCGAACACGGTCACGGACGGCATCGTCTCGACCCTGAACCGCAGCATCCAGGTCACCTCGAGCGACCCGAACGCGGGCGGCGACACCAACGAGGGTCAGGGCAACAACGGCAACGGCCCGTTCGACTTCTGGGGCAACGGCGACAACGGCAGCAGCCCCTCGGCGGGCACCACCGTGTCCCTGCCGGTGATCCAGACCGACGCGTCGATCAACCCCGGCAACTCGGGTGGTGCGCTGCTCGACGACAAGGGCCGGCTCATCGGCATCAACGTCGCGATCGCCAGCGCCGGCAGCTCGAGCTCGTCGAGCTCCCAGTCGGGCAGCATCGGTGTCGGGTTCTCGATCCCGTCGAACCTGGTGAAGCGCGTCGCATCTGAGATCGTCGACAACGGCAAGGCCACGCACGGTCTGCTCGGCGCGTCGGTCGGTGACGCCACCGAGGACGCCAACGCCTCGCAGGTCGGCGCGCTCATCAAGTCGGTCGTCTCCGGTGGCGCCGCCGCCGACGCCGGGCTGCAGAAGGGCGACGTCGTCACCAAGCTCGGTGACGCCACCATCGCGGACGCGACGGACCTCACCGCGCAGGTCCGCTTCTTCGCCGGTGGTGCGACGACGCAGGTCACCTACGTCCGCAACGGGGAGACCCGGACCGCCGACGTCAAGCTGGGGACCTACGACAGCTCGAAGTGACCCGACCACCCGCATGACCGGGAGGCCCGCAACCAGCCGGTGGCGGGCCTCCCGTCCGTCCGGGGTCGGCTCCAGGGGGCGGCCAGGTGCCCATCGCGGGTGCTTGATAGGCTCGGTCCGCTCTGCGGGGCGGCCCCACGGGTCGCCTCGTGCCCGCCGGACCCCGAGGATCACATGCAGCACGACGGACAGGCCCTGCCAGGTGTCTCCTACGTCATGCCGGTCCTCAACGAGGTGACCGAGGTCCGCGCCGCGGTGGGCAGTCTGCTCGAGCAGGACTACGCCGGGCCGTTCGAGGTCATCCTGGCCCTCGGCCCGTCGATCGACGGCACGAACGAACTCGTCGCCGAGATGAGCGCCGCCGACCCACGGATCCGAGCGGTCGACAACCCGGTCGGCTCGACGCCCGCCGGTCTCAACGTCGCGATCCGGGCCTCCGAGCACCCGATCGTCGTGCGGGTCGACGCACACAGCGTCCTGCCGCCCGACTACACGCGCATCGCCGTCCGGACCCTGCAGGAGTCGGGCGCCGACAACGTCGGTGGCATCATGCGCGCCGAGGGTCGGACGCCGTTCGAGCAGGCCGTGGCCCTGGCCTACGGCAGCCGCGTCGGCCTGGGCGGGACCCCGCACCACGTCGGTGGGCAGGCGGGCCCGGCCGAGACCGCGTACCTCGGGGTGTTCCGACGCGAGCGCCTGTTCGCGGTCGGGCTCTTCGACGAGGGCATCAAGCGCGGCCAGGACTGGGAGCTCAACCGACGCCTCCGCACCACGGGCGGCACGGTCTGGTTCACGCCGGAGCTCGTCGTCACCTACCGGCCGCGGCCGAGCCTGAAGCGTCTGGTCCGGCAGTTCGTGGCCACCGGCCTCTGGCGCGGTGAGCTGGCACGCCGGTTCCCGGCCGGCAACGGCCTGCGCTACTTCGTCCCGCCGCTGATGGTCCTGGCCGTCGCCCTCGGGCTCGTCGCCGGACTCGTCGGTGCCGTCGGGGCGGTCCTCGGTTCGCCGCTCGCGTGGGCGATGACCGGGTTCGCGGTGCCGGCGGTCTACCTGCTCTTCGTCGTCGTCGGTGCCCTCGCGGTGTCGCGGCGATCGGTGCCGGCGACGCGGGCGTGGCTGCTCGTCGTCCTGCCGTGCATCCACGTCGGCTGGGGTGTCGGCTTCATCATCGGGTTCCTGACACGGACCTCCGATCTGACCACGCACACGGGACGGTGACCGACATGGCCGATGACGACCTCGGGAACGGCGGCGGACCGGACCCCCGGGACGGCCGCGGGTTCACCCGACCGACCTCGATCGCCGAACTGCGGGCGGTGGCCCAGCCGGACGAGGTCCGGGCACGCGCCAACGCCGAGCACTGGACGGCCTCGCTCTACCTGCGCGACGTCTCGCCGTACCTGACGTCGCTGCTGCTGCGCACCCGGGTCAGCGCGAACCAGGTCACCGGCCTGATGATCCTGGTCGGCTGGTCCACCGCGGCCGCCCTCCTGATCCCGGGCATCTGGGGCGCCCTGCTCGCGCTCGTGCTCGGGCAGCTGCAGATGCTCGTCGACTGCTCCGACGGAGAGGTCGCCCGGTGGCGCGGCACCCGCTCGCCGGCCGGCATCTTCCTCGACAAGGTCGGGCACTACACGACCGAGGGACTCATCCCGATCGCGCTCGGCGTCCGGGCGGCGACCTGGCCGATCCACGGAGCCGACTGGATGTGGACGACGATCGGCTGCGCCCTCGGCCTGGTGATCGTGCTCAACAAGGCGCTCAACGACATGGTGCACGTCGCCCGTGCCCACGGCGGCATGGCGAAGCTCGCCGACCGGCGCGACGGGGTCACCGCCCCGTCCGGTGCGCGGCTCGCGACGCTCCGACGCGTCGCCCGCTTCCTGCCCTTCCACCGGCTGTACCACTCGGTCGAACTGACGATCATCACGTTCGTCGTCGCCCTGCTCGCGCTCGTCATCGGCCACCCGCTGGCGGATCGGATCCTGGTCGGGGCGCTCCTGCCGCTCGCCGTGCTGGCGACGGCCGGGCACTTCCTGGCGATCATGTCGTCGAAGCGGGTCCGCGCGTGATGCCCGGCACCCGCCGTCGTGGCGCGGTCCCGCACCGCGAGCGACCCCGCGTCGCCGTCGTCAGCCTGTCGCAAGGCACCCGCCCCGACGACCTGCGCCGTGGCCTCGAGAGCGTGCTCGCGCAGCAGGGCGTCGACCTGGACGTGGTCTGCGTCGGCAACGGGTGGCAGCCGGTCGGCCTGCCCGACGGTGTCCGGGCGCTCGCGCTGCCGGAGAACCTCGGCATCCCCGCCGGCCGGAACGCCGGTGCTGCCGAGGTCGTCGGCGACTACGTGTTCTTCCTCGACGACGACGCCTCGGTGCCGTCGCCGACGTTCCTCCGCGACGCGATCGCCCTGTTCGAGCACGACCCGTCGCTCGGCCTCGTGCAGCCCCGGGTGGTCGACCCCTCCGGTTCGGCGAACCCCCGCCGCTGGGTGCCCCGGATCCGCAAGGGCGACCCGGAGCAGAGCTCGCCGGTGTTCTCCGTGTGGGAGGGCGCCGTCGTCCTGCCGATGGACGTCTGGCGCGCGGTCGGCGGCTGGGGAGCCGAGTACTTCTACGCCCACGAGGGCATCGAACTCGCCTGGCGGGTCTGGGACGCCGGACGTCGGACCTGGTACGCGGGGGAGCTCGTCGCGAACCACCCGGCGATCGACCCGGCACGCCACCGCGAGTACGTCCGTCTGAACGCCAGGAACCGGGTGTGGCTCGCGCGGCGCAACCTGCCCGCCGTGCTCCGGCCGCTCTACGTCGGCAGCTGGGCCACGATCCAGGTGCTGCGCTGGTGGCGGTCGCCCCGGCGGCTCGCGACCTGGTTCGGCGGCATCGCCGAGGGGTGGCGCACCGACTGCGGACCGGTCCGCGTGATGGGCTGGCTCACGATCGGTCGGATGACGCTGGCGGGCCGCCCACCCGTCGTCTGAGAGTGTCGAGACGGACAGGAGGCGCGCCTCCCGTCCGCAGCACACGTCCCGTCCGCACCGCACGACCTGTCCGAACCACTGCCCAGGAGCACAGCATGGCCCTCGTCAAGGACGCCCGAACCGCGATCCGGCTCGCCGGCCGGCTGTGGCGGTCACGCCAGACGCGGTCGCAGCTGGCCCGCCGACTGCCGTCGGTCCCGACGCCCGCGCCGGGCACGATCGAGATCGCGGTCTACTTCGCCGACGGCCCCGTGAACATGTACCAGATCCGCCAGTGGTACGCGCCGCTCGCCGCCCTGGCCGAGCACCGCGGGGTGGCGATCCTGTCCCGCAGCCCCGGCGCGATGCTGGCGCTGGCGGACGAGTCGCCCGTCCCCGTCGTCTACGCCCGCCAGGTCGTCGACCTCGAGCGCTTCGTCACCGAGCAGGCGCCGAAGGTGGTGCTGTACGTCAACCAGAACGCCCGCAACTTCCAGATGATGCGGTACGGGCGGATGTGGCACGTCTTCGTCAACCACGGCGAGAGCGACAAGATGTACATGACGACGAACCAGTTCAAGGCCTACGACACCGCGCTGATCGCCGGGGACGCCGCCCGGGACCGGCTCGCCGAGGCGCTCTGGAACTACGACCTGGACGGCCGGACCATCGCGATCGGCCGACCGCAGGCGGACCACTTCGCCGGGGAGCCGCCGTACCCGGCCGACGGACGCACCGTCGTGCTGTACGCGCCGACCTGGGAGGGCGACCGTGCCGCGGCCGCCTACGGGTCGATCGCCAGCCACGGCACGACCATCGCCGAGCAGGTCCTGGCGTCGCCGCGACACCGGCTGGTCTACCGGCCGCACCCCCGCAGCGGGGTGCTCGACCCCGCCTACAAGGCGGCACACCAGCGGATCGTCGCCGCGATCGAGGCCGCGAACGCCGCCGACCCGTCGGCGCACCACGTGTACGACGACGGGCCGACGCTGGGCTGGCAGCTCGCCGGGGCGGACGTCGCGATCACCGACATCAGCGCGATGATCTACGACCGTCTGGCCGTCGGCAAGCCGCTCATCGTCACCCGTCCGGTGTCACCCGAGGCGGACGTCGACGAGCGCGGCTACCTGGGGGACGCCAACTGGCTGCGGGCGGCGGACGCCGGCGACGTCGTGGCCCGGGTGGACCGGGCCGTGACGGACGCCGACGAACTGGCCCGACTGCGGCACTGGGTGCAGCGGTACTTCGGGGACACCACGCCGGGTGTCGCCACGGCTCGGTTCCACGACGCGATCGACCGGTTGGTCGCCCGCTGGCACGAGGTCGCCCGCGAACGCTCGGCCGACTGACCGTCGGTCCGCGCAGCCCGTCAAGGGGCGAGCCCGGGGCCGGCCAGCGACATCCGCCACAGGAACTCCCCGCGGTCTGGCCGACGCCACCGGACGATGACGACGCCGGTCTCGTCGGCGCCGGCGCCGAACACGGCCAGGGACAGCCCGCGCCCCGGCTCGAGCCGGCGGACGACGAGCGGCGGGGAGTAGCCCGTGCCGAGGTGGGTGAGGGAGATCCCGTCGAGGGTCTCGGTGCTGGTGTTGACCAGCTCGTAACGGCGGGGCGCCGCTGATCGGTCGATGGTGAACGGTACCGGGTAGGCGGTGATGGGGTCGCGCATGGGGAGCACGTTAGGGGTGGGGTCCGACGTCGGGGCCCCCGGGGAGCCGTCGGGGGACCGGGGCTGTGGAGCGTGGCCCGGGGGCGCTCGGTTGTGGAGGAGTGGACGTCAGACGCCGTGGTCGGCGTTGTACCGCTCCAGGGCCTCGTCGATCGGTCCGTCGAACAGCAGTCGTCCACCGTCGAGGTACAGCCCGCGGTCGCAGAACCGGCGCAGGTCCTTGTCGCTGTGCGAGACGAAGAACAGCGTCCGACCACCCGCCAGCAGCTCGTCGATCCGCCTGTAGCACTTCTCACGGAACTTCTTGTCGCCGACGGCCAGGACCTCGTCGACGAGGATCACCGGCTCGTCCAGGCGGGAGATCACCGCGAAGGCGATCCGGACCTTCATGCCGCTCGACAGGTGCTTGTACGGGGTGTCGACGAAGTCCGCGATCTCGGCGAACGCGATGATCTCGTCGAAGGCCGCGCGGATCTCCGCCCGGGACATGCCGTGCAGCCCGGCGGTCAGGAAGACGTTGTCGCGCACCGTCAGGTCGCCGACGAAGCCACCGGTGATCTCGATCAGGGGAGCGACGCCGGCGCCCACGTGGACCCGGCCCTCGTCGGGCAGCATCACCTGGGCGACGAGCTTGAGCAGCGTCGACTTGCCCTGGCCGTTCCGGCCCACGACACCGATCGCCTCGCCCGGACGGACGTCGAACGACACGTTCCGGAGTGCCCAGAACTCGTCCGCCTTCCGACGACGCTGACCCCGGCCGAAGAGGTCCTTGAAGCTCCGGCTGGCGCGGCGGTTCCGCTTGAACCGGATGCCGGCGTCGGTGACGGAGATGACCGGTGCGGTGGTGCTCGCCGTCGTCACGGGTTCGGTCGTGGCCATCACAGCTCCTTGAGGACGCGGTGCTCGCTGCGGCGGAACACGACGACACCGACGACGAGGACGATGCCCGTGACGACGACCGACGCGAGCACTTCCTTCCAGTCCAGCTGGCCGGGGAAGAACGCCGAGCGGTAGATGCCGAAGATCCCGCTCAGCGGGTTGATCGCGGCGATGTCGTGCAGCGCCTTCGGCAGCGCCTGCGTGCCGTAGATGATCGGCGATGCGTAGAACAGGAAGCGCAGGACGAGCTTCACCGCGCGTTCGAGGTCGCGGAAGAACACGACGAGCGGTGCGACGATGAGCCCGAGGCCGTAGACGAGCGTGGCCTGCAGGACGATGGCGAGCGGCCAGAGCACCACCTGCCAGTGCAGGTGTGCGCCGGTGGCGATGACGAACACCGCGAGCACCGGGATGCTCAGCAGGAACTCGATGGCCTTGGACGCGTCGATGCGGGCGACCCAGATGCTGCGCGGGATCGTCGTCGAGCGGATCAGCTTGGCTTCCTTGATGAAGGCCCGGGTCGAGTCCGAGACACCGCCGGTGAACCACATCCAGGGCAGCAGCGCCGTCAGCAGGAAGACGATGTACGGCTCTTCGCCGACCTTGCCGCGGTGGAAGACCTGTGTGAAGACGAACCAGTAGATCGCCGACATGACGAGCGGGTCGAGGATCGACCAGAAGTACCCGAGCGCCGAGGTCGAGTACCGCACGCGCAGGTCGCGGACCGTCAGCAGCCAGAGCGCCTGGCGGTACCGACGTGCTGAGCCGCGGGCCGCCGGCGTCGAGGAGACACCGGGGACCGCGGGCGGTGGCGTGGTCGTCGGCTGCGCGGTCGGGTGCGCGTCAGTCATGGGTTCCCTCCGGCCGGGACCGCACCGAGGGGCGGCCACCCGGGCCGGTGGTCCGGATCAGGGGATCCTGACCCGTTCAGGCGAACAGGTCGTTCGCGCGCTGCAGGTCCTCGGCGAAGTCGATCTCGACCGCGTACAGGTCGGAGATGTCGATCGGCGTCCAGCGTAGTCCGTCCTCGGCGATGGCAGCCTCGATGCCGCCCTCGAAGTACTCCTGGTCGTCGACCCGGCCGAGCTGTCGGATCAGTGCCTGCTTGTCGGCTGCCGAGACGTGGTTGATGCCCACGGCCTCGCCCAGACCCCCGACGACCTTCTTCGAGAGCTTCGCGATGAAGCCCTCGGCGTCGACGGTGTACTTGACCTCTTCGTCGGAGACCTTCTCGGTGTTCACGCTGACGAACGACCGACCCTCGTCGATCATGTCGGCGGCGCGGACGAGGGCCATCGGGTCGAAGACCACGTCGCCGTTCATCCAGAGGACACCGCTCTTGCCGGTCGCCTTGAGCGCACGGAGCAGGCTCTTCGAGGTGTTCGTGGAGTCGTAGGACTCGTTGTAGACGAAGTTCGCCTCGGGGAACGCCTCGACGATGTACTCCGACTTGTAGCCGACGACGATCGTGACCCGCGCGCTGGACCCGAAGGCGGCGCGGATGTTGTCGAACTGCTGCTGCATGATGGTGCGGCCGTCGCTGAGCTCGGTGAGCGGCTTCGGCAGGCTGCGCCCGAGGCGGCTGCCCATCCCCGCTGCGAGGATGACGATCTGCGTGGTCATGCTGGTCCCTTCCGGTGTCCGCCGCGTCCCGTCCGCCCCGGAGGGTGGAGGTCCACACTGGAGGACACGTCGAGCGTGTCCTGACGGGCACTTCGATACGGCTTCCTCGGATACTGCACCCACCGCGTTCGAGTTGGCCGGGAGTCGCGTGGTCCGGAGCGTATAACGCCCCGGTCAGCAACCGCTCCGGGAGCGCTGCGGGCAGGTTTCCGAGTGGTGAACACTCCGTCGTGTCTCGGTGAATGATACGGAACCGGGCGGTGTCGGGGTACGGGTCGAGCGGCATCGTGTTCAATTCGTGACCCGGTCCGACACGGCTCAGCGAGCGGTCGGAACCGTTGGTACGGTTGGCCTCGTGTCGGCAGGAACAACGGGAAACGACGACGTCTACAGCACGTCGGACGCTGCGTGGACCGTCGACGCGGACGACGACGGCACGACCGTCGCCCAGGGGACGGGCGACGAGGACCACGACGACACGGGGGACACGGGTGCGTACGGCGCAGCCGCGGGTGACGACATGACGGACGACAGGACCGGCTCGGAGACCGAGGCAGGGGCGGACACCCGTCCCGCCGGGTCACCGACGCAGGCGAGCGCAGCCACGCAGGCCGGGACGGCCACGCCGCCGCGTCCGGGGAAGAAGCGGGACAAGCGTTCCGGACGCGCGACCCGGCCGCAGGGCGCTGCGTCGCACCCGGGCGACGGTCAGGACGTCCGTCGGGACGACCAGGACGTCCGTCGCGACGGCCAGGAGGCCCGGAGCGGCTCCGGCACGCCGGCCGCGTCCACGACGAAGCGGCCCACCGGCCGGCCCAACGTGCCGCAGCAGCCCGTCGTGCTCCGCGCCGAGGGCCTGGTCAAGCGCTACGGCCAGACCCTGGCGGTGGACGACGTCGACCTGGAGATCCGGAAGGGCTCCATCTTCGGCGTCGTCGGTCCGAACGGCGCCGGCAAGACGACGACGCTCTCGGTCCTCACCGGCCTCCTGCGTCCGGACGCCGGCACCGTCACCGTGCTCGACCACGACGTCTGGGCCGACCCGACCGCCGCGAAGCGGGCGATGGGTGTGCTGCCGGACCGGCTCCGCCTGTTCGACCGGCTGACCGGCGCGCAGATGCTCTTCTACTCGGCCACGCTCCGCGGGCTGGACGGCAAGACCGCCCGGAGCCGCAGCACGGACCTGGCCGAGGCGTTCGGCCTCGGCGACGCGCTCGGACGTCCGGTCGCCGACTACTCGATGGGCATGGCGAAGAAGATCGCCCTGGCCGCCACCCT
Organism: Curtobacterium sp. CFBP9011; assembly: GCF_034045095.1. Taxonomy (NCBI): domain Bacteria; kingdom Bacillati; phylum Actinomycetota; class Actinomycetes; order Micrococcales; family Microbacteriaceae; genus Curtobacterium; species Curtobacterium sp. CFBP9011. The sequence goes on from NZ_JAXCWN010000001.1 coordinate 247,955, forward strand.
CATCCACTCGCCGCGCGTGCTCGTGCTCGACGAACCGTTCGAGTCCGTCGACCCGGTCAGCGCGACGACCATCACCGACATCCTGCGGCGCTACACCGCGGGTGGCGGCACCGTCGTGCTCTCCAGCCACTCGATGGAACTCGTCCAGCGCACGTGCGACTCCGTGGCGATCATCGTCGGCGGCAAGGTCCTGGCCGCCGGCACCATGGCGCAGGTCCGCGGCCGTCGCTCCCTGGAGGACAAGTTCGTCGAACTCGCCGGCGGACGCCCCGTCGCAGAGAGCATGGAATGGTTGCACAGCTTCTCCGGCTGAGGGCCGACCTGCTCGCGGGCGAGGTCCGTGGTGGTGCGCGCCGCTCGGTCGCCGTCGTCCTCGGCAGCCTCGTCGCCCTGGTCGCCGTCCTCTGGGCAGCGTCCGTCCTCGGTGGGCTCCGGACCGCCGACCCCCTCGTGGCCCGCACCGTCGTGGTCCTGGTCGGCACGGCGGTGGCCCTCGGCTGCACGCTGATCCCGTTCGCCGTCGGTGTCTCCGACCAGCTCGACCCCCGGCGTTTCACCGCGTTCGGCATCGGGCAGCGTGACCTGGCCGTCGGCCTCGGCCTGGCAGGCCTCCTCGGCATCCCGGTCGTCGCGGTCACCGTGCTCGCCGCCGCGCAGGTCGTCACCTGGAGCCGCGGTGCCGGTCCGGCCCTGTTGGCCGTCGTCGCCGCGTTGCTCGTGCTCGCCACCACTGCCCTGCTCATCCGGGTCGGCAGCACCCTCGGAGCGCTCGCGTTCGCGGGGCACCGACCCCGGGAGGCCACCTGGCCGGTGGTCTTGGTGGGCATCGTGTTGGTGGTGCCGTCCGTCGCGCTCCTGCTCCGACCTGACTGGCTCGACCTCACCGCACCTGGGCTCCAGCGGCTGACCGACGTCGCCGGCTGGACGCCCTGGGGTGCCGCGTGGGCCGTGCCCGCGGACGTCGCGGCCGGTCACGCCGGCACGGCCGTCGCCCGGCTGCTCGTGGCGCTCGTCGTCGTGGGCCTGCTCGGTCTCGCCTGGTGGGCCCTGGTCGGTCGGGTGCTCGTCGCCGTGCCGCACCCGGTGCGCGTGCACCGACACCGCACGCTCGGCTGGTTCGACCGCCTCGGCGCGACCCCGTTCGGCGCCGTTTCAGCCCGTGCGCTGACCTACTGGACCCGCGACCCGCGGTACCGCAGCTCGTACCTGATCCTGGTGTTCGTGCCGCTCGTGGTGCTGCCGCTCGGCATCGCCGGGGTGCCGTGGGCGTGGACGGCCCTGGTGCCGCTGCCGCTGATGGCCCTGATCGCCGGGTTCCTGCCGCACAACGACGTCTCGTACGACAACACGGCCGTCTGGCTGCACGTCGCCTCGGGCGCTCCGGGCTGGACCGACCGACTCGGTCGCCTGGTGCCGCTCATCGTCGTCGGCGTCCCGCTGCTCGTCGCCGGAGCCGCCGTGTCGGCCGCGCTGTACGGCGACATGGAGGCGTTCCCGCTGCTCGTCGCGGTCTCCGCCAGCGGCCTGTTCGGCGGGCTCGGCCTGTCGAGCATCGTCTCGGTCGCCCTGCCGTACCCGACCGTCCGACCGGGCGACCACCCGTTCCACCAACCGCAGGCCGCGGGCGCGACGGCGACGTTCGCACAGACCCTGATGGTCGTCGGGACGGTGCTGTGCATGGTGCCCGCCGGGTGGTTCGCCGTCCGCGCGCTCATCGGGGCGGAGGACCCGTCGACGGCGCTCGTCCTCGGCGTCGGGATCGGTGTCGGCGTCGTCGTCCTGGCGATCGGTGTGGCCGTCGGCGGTGCGGTGTTCGACCGACGCGGGCCGGACCTCCTGGCCGCCGCCCAGCGGAACTGACGCGCGGGGCCACGTGCGCCCACAGCGTGACCGATCCGCCGACGGACCGGGTCGTGACGACGTACCCTGGTGACATGAGCACGACGGAACCCGGCGGTGGCGGCCTCGACGTGATGGACCGCGAACTCGAGAAGCTCCTGGAAGAGGAGGCGATCGAGCCCGGCGACCATGAGCGCTTCTCGCACTACGTCAAGAAGGACAAGATCCTCGAGTCCGCCCTGACCGGCAAAGCCGTCAAGGCGCTCTGCGGCAAGAAGTGGATCCCCGGACGCGACCCCGAGAAGTTCCCCGTCTGCCCGGACTGCAAGGCCATCTACGAGAAGATGAAGTCCGAGTGACCCCCGCCGACGCTGCTCAGACGAGCAGCGTCGGGATGGCCGGGTCGCCGCGGCCGATGCGCTCGGCGTCCGCCGGCAGCTCCGCCTTCGCCCGCTTGTGGTGCGCCCGGGCGGCTTCGACACCGGCGGGACCGAGGAACGCCGGATCGACCTCCCCGTGGGTGACCACCGGCACGAGCAGGTCCCGCTCGTCCGGGCCGACCGACCCCGAGGTCAGCACGATCTCGGCCGTGGCGATGCCGTTCCGCAGGCGTCGACCCGCTTCCTTCCGACCGCCGACGGAGGCCTTCTCGGCGGACTTCTTCGCCACCGGCACCCACTCGCCCGCGGGGGAGTGGTGCGCGACGAGCTTGAAGACCATGCCGGCGGCGGGGTGGCCCGAGCCGGACACGACCGAGGTGCCGACGCCGTAGGAGTCCACCGGGGCGGCACGGAGTGCGGCGATCGTGTACTCGTCGAGGTCGTTCGTCACGGTGATCTTCGTCGCCGTCGCACCGAGCCGGTCGAGCTGGGCACGGACCGACGCCACGACGGAGGGCAGGTCGCCACTGTCGATCCGCACCGCGCCGAGCTTCCCCTCGGTCAGGCGGACGGCCGTCTCGACCGCGGCCTCGATGTCGTAGGTGTCCACGAGCAGGGTGGTGCCGCTGCCGAGCGCGTCGAGCTGGGACCGGAACGCGGCTTCCTCCGAGTCGTGCAGCAGCGTGAAGGCGTGCGCAGCCGTGCCCATCGTCGGGATGCCCCAGGTCCGGCCCGCCTCGAGGTTGCTCGTGGCGCCGAAGCCCGCGATGTACGCGGCCCGGGCAGCGGCGACGGCGTTCCACTCACCGGTGCGGCGGGACCCCATCTCGGCGAGCGGACGACGGTCGGCCGCGGACACCATGCGTGCCGCGGCGGAGGCGATCGCGGAGTCGGCGTTGAACACGCTGAGCGCCAGGGTCTCGAGCATCACGGCTTCGGCGAAGGTGCCCTCGATCTGCAGCACGGGGGAGTTCGGGAAGAAGACCTCGCCCTCGCGGTAGGCGCGTACGTCCCCGGTGAACTGGTAGTCCGCCAGCCAGCGTGCCGTGCCCTCGTCGATGACGCGTCGGTCGCGCAGGAAGCCGATCTCCGCGTCCCCGAACCGGAACTCGGTCAGCTGCGTGAGGAAGCGTCCGAGGCCCGCCGCGACGCCGTAGCGGCGCCCGTCCGGCAGCCGGCGGGCGAACACCTCGAAGACGCAGCGGCGGTCGGCGGTGCCGTCCTTCAGCGCGGCGTCGACCATGGTGAGTTCGTACTGGTCGGTCAGGAGTGCGGTGGTCACGTCTCCGACCCTAACCAGGACCGGCCGCACCGGACCGGATCGTGTCCCGGAACGGTGGACAACGGCGGTGCCGGGGCGATCTGTGGACGGGAGGCCCGTGCCACGTCCCGCGGGCGGCGCGCGTCGGTACGCTGGTCACCGTGACGGATGCACCGATCGGAGTCTTCGACAGCGGCGTCGGCGGACTCACGGTGGCCCGCGCGATCATCGACCAGCTGCCGCGCGAGAGCATCCGCTACGTCGGGGACACCCGGCACTCGCCGTACGGGCCGAAGCCGATCGCCGACGTCCGGCGGTACGCGCTCGAGGTCATGGACGACCTGGTCGACCAGGGCGTCAAGGCGCTCGTGATCGCCTGCAACACCGCGAGCTCGGCCGTCCTCCGTGACGCCCGGGAACGCTACGAGCAGGCGTACGGCATCCCCGTCGTCGAGGTCATCCAGCCCGCTGCACGCGCCGCCGTCAAGCAGACCCGCACCGGCCGGATCGGGGTCATCGGCACGATCGGCACCATCGCCAGCCGCGCGTACGAGGACGCCTTCGCCGTCGCGGCCGACGTCACCCTGACCACGGCCGCGTGCCCCCGCTTCGTCGAGTTCGTCGAGGCCGGTGACACCTCGTCCGCCCAGCTGCGCGAGGTCGCCGCCGGGTACCTCGCACCGGTGCGGGACGCCGGCGTCGACACCCTCGTCCTCGGGTGCACGCACTACCCGCTGATGTCCGCCGCGATCCAGTACGTGATGGGGCCCGACGTCACGCTGGTGTCCAGCGCCGAGGAGACCGCGAACGACGTCTACCGTCGGCTCGTCGAACACGGCCTCGAGCGCACCGGCACCGAACCGCCGAGCTACGCGTTCGAGGCCACCGGCGCCGACGAGGCCGGCTTCGTCCGCCTCGCCCGCCGGTTCCTCGGGCCCGAGGTCGCCACCGTCGGGCACCTCGAGACAGGCGCCATCACCCTGCCCCGCGGGCGCGACGTGTCGGCGACCAGCCGCACGACCTGACCAGCCGCACGACCTGACCCGCCCCGACCACCCGCACCGTGCCTCCAGGCCGGACCGAGAGGAACCCATGAACGCCACCGACGGCACCGTCCGCATCGACGGCCGGACCACCACCGACCACCGACCCGTCACCATCGAACGCGGCTGGAGCACCCAGGCCGAGGGCAGCGCGCTCATCTCGTTCGGCAACACGAAGGTGCTCTGCACCGCCTCGTTCACCAACGGCGTCCCGCGCTGGATGGCCGGCAAGGGGACCGGCTGGGTCACCGCCGAGTACTCGATGCTGCCGCGGTCCACCAACGAGCGGATGCAGCGTGAGTCGATCAAGGGCAAGGTCGGCGGGCGCACGCACGAGATCTCCCGGCTCATCGGCCGGTCGCTGCGCGCCGTCGTCGACATGAAGGGCCTGGGCGAGAACACCCTCGTGCTCGACTGCGACGTGCTGCAGGCCGACGGCGGCACCCGCACCGCCTCGATCACCGGCGCCTACGTGGCGATGGCCGACGCGATCGAGTGGGGCCGCGAGCGCGGGTTCATCGGCAAGAAGGCGACGCCGCTCACCGACAGCGTGCAGGCGATCTCGGTCGGGATCGTCGGCGGCGTGCCGATGCTCGACCTGGCCTACGAGGAGGACAGCCGCGCCGACACCGACATGAACATCGTCACCACGGGGTCCGGCAAGTTCATCGAGGTCCAGGGCACGGCGGAGCACGCACCGTTCGACCGCGACGAGCTGAACGCGTTGCTCGACCTCGGGCTGGCCGGCAACGCGTCCCTCGCGGCCGTGCAGCGCTCGGCGCTGGGACTCGCATGAGCGACACCGCCCGCACGGTCGTCCTGGCGACGCACAACCAGGGCAAGGTCGTCGAGCTGCGGGACATCCTCGGTGACGCCCTGGGCGGGATCGAGCTCGTGGCGTACGACGGGCCTGAACCGGTCGAGGACGGCGACACCTACGCAGCGAACGCGCTCATCAAGGCGCGCGCCGCGGTCGCCCACACCGGGCTGCCGGCCCTGGCGGACGACTCCGGCATCGCGGTCGACGCCCTCGACGGGGCACCCGGTATCCACTCGGCCCGGTACGCGGGCACCCGGGTGGACGCGGACAACATCGCGCTGCTGCTGCAGAACCTGGACGGTGTCGTCGAGCGGACCGCGGCGTTCGTCTGCGCGGCCGCGTTCGTCACGCCCTCCGGGGTCGAGCACGTGTTCGAGGCGGTCTGGAACGGCGAGGTCCGCACCGAGCCGATCGGGGACGGCGGGCACGGCTACGACCCGGTGTTCCAGCCGGACGACGCCGACCGCTCGGCGGCGCAGCTGACCCGCGCGGAGAAGAACGCGCTGAGCCACCGGTCGAAGGCGTTCCGGGGCATCGCGCCGATCGTCCGCGAGTGGTTCGCGGGCGAGGCGCCGCAGGCCTGAGGCCGGCGCGGGGCGCGGGCGGCCGCCCACGGGCGCCTCTCGGCGTCGCACAACGGAAACCGACTCGAACCACGGCATGCCGTGGTTCGAGTCGGTGTTCGTTGTGCGGGTCCCGCTCGCGCCGGGTCCCGCTCGCGCCGGGTCCCGCTCGCGCCGGGTCCCGCTCGCGCCGGGTCCCGCTCGCGCCGGGTCCCGCTCGGGCCGGGCGGCGGCGGCGCCGGCCGGCAGCTGCGGTCCGGCAGCGCCGGGCAGCCGGCCGCGCCGGCCTACGGCTGCTCGGGCTCGCGCTGCTTGGCCTTGCGGGCGTTCCGGAAGTAGGTGATCGCGGCGGGGACCACGGTGACGACGACCGCCGCGAGCAGGATCACGTCGATGTAGTTCCGCACGATGTACGCCACCGCGGGGATGTACCCGAGGAAGTACCCGAGGAACGTGACCCCGACACCCCAGATGACCGCGCCGACGGCGTTGTACAGCGAGTACTTCTTGTAGTTCATCCGGCCCACACCGGCGGCGATCGGGGCGAACGTCCGGACCACGGGGACGAAGCGCGCCAGGATCACCGCGAGGGCGCCGTACTTGTGGAAGAACGCGTTCGTCCGGTCGACGTTCGCCTTCGAGAACAGCCCGCTGTCCTTGCGTTCGAAGATCGGCGGCCCAGCTTTCTTGCCGATGTAGTAGCCGAGCTCACCGCCGAGGAACGCCGCCGCGCCGATCATCAGCGCGACGACCCAGATCGGGATCCCGCCGATCTGACCGTGACGGTCGAAGGCGAAGAGGCCGGTGATGACGAGCAGGCTGTCGCCCGGGAAGATGAACCCGATCAGCAGCCCGGTCTCGGCGAAGATGATGGCGCACACGACGAGCACGGCGAAGGCCCCGAAGTGGTCGAGGATGTACTGCGGATCCAGCCAGGGGATCAGGGCGAGTGCGACGGAGTGCATGGTTCTTCCGGTCGGCGGGCGAGGGCGGATGGAGCACCCGCCGGACCGAGGGTACCGTGCGGGCGTGTCCGGGCCGTCCGTCGGAGGACTGACGTCCGATGCGACGCGGCGCGCGAGTCCGCCGGCCGTCCGGTGCGGAAGGAGGGACTCGAACCCTCACGCCGGAGCACAGGAACCTAAATCCTGCGTGTCTACCAATTCCACCACTCCCGCTGGCCGACCCAGTGTACGCAGCGGGGCGGGTGGCGGAGGTGGGGCGGGCCTCCCGGCCGGCAGGCGACCCCGGAGCGGGCCGGTCAGCGCAACGTGCGGGGGAGGTACCGTGGCACGTACCGGAGCAGGATGCCCGCGCCGACCAGGCCGAGCACGCCCATCACGCCACTGGCGACCGCGATGGTCGCCAGCGCCGTGACGCCCGAGATGACGAGCGGGGCGGCAGCGGACCCGAGGTCCCCGGTGAACCGCCAGGCGCCGAGGAACGGTGCCGGCCGGTCCGCGGGTGCCAGGTCGGCGCCGAGCGTCATGAGGATGCCGGAGCCGACGCCGTTCGCCAGGGACATGGCCATCGCGACCGCGATGAACCAGCCGACACGGGCGTCGAGGTGGTCGCTCCAGGCGAGCAGGAAGTAGCAGATGCTCAGGCCGAGCATGCAGGGCAGGGCGCTCGCCAGGCGTCCCCAGCGGTCCATGATCTGCCCGCTCGTGTAGAACAGCGCGAAGTCGACGGCACCGGCGATGCCGATGACCAGGGCGGCGGTGGAGTCGTCGAGCCCGACGCTGACGGCCCAGAGCGGCAGGATCACCTGCCGTCCGGCGCGCATCGCGCCGATCAGCGCGGCGCCGCTGCCCAGACGGACGAGGACCCGGTGGTGGGCGCGGATGGTCTGGAAGAGGCCCTGCGACTCCTCCTTGACGAACTGCTCGCCCTCGAGTGCGGCCGGCGTCGTTGCGTCGGTCGCGGTCGTCGCGTCGGTGGCAGTCGCCGGGTCGGTCGCGGTCGGCCGGGAGGCGCGGCTCGGCCGCTGCAGACCGCGCACGCCCGTCGCGGGGTCGCGGATGACGAGCAGCACGACGGCGGCACCGAGGCAGCAGACGACGTGGACCCAGAACGCGCTCTGCGTCGTGCCGGTGAGGTGGATGACGCCGGCCGCGAGGAACGGACCGACGAAGTACCCGAACCGGAACACCCCGCCGAGGCTCGAGAGCGCGCGGGCCCGGATCCGCAGCGGGATCGCGGTCGTCATGTACGCGTGTCGGGCGAGCGCGAAGACCGCGGTGGACAGGCCGACCAGGAACACGCCGAGGGCCAGGACCAGGGGGTTCGGGGCGACCGTGCAGACGAGCAGTCCGACCACCGAGACGACGGCGGCGCCGATCATGGCGTTGCGCTCGCCGATCCGCGCGACGACGACGCCCGAGGGCACGTCGCCGATGAGCTCCCCGACCAGGATCAGCGAGGCGACGAACCCGGCGATCGCCAGGCTCGCCCCGAGGGAGTCCGCGGCGATCGGGATGATCGGGATGATCGCGCCCTCGCCGATCGCGAAGAGCGCGGCGGGCAGGAACCCGGACAGCAGGACGCCGCGGAGGTCGAAGGCGTCGTTCGTGGTGCTCGTCATCGTCGAGCAACGGTACGCCGTGTCGGAGTTACCCTGGACGCATGCGTGTTCTGGCGGCGATGAGCGGTGGGGTCGACTCGGCGGTGGCCGCGGCCCGGGCGGTGGACGCCGGCCACGACGTCGTCGGGGTGCACCTGGCGCTCAGTCGGATGCCCGGCACCCTGCGCACGGGCAGCCGTGGGTGCTGCACGATCGAGGACTCGATGGACGCGCAGCGCGCCGCCTCGGCCCTGGGGATTCCCTACTACGTGTGGGACTTCTCGGCGCGGTTCAAGGAGGACGTCGTCGACGACTTCGTGGCCGAGTACCAGGCCGGCCGCACCCCGAACCCCTGCATGCGCTGCAACGAGCGGATCAAGTTCGCGGCCCTGCTCGAGAAGGCCTTGGCCCTGGGGTTCGACGCCGTCGCGACCGGGCACTACGCCTCGATCGTCACCGCGCCGGACGGCTCACGCGAACTGCACCGCTCGGCGGCGTGGGCGAAGGACCAGTCCTACGTGCTCGGTGTGCTGACGGCGGAGCAGCTGCAGCACGCGATGTTCCCGCTCGGGGCCACCCCGTCGAAGGACGAGGTCCGTGCTGAGGCCGCCGCCCGCGGGCTGACGGTCGCGCAGAAGCCGGACTCGTACGACATCTGCTTCATCCCCGACGGCGACACCCGCGGCTGGCTCGCCGACCGCGTGGGCAGCGAGACCGGGGACGTCGTCGAGCGTGACGGCACGGTCGTCGGCAGCCACGACGGTGCCCACGGCTACACGGTCGGGCAGCGCCGGGGTCTCGCGCTCGGACGCCCCGCGGCGGACGGCAAGCCCCGCTTCGTGCTCGAGATCCGCCCGAAGGACAACACCGTCGTCGTCGGGCCGAAGGAAGCGCTCGACGTCGCCTCGCTCTCCGGCACCCGGTACACCTGGGCCGGCGCGGCACCGGCGGACCCGTCGACCCCGTTCCGCTGCGACGTGCAGATCCGGGCGCACGCCGACCCGGAGCCCGCGACCGCACACGTCGAGGACGGCGCGCTCGTGGTCGTCCCGGACGAGCCGCTGTCCGGCGTCGCCCCCGGGCAGACCGCCGTCGTGTACGTCGGCACGCGGGTGCTCGGCCAGTGCACCATCGACACCACGGTGTCGGCAGCGCCCGTGCCGGCCTGACGACCCCGTCCCGGCCTGACAACCCTGCCTCGGCCGCTGCGACCGGGGTCGGTGGCGCACGGTAGAACTGACACATGAGCGACACCGACGCGACCTTCGAGACCATCGACCCCGCAGGCCTCGACGCCGCGCAGGCCGCTCGAGAGGTCGACCGGCTGCGCGCCCGACTGAACGAACTGCGGCACGCCTACTACGAAGGCAACGGCTCGCCCGCGTCCGACGCCGAGTACGACACGATGATGCACCGGCTGGACGCGATCGAGCAGCGGTTCCCGGAACTCCTGACCGAGGACAGCCCGACGCAGACGGTCGGCGGGCAGGCGCAGACCACGCAGTTCGCCCCGGTCGAGCACGCCGAGCGGATGCTGAGTCTCGACAACGTCTTCAGCCCCGAGGAACTGACCGACTGGGCGCTCAAGGTCCAGCGGGACGCGGGTGCCGAGCGGGTCCGCTTCCTGTCCGAGCTGAAGATCGACGGGCTCGCCATCAACCTGCGGTACGAGCACGGGCGGCTCGTCTCGGCGGCCACCCGTGGGGACGGCGTGGTGGGCGAGGACGTCACCGGCAACGTCCGGACGATGGGCACGATCCCGGACCGGCTCGCCGGCAGCGGTCACCCGCCCCTGGTGGAGGTCCGTGGCGAGATCTTCTTCCCGGTCGCGCAGTTCGACGAGCTGAACGCTCGGCAGCGCGACGCCGGCGAGCGGGTGTTCGCGAACCCGCGGAACGCCGCTGCCGGGGCGCTCCGCCAGAAGGAGGAGGGCAAGTCCGCAGGCAAGCGCGAGCTGATGGTCGACCGCCTCCGACGCCTCCGGATGCTCGTGCACGGCATCGGGGCCTGGCCGGTCGCCGAACTCGAGCGCGACACCGACGTCCGCGCCCAGTCCGAGGTCTACGAGCTGCTGCACGAGTGGGGTCTGCCGACCGGCACACACCACCGCGTGTTCGACTCGGTGGACGAGGTCCTGGGCTTCGTCAAGGACTACGGCGAGCGTCGCTCCGCGGTCGAGCACCAGATCGACGGCATCGTCATCAAGGTCGACGACCTCGGGCTGCACGAGGAACTCGGGTCGACCAGCCGGGCCCCGCGCTGGGCGATCGCCTACAAGTACCCGCCGGAAGAGGTCCACACGAAGCTGCTCGACATCGTCGTCAGCGTCGGCCGTACCGGTCGGGCCACCCCCTTCGCCACTATGGAGCCGGCCGAGGTCGCCGGGTCCGTCGTCCGTCAGGCCACCCTGCACAACCAGCAGGTGGTGAAGGCGAAGGGCGTCCTGATCGGCGACACCGTCGTGCTCCGCAAGGCCGGCGACGTGATCCCCGAGGTCCTCGGCCCGGTGGTCGAGCTCCGCGACGGCACCGAGCGCGAGTTCGTGATGCCGACCGACTGCCCGGAGTGCGGCACCCCGCTCCGCCCGGCGAAGGAGGGCGACATCGACCTCCGCTGCCCGAACGCCGAGAGCTGCCCGGCGCAGGTGCGCGGCCGCGTGGAGCACATCGCCTCCCGCGGGTCGCTCGACATCGAGGGCCTGGGCGAGGTTGCCGCCGCCGCGCTCACCCAGCCGGTGTTCCCGGAGACCCCGCCCCTCGTGACCGAGGCCGGACTGTTCGACCTGACGCTGGAGGACATCGTCCCGATCGAGGTCGTCGTCCGGGACGCCGAGACCGGCATGGAGAAGACCGAGGACGGCGGCGCCCCGAAGCGCGTGACTCCGTTCAGCCGGGCGCGGAAGAAGACCGACCCGCCGTTCGACCCGGAGGCCCGCGGTGCGGACTACACGGGCGAGCCGAGCCGGTACCCGTCCAAGAACGCGTTCGAGATGCTCGCGAACATCGACGCGGCGAAGACGAAACCGCTGTGGCGCATCCTGGTCGGCCTGAACATCCGCCACGTCGGACCCGTCGCGGCCCGGGCGCTCGCGAACCACTTCGGGTCGCTCGACGCGATCCGGTCGTCCTCGCGCGACGAACTCGCCGCGGTGGACGGGGTCGGCGGGATCATCGCCGACGCGCTGCTCGACTGGTTCGAGGTCGACTGGCACCGCGAGATCATCGACCGCTGGACGGCTGCGGGCGTGCAGCTCACGACGCCTGGACACCCCGGGCCGGGGGCCGCGACCGAAGCCGGCGGGGTGCTCGCGGGGGTCACCGTCGTCGCGACCGGCTCGCTCGAGGGCTTCAGCCGCGAGGGTGCGCAAGAGGCGATCATCGCCGCCGGTGGGAAGGCCGCGTCGAGCGTCAGCAAGAAGACGGACTTCGTCGCCGCGGGCCCGGGTGCCGGCTCGAAGCTGACGAAGGCGGAGCAGCTCGGACTGCGGATCATCGACGCCGAGCAGTTCGCGCTGCTCGTGACCGAGGGGCCGGCCGCGCTCGGCGACCCGGCGCCGGCCGAGCCCGCGCCGGACGCCGCCGAGCCGCAGTAGGGGGCGATGCACGGTCGCGCGCAAAGCGGCCCCTGCGACGCACCCCGGTGTGACCCCAGTTCGGGGGTCATGTTGCATCCCGCATGACCCCCGAAGGGCCGGATCTCCCTAAACTCGACAGAGCATCACCTGTCGTCTGCAGGGGAACGACAGGCTGGCCTTCCCGGGGGAGACCCGTTTGCTGATCATCGCCGCGGCTCTGTTGACCGCCTCGATCCACTCGCTGGGAGTCGTCGAGGCCCCCGCCGTGCCCGCTTCCGTCGTCGTCGCGTCGGCCGCCGTCGGGACTTCTGGACCCCGAGCGTCCGACCACGTGACCGGACCGGCCGTCGAGGCGCTCGCCGTCGCCTCCGGGCAGCGCTGGTTGGACGCCCTCGAGACCGCGGCACCGCTCACCCTGCAGGCCGCCGACGACGACTCGCGTGTCACCGCGACCGCGATGGACGACCCGCCCAGCACCAACCTCGTCGCGAACTGGTGGCGCGGGTTGTCGCCGGCGTCGCAGACGGTCCTGACCGACGACGCCCCCGTCGTGATCGGCAACCTCGACGGCGTGCCGTACGACGTCCGGGACGTCGCGAACCGGGCCTCCCTCGCCGCGGGACTGGCCGACCCGGGCACGTCGACCTCCCTTGCGTCGATGCTCGGGCAGGTGCGGCAGTCGCTCGAGCAGACCCCGGACGACCCGCGGAAGTACCTCGTCACGCTCGACACCCGGGGGAGCGGCCGGTGCGCGATCTCGGTCGGCGACCTGGACACCGCCGGCGACGTCTCGGTCGTGGTGCCCGGCATCTTCTTCTCGGTCAACGGCCAGATGGTGGACTTCACCGCGACGGCCGGGGACGTGTTCCGCGAGCAGGCCACCCTGGCGCCGGTGGCCGCCCCCGCGAACGGCCCGGGCATCGCGGTCGTCGCGTGGATGGGGTACCGCACGCCCGGCATCGCGAACTTCATGTCGCTCGAACTCGCCCACCTCGGCGCCGACCGGCTGGTCCGGACCCTCGACGGCATCCGGGCGGTCCGGAACGACCACGAACCGCGGCTCGGGGTCGTGGCGCACTCGTACGGGTCGACCACGGCGATGATCGCGCTGTCATCCGGACGCACCCGGGTGGACAGCCTGACCATGCTCGGGTCCCCGGGCAGCGCCGTCACCTCCGTCGACGAGCTCGGTGTCCCGCACGGGCAGGTCTACGTCGGGGGCGCGCACTGGGACCCGGTCGCAGGCACCGGCTTCTTCGGCACCGACCCCGGGCGGACCTCGTTCGGCGCGGCGGCGCTCGACCTGGCCGGCGGCAGTGACCCCGCGGACGCCGGGGACGTCTTCCGGCAGCCGTTCGGGCACAACGACTACCTCAAGCCCGGTACGGCGTCCCTGCACGACGTCGCGCTCATCGCGGTGGGACGGGGCGACCTGGTCAGCGGTCGGCACACGCCCGGCGACACCCCGGGTGACGGGGTCGTCCAGGCGACGCTGGACATGTACCTCGTCCGACCGCAGGACCTCCAGCCGCGCGACTGAGCACCGTCTTCCGGCGGTGGGACGGGAGGCTGCCCAGACGTGACCGGATCGTGACCGGACCGGCGCGGGGCCGGTGATGTGGGCCTCCAGGCCGTGTCGGACCACATGGCGGCGGCGAGACCGGGAGCATCCTGTGCGGCTGTGCAGTCGCGCGACCGCGCGCAGCAGTGTGAGTACAGCCCGTCTCCTTACCGTGCTCGACATGCGAGTCGTGCGGTGGCCGGGTGCCCTCTTGATGTTCGTCGTCATGTCGGTCCTCGCCGGCCTGCTCGTCGCCGTCGCGGTGACCCCGGCGGTCGCCGTCGCGGGTGAGGGCGCGAGCGGCGCGGCCGAGTTCTTCGAGGACCTGCCGAGCTACCTCGACATCCAGACGCCGCAGCAGGTGTCCACCGTCTACGCGAAGCAGGGCGGACAAGAGGTCCCGATCGCGTCGTTCTACGCCGAGAACCGCACCAACGTGCAGTCCGGGCAGATCGCCGACACCCTCAAGCAGGCGGCCATCGACACCGAGGACCCGCGCTTCCACACCGAGGGCGGGATCGACGTGGTCGGGACGCTCCGCGCGACGATCGCCGACGCACTCGGCAAGGGCGTCCAGGGCGGCTCGAGCATCACGCAGCAGTACGTCAAGAACGTCCTCGTGCAGCAGTGCGAGCAGCTCAACGGCAAGGACCCGGCGTCCACGAAGAAGAAGGTGGACGCCTGCTACGACAAGGTCGCCGGCCAGTCGAAGGCACGCAAGCTGCAGGAGATCCGGTACGCGATCGCGGTCGACAAGAAGTACAGCAAGGACCAGATCCTCACCGGGTACCTCAACATCGTCGGGCTCGGTGGCCGTGTCTACGGCGCCGAGGCCGGTGCCGAGTACTACTTCGGCGTGCACGCGAAGGACCTGTCGCTCGTGCAGTCGGCGACCCTCGTGGCGATCCTCAACAACCCGTCCTACCTGCGCATCGACCAGCCGAGCAACAAGGCCAACGGGTCGGCGAACGGGTACGCGCTGACGAAGGTCCGCCGCGACTACGTCCTCCGCCGCATGCACGCCCACCACGCGATCTCCGCAGCCGAGCTGACGAAGGCGATCGCGACACCGATCACGCCGAAGATCACCGCGACCGCCAACGGCTGCTCCACGGCAGCGTCGAAGTACGACGCCGGCTACTTCTGCGACATGGTGCGCTCGCAGGTGCTCTCCGACCCGGCCTTCGGCAAGACGGCCTCGGACCGGATCGCCACCCTCGACACGAAGGGCCTGTCGATCCACACCTCGCTCGACCTCGACCTGCAGGACCACGCGCAGAACGCGCTGTCGTCCTACGTACCGACGACGATGGCCGGCGTCGACGCCGGTGGCACGAACGTCACGGTCGAACCCGGCACCGGCCGTGTGGTCTCGATGGTGCAGAACACCACGTACACGCAGTCCGACGCACCCACCCCGGGTGCCACCGCCGTGAACTACAACGCCGACCAGGCCGTCGGCAGCTCGAGCGGCTTCCAGACCGGTTCGACCTACAAGGTCTTCACCCTGGCCGACTGGCTGGCGAACGGGCACACCCTGTCCGAGTCCGTCGGGACGACCGAGAACACGTTCCCGCAGGACGAGTTCACGAACTCGTGCGCACCCCTCGGCGGCCAGCCGTGGAGCGTCGCCAACGCCGAGGAGGTGCCGCCGTCGATGACCGTGCTCGACGCGACGGTGGAGTCCATCAACACCGCCTTCGGCGCGATGGCGAAGCAGCTCGACCTGTGCGGGATCCAGAAGACCGCCGTGGGCATGGGGATCCACCAGGCGAACGGCAGCGCACCGGACTCCAACCCCGCGTCCGTCCTCGGGACGAACCCGCTAGCACCGATCGACCTCGCCGAGGCCTACGCCGGGTTCGCGAACGGCGGCATCGCCTGCACCCCCACCACCATCGACTCCGTCACGACGGCCAGCGGCGCGACGATCCGGCCGACCCCGGCGACCTGCAACCGCGGGGTCAGCGCCGAGGTCGCCGGCACCGTCGACTGGGCGCTGCAGGGCGTGCTGAGCGGGAAGGGCACGGCGGCCACCGCCAACCCGGGCGACTCGGTGCCGAAGTTCGCCAAGACCGGCACGACCGACGGCGACCAGCAGAACTGGCTGGTCACGTCGTCGACGAAGTACACGAACGCGACCTGGATCGGCAACGTGCAGGGTCACGTGCGGCTGGCGAACTGGCCGTTCCTACAGGGCACCACCGGGTACAGCGCCAAGTTCCAGGTCGGCAAGCAGCTGATGACGTACCTGGACGGCGCGTACGGCGGCGGCACGTTGCCCGCTCCGGACCAGGCGATGATCGGGACGCCCACGAAGGCGAAGACCGCGACGCCGTCGGGCGGGTCGGACGCGCAGCAGGGGACGCAGCAGCAGACGCCGGGGACGGATGCGTCGGGCGCGCCGGCGCCGGCGACGTCGAACCCGGCGGCGCAGGCACCGGCGGCTGACGGGGCGGTCACCGGGGGTGGGGCTCCGGCCGGTGGTGCCGCTGCGGGCGGGGCTGCCGCTGGTGGGGCTGCTGCTGCACCGCCGGCTGGCTGAGCTGCGTCGAACCGCGTCCGCGTCCGATCGCGTCGCGTCGTGACGGTCTGGAGGCCCGGTGCCGGTCCGACGGGCCGGCCCCGGGCCTCCCGACCGTCCTGCACAGCGGAGCCCCCGGCGTCGACCGTCCACAGCCGTCCGACCCCCGCGCGGCCCGCCCAATAGACTGGTGCGCATTCCACGAACCGATCGACGGAGCACCATGCCTGACATCACGAGCGAGCAGGTCGCACACCTGGCGAACCTCGCACGTATCGCACTCACGCCCGACGAGATCGAGAAGATGACCGAGGAGCTGTCACTCATCGTCGACAGCGTCGCCAAGGTCACCGAGGTCGCGACCCCGGACGTCCCCGCGACGAGCCACCCGGTCCCGCTCGAGAACGTGTCCCGCCCCGACGTGGTCGGCGAGACGCTGACCCAGGAGCAGGCGCTCTCCGGCGCCCCCGACTCGGACGGCGAACGCTTCCGGGTGACCGCGATCCTCGGCGAAGAACAGTAGGCGGAAGAACAGTGACCCACGACATCACCACGCTGAGCGCTGCCGCGCTCGCCGACGCCCTGGTGGCCCGCGACGTCTCGAGCGTCGAGGCCACGCAGGCCCACCTCGACCGGATCGCCGCCGTCGACGGGGACGTGCACGCGTTCCTGCACATCAACCAGAACGCGATCGCCGCCGCGAAGGCCATCGACTCCCGCCGCGCGGCCGGGGAGGACCTCGGCCCGCTCGCCGGTGTGCCGATCGCCGTCAAGGACGTCCTGTGCACGCAGGACATGCCGACCACCTCGGGCTCGAAGATCCTCGAAGGCTGGGTGCCGCCCTACGACGCCACCCCGGTCGCCAAGCTCCGCCGTGCCGGCCTGGTGCCGCTCGGCAAGACCAACATGGACGAGTTCGCGATGGGCTCGTCGACCGAGTTCTCGGCGTACGGTCCGACGCACAACCCGTGGGACCTCGACCGGATCCCCGGCGGGTCCGGCGGTGGCTCGGCCGCCGCGGTCGCCGCGTTCGAAGCCCCGCTCGCGCTCGGCTCGGACACCGGTGGGTCGATCCGCCAGCCGGGTGCCGTCACGGGCACCGTCGGCGTGAAGCCGACCTACGGTGGCGTCAGCCGCTACGGGGCGATCGCGCTGGCGTCGAGCCTCGACCAGATCGGACCCGTGTCCCGGACCGTCCTCGACGCCGCGCTGCTGCACGACGTCATCGGCGGGCACGACCCGAAGGACTCCACCTCGCTGCGACAGGAGTGGCCCTCGTTCGCCGCTGCCGCGCGGGACGGTCTGCAGGCTGACTCCCTCAAGGGCGTCCGGATCGGCGTCGTCAAGGAGCTCGCCGGGGGCGATGGCTTCCAGGCCGGCGTCACCCAGCGTTTCCAGGAGACGGTCGCGCTGCTCGAGTCCGCCGGAGCGGTCGTCGTCGAGATCGACGCCCCGTCGTTCGCCTACGCGATCAGCGCCTACTACCTGATCCTGCCGGCGGAAGCGTCGTCGAACCTCGCGAAGTTCGACTCGGTCCGCTTCGGCCTGCGCGTCACGCCGGACAACGGTGCCACGGTCGAGGACGTGATGGCGGCCACGCGTGAAGCCGGCTTCGGCCCCGAGGTCAAGCGGCGCATCATCCTCGGCACGTACGCGCTGAGCGCCGGGTACTACGACGCCTACTACGGCAGCGCGCAGAAGGTCCGCACGCTCGTGCAGCGCGACTTCACCGCCGCGTTCGAGCAGGTCGACCTGCTCATCAGCCCGTCGGCGCCGACCACCGCGTTCAAGATCGGTGAGCGCATCGACGACCCGCTCGCGATGTACCTCAACGACCTCACCACGATCCCCGCGAACCTGGCGGGTGTGCCCGGCATGAGCATCCCGAACGGCCTGGCGCCCGAGGACTCCCTGCCGACCGGTGTGCAGCTGATGGCTCCGCAGCGCGAGGACGCCCGGCTCTACCGGGTCGGCGCCGCACTCGAGCGTCTGCTCGAGCAGCAGTGGGGTGCCCCGCTGATCTCACGGATCCCGAACCTGGACGCCGCACAGCAGTCCGCCGCAGAGGAAGGTGTCATCTGATGGCCAAGGACGCACTCATGGACTTCGACGAGGCGATCGAGCGGTTCGAGCCGGTGCTCGGCTTCGAGGTGCACGTCGAACTCGCGACGGCCACCAAGATGTTCTCGGACGCGCCGAACTTCTTCGGCGGCGAGCCCAACACCAACGTGACGCCGGTCGACCTCGGGCTGCCCGGGTCCCTGCCGGTCGTCAACGAGCAGGCCGTGCGCTACTCGATCCAGCTCGGGCTCGCGCTCGGCTGCTCGATCGCCGAGAGCTCGCGGTTCGCGCGGAAGAACTACTTCTACCCGGACAACCCGAAGAACTACCAGATCTCGCAGTTCGACGAGCCGATCGCCTTCGAGGGCGAGGTCGAGGTCGAACTCGCCGACGGCACGATCTTCCAGGTGCCGATCGAGCGTGCCCACATGGAAGAGGACGCGGGCAAGCTGACGCACGTCGGCGGTGCCACCGGCCGCATCCAGGGTGCGGAGTACTCGCTCGTCGACTACAACCGGGCCGGTGTCCCGCTGGTCGAGATCGTCACGAAGCCGATCGTCGGTGCCAAGGAGCGCGCTCCCGAGCTCGGTGCCGCGTACGTGCAGGTCATCCGTGACCTGGTCCGCGCGCTCGGCGTCTCCGAGGCCCGCATGGAGCGTGGCAACCTGCGCTGCGACGCGAACATCTCGCTGCGTCCGTGGGGCCAGGAGAAGCTCGGCACCCGCACCGAGACGAAGAACGTCAACTCGTTCCGCGCCGTCGAGCGTGCCATCCGCTACGAGATCCAGCGCCAGGCCGCGATCCTCGCCGACGGCGGGACGATCACTCAGGAGACCCGGCACTGGCACGAGGACACCGGCCGCACCTCGGCCGGACGTCCCAAGTCGGACGCCGACGACTACCGGTACTTCCCGGAGCCCGACCTGCTGCCCGTCGTCCCCGACCCGGCACTCATCGAAGAGCTCCGCGCGAGCCTGCCCGAGGCACCGGTGGCCCGCCGCCGTCGCCTCAAGGGCGAGTGGGGCTTCGCCGACCTCGAGTTCCAGGACGTCCTCAACGGCGGACTCCTCGACGAGGTCCAGGCGACGATCGACGCCGGTGCCGGCCCGCAGGCCGCCCGCAAGTGGTGGACGGGCGAGATCAGCCGTGTCGCGAACGCGCAGGACGCCGCGCCCGGTGACCTCGTGTCGCCGCAGCACGTGGCCGAGGTCATCGCGCTCGTCGAGTCCGGCGACCTGACCGACCGACTCGCACGCCAGGTCCTCGAGGGCGTCATCGCCGGCGAGGGCTCGCCGGCGCAGGTCGTCGAGTCCCGTGGGCTCAAGGTCGTCTCGGACGACTCGGCCCTGACCGCGGCCGTCGACGAAGCCCTCGCCGGGCAGCCGGACGTGCTGCAGAAGATCCGCGACGGCAAGGTCCAGGCGGCTGGCGCGATCATCGGCTCGGTCATGAAGGCGATGAAGGGCCAGGCGGACGCTGCACGTGTGCGCGAGCTGGTCCTGGAGCGCGCGCAGCAGCAGTAGGACCGAACACGACCCTGCGCGACCCAGCGCTGGACGTGCATGACGGGAGGCTCGTGGCGAGATCGCCACGGGCCTCCCGTCCATCCTGGGGACACGTCAGCGATCCGGTGACAGGATGGAGCGTGTCAGCAACGATCCGAGCCATCGGTACCGCCGTCCCGCGGACCACCCTCGGGCAGGCGTCGGTCCGTGACCTGTTCGCCGCCCAACCCGGCCTCGGGAGGCTCGCCTCGCGGCTCGTCCCCGCCGCCTTCAACGCCTCCGAGGTCGAACACCGCCACAGTGTCCTGCCGGAGTTGGACTCCGCCGCCGGACCCGGCACGTTCCGCGACGCCGACGGTGTCCTCACCTCGCCGAGCACCGGCACCCGGAACGACCGGTTCCGCGAGCTCGCTCCGCCCCTCTTCGTCGGTGCCGCGCGGGACGCCCTCGAGCGTGCCGCCGTCGACCCGGCGACCGTCACCCACGTCGTGACCGTGTCCTGCACCGGCTTCACCCAGCCCGGCCCGGACCTGGCGATCGTCGAGGAACTCGGGCTGCCGCGGAACGTCTTCCGCCAGCACGTCGGGTTCATGGGGTGCTTCGCCGCCTTCCCGGCGCTCCGGATCGCCGACGCGTTCGTCGGTGCCGACCCGCGCGCGGTCGTCCTGGTCGTCTGCGCCGAACTCTGCACGCTGCACGTGCGGAACTCCGAGGACCCGGACCAGATCGTCGCGAACAGCGTCTTCGGCGACGGGGCCGCAGCGGCGGTCGTGACGGCGGACGGCCCCGGCCTCCGCCTCGACGCCTTCACCACCATGGTCCTGCCCGAGGGCGCGAGCGAGATGGCCTGGAACATCGGCGACGAGGGCTTCGAGATGGTGCTGAGCACGCAGGTGCCGAAGCTCATCGGCGTGCACGCGGCCGAGGCCGTCGCGCCGCTCCTCGACCCGCGCGGGTGGACGCCGGACGACGTGCCGGTGTGGGCCGTGCACCCCGGCGGACGGGCGATCCTCGACCGGACCCAGGACGCTCTGCACCTGCCGGACAGTGCGTTGACGGCGAGCCGCGCGGTCCTCCGCGACCACGGCAACATGTCGAGTGCGACGGTGCTGTTCGTCCTCCGGGAGGCCCTCGAGGCACGTCCCGCAGACGGCACGCCCGTCGTCGCACTGGCCTTCGGGCCGGGGCTGACCGTCGAGGCGGCGTCCCTGACGGTCGTCGGGAGCACGGTCGCGGCGGCGGACGCCAGTGGCGAGCCCGCCGTGGTCGACGCAGAAGGCGCGGTCCTCCCCGTCGGGGCCGGGGCGTGACCGGGCCGATCGACCTGTCCACCCGCGCCGTCGACCTGCGCGAGCTGATGGACGACCCGGACTGCGACCCCGCCACGCTCGACCGGACGTTCCGACGCTTCGCGCTGGTGAACGCCGCGGTGTCCGGCTGGCGGTCGGTCTGGCGCACCCACGTCGTGCCGGCACTGCCAGCGGCCGGACGCGCCCGCGTGCTCGACCTCGGTTGCGGTGGCGGTGACCTCGCCCGGTCGTTGGTGCGGTGGGCACGGAGCGACGGGTTCGACCTCGAGGTCGTCGGCGTCGACCCGGACCCGCGCGCGATCGCGGCGGCCGAGCGGCAGACGACGGCCGGTGTGACCTTCCGGACGCAGTCCAGCGGCGACCTGGTCGCGGCGGGGGAGCGGTTCGACGTCGTCGTGTCGAACCACGTGCTGCACCACCTCGACGACACCGAGCGTGGCGCGTTCCTCCGGGACTCGGCGGAGCTCGCCGTCGGCCGCAGTGTGCACTCCGACATCCGACGTTCGGTGTCCGCTTACCGGTTGTACGCGATCGGGGCGTCGTTCGTGTCGGCCGGCACCTTCATCCGCGAGGACGGCCTCCGCTCCATCCGCCGGAGCTTCACGGTCCCCGAGCTGGCCGCGGCCCTGCCGTCGGGCTGGCGTGCCGAGCCCGCGTCCCCGCACCGCGTCCTCGCCGTCCGCGGCTGACCCTCCGCGGCTGACCCTCCGCGGCCCTTCCGCGAAACGCAACGTGGGCGGCACCACGCAACGGAGTACCGGTGCGCAGGACCGCCCACGTTGCGTGTTGCGAGGGGCTAGGGGCGCAGGAGCACCTTGATGGCGCGACGCTCGTCCATCGCGGCGTACGCCTCCGGGGCCTGGTCGAGGGGCAGCTCGAGGTCGAACACCTTGCCCGGGTCGATCGCCCGCGACAGCACGTCGGGCAGCAGCTCCTCGATGTACGCGCGTGCCGGGGCCATGCCGCCCCCGACCGTGATGTTCTTCGCGAACAGGAACGGCATCGGCAGCTCCGGGTCACCCGCGGGGACGCCCACGTAGCCGACCGCACCGCCGGCGCGGACGACGCGGAGCGCCTGGTCCATGCTCTCCGCGGTGCCGACGGCCTCGAGCGCACAGTCGGCGAGGTCGCCGCCGAGCAGCTCGCGCACTGCGGCTACACCCTCGTCACCGCGGGCCTCGACGACGTCGGTCGCGCCGAACTCGCGCGCCAGCGCCTGACGGTCGGCGTGCCGGCTCATCGCGATGATCCGCTCGGCACCGAGGCGCTTCGCCGCCAGGACCGCGGACAGCCCGACCGCCCCGTCGCCGACCACGACGACGGTCTTGCCCGGCCCGACCTCGGCCGAGACGGCCGCGTGGTGTCCGGTGGAGAACACGTCCGACAGGGTCAGGAGCGACGGCACCAGGTCGTCGTCGACCGGACCCGGCACGACCACCAGGCTGGCGGCGGCGTCCGGCACGCGGACGTACTCGGCCTGGGCACCGCCGAGCGGGTGGCCGTACGCGTCCGGCGTGACGCCGAACGTGGAGCCGTGGTCGCAGCCGCTCGTCATGCCGTGGGCGCAGGCCTGGCAGGTGCCGTCGTTGGTGGTGAAGGGGGCGATGACGAAGTCGCCGACGTGCAGGTCGGTCACGCCGTCGCCGACCTGGTCGACGACACCGACGAACTCGTGGCCGATTGCACGCGGTTCGGCTGTGTCGCGGACGCCGCGGTAGGGCCAGAGGTCCGAGCCGCAGACGCAGGCGGCGACGACACGGACGACGGCGTCGGACGGGGTGAGGATCGTGGGGGCGTCGCGCTCCTCGACACGGATGTCGCGGGGGGCGTGGATGACTGTTGCGCGCACGGGGTGTGCCTTCCGTCGGGATGAGGGGGGACCGGCCGGTCGACGTTGTCCGGACGCCCGTCGACAGTACGCTCGTGCGGGTGGACGAGGACCGGTACGGCAGTGACGTGCTCTCGGGCGACTGGCGCTCGCGGGGTGTGCAGAAGGTGCGGCAGGTGCCGCTCGAGCGCGACATGGTGCTCGAGGACCCGGACTCCGGCTGGGCCGGCGCCGTGGTCGGGCTCGAGGCGGGCAACGTCTCGCTCGAGGACTGGAAGGGCCGCGTCCGCGCCTTCCCCTTCGTCGGCCAGTTCCTGCTCGAGGGCGAACTCGTCACCCTGAGCCGCCCGCAGGCTCCGGTCGGTCGGTCCGCCGCGGCCGCCCCGCCGGCTCGGTCCACTGCCACGGCCGGGAGGCCCGGTGCGGCCCCGGCGGTCCGGCACGCCTCCGACGGTGGTCGCCTCCGCACCGCGTCCGGGTCGTTCGCCGTCGAGCAGCAGCGCGCCCGGGTGGCCCTGCCGAGCCGGATCATGGTCGAGGGCAAGCACGACGCCGAACTCGTCGAGAAGGTGTGGGGTGCCGACCTCCGAGTGGAGGGCGTCGTCGTCGAGGAGCTGTCCGGCGTCGACAACCTGGCTGACGTGCTCGACGACTTCCGGCCGACCCGGGAGCGCCGCGTCGGCGTCCTGGTGGACCACCTCGTGCCGGGCTCGAAGGAGTCCCGTTTCGCCGACGCCGTGATGCGCGGGAAGTGGGGCGCGCACGTCCTCGTCGTCGGGCACCCGTTCGTCGACGTCTGGCAGTCGGTGAAGCCGGCGCGCGTCGGACTGCAGGCGTGGCCGACGATCCCGCGGTCGATCGAGTGGAAGGCCGGCATCTGCCAGGCGCTCGGGTGGCCGCACGCCGAGCAGGCCGACATCGCCCGGGCGTGGCAGCGGATCCTCGGGCAGGTGCGGACCTTCGCCGACCTCGAACCGCAGCTGCTCGGCCGTGTCGAGGAGCTGATCGACTTCGTGACCGAGCCGGCCTGACGGCCGCGCCCCGCGCCTCCCGGCCGCCCTGCCCGCCCGTCCCCGCCGCGCCGAGCCTCGGCCAGGCGGACAGGATCCGTCCCACTTCCGCCGAGTTCTGTCCGCTGCCCCGAGCCGCGGGCCGGATCCCGGGCGCGCCGCCTACGCTTGCAGGATGGACGGCATCGACGGACGCGTGCGGAACGCCGTCGACGTCTGGCTGCGCTGGCTGCCCCGCTGGCAGATCGGCACCGCCCGACCTCGCACCCGGATCTGCCGGCGCTGCACCGGTTCGCCGATCGCCGCGGCGGCCGGGTTCGGACCGGACGTGCCGCACCCCGTGCAGCACGCGCTGATCGGCCGGATGTCCGCCATCGTCGAGGACGCCGTCGACGACTACACCGCCAAGAACCTGCCGCTGCTGCAGCGTGAGCTCGAGCGGGCCGCGGCACGCAAGCGACGCTCGGGGTACCAGCCGGCCGAGGGGCTGTCGCCGGAGTTCCAGGGCCTGGACATCGACCCGCAGCCGGAGCCCGGGGAGCCGTTCCTGTTCACCCTCGGCGAGCTGGCGGGCACCGGAGCGGACGCCCAGGAGCCCCGCGAGCCGTTGTCGGACGAGGCGAAGGCCGCGCTCCGCCACGAGATCGAACTGTCCGACGAGGCCGCGCGGTCGACCGGCACGGCGGTGTGCCTGGCGCTGCTCGACCACCGGGAGCGCATCGCCGAAGCGGTCGAGCGGCTCGTCGAACCCCAGATCGCCGCGCTGGTGTCGGACATGTTCCGCGGGCTCGACGGTCCCGACGAGGGTCCGCGCGGCGGCCTCTTCTAGCGGACGGGCCGAGCAGCCTCCGGAGCCGTCACAGGGGGAGGCCGTCGGTCACGCCACGAGCAGCGCCGGAACGCCGAACCAGAGCGCTGCCGGAACCACCAGGACGAGGATCGCGCTGATGCCGATCACCGCGTCCGTGGACGCCGTCGGCCATCCGCTCCGCGCGACCAGTCCGAGGACGAGCGAAGCGACGACGGCACACCACGGGCCCAGCGCGAGGACCAGGACCACGGGCCACAGGACGAGGGAAGCGCCTGTCCCGGTTGCGAGGACGGGGAGCCACATGACCAGCCACAGGATGAGCAGGACCCCGGCCGCCGATGACAGGAGGGCCGTGGCCACCACGAGCGGAACGGGGCGGCGGCGGCGGTGGTCGGCGGGCGTGGACACGCTCGGTCCCTACCGGGAGGAGCGTTCGGCGGCAGACGCACTGCGCGTCTCGGACCGCCGAGGCGACCGGACCCGCAGCACCAGGCGGGCGAGGAGCCGCCAGCCGACCAGGAACACGCCGAGCACGATCGTCGCCACGATGAGGAACGAGATCGGCAGCGGGTTGCCGTCGACGACCCCCTGCCCGGTCGCGACCCGGATCGCCATGCCGACGAACACGGTCAGGATCCACGCCACGACGCCCGTCGGCCAGATCGCGAGCGGCCGCGACCACGCCCCGGAGGTCACGTAGGCGATGGCCCAGCCGGCCAGGAACGGGTACGCGGTCGTCCACAGGCCGAGCGGCGCGAACGCCTCGCCGTGCGACGAGCGTCCGATGACGGCGAACGCCACGATGAGCACGACGTCGATGACGGCCGCGAGCCAACCCCAGGTACGAGTCTCCACACCCCCATCCTCGCAGGCTCCGGCGGTGGTGCCCGTGGTCACCGCGGTAGGAGCGTCCGCCCCCGGACGACCGTGCCTCGCAGCGGGCGGTGTTCTACGGCGCTGGTCGGGTCGTCGATGCGGGCGACGACGAGGTCGATGGCCTCGCGGCCGATGCGCTCGATGGGCTGCGCGAAGGTCGTGAACCCGATCCAGTCGTCGACGAGGGGACGGACCCCGTCGAAGCCGGTCACCGAGACGTCCTGCGGCACGCGGACGCCCCGGCGGGCGAGGGCCCCGCACAGGTCGAGCATGAGCCGGTCGGTCGGGCACATCACCGCGGTGGCTCCCGACTCGCGCATGACGTCGACGACGTCGGCGGCCAGGTCCTCGGGCGGCCGCACGAAGCTCGCGTCGATGTCGATGACCCGGGTACCGCGTGCTCGGAGTCGCTCGACCATCGCTCGCGACCGGGCGTGCTGGGTGATCGCGTCGCCGATCGGCACGGTGAGCACGACGACCGCGGTGTGCCCGGCGTCGGCGACGATGTCCGCGATGACCGCGCCGCCGTCGACCTCGTCGCAGTAGACGCTGGACAGCGCCGGGTGCAGCTCCGGACGGCCGGCGACCACCGTGGCGATGCGCGGGGCGAAGTCGGCGATGTCGGCCGCGGGCATCAGGCCGCTGCAGACCACGAGTCCGTCGACGCGCATCGAGACCAGGGCGGCGAGCGCGGACTTCTCGTCCTCGACCCGGCCGACGCCGGTGGTCGTGACGACGCGGTACCCGAGCTCGGAGGCCCGGCGCTCCATCACGGCGTGCAGTGCGGTGTAGACCATCGACGACGCGTCGCGCATGAGCATGCCGATCGTGTGCGTCCGTCCGCTGACCAGTCCTCGTGCCATGGCGTTGGCGACGTAGCCGAGTTCGGCGGCGGCCCGCTCGACCCGTTCGCGGGTCTCGTCGGAGAACCGTCCGGAGCCGGACAGGACCCTGCTGACCGCCGACTTCGAGACGCCGGCGCGGGCGGCGACGTCGAGGATCGTCGGCTGTGCGCCCCGGCCGCCGTTCACGCCGCCGCCACTGCGGGCGCAGCTGCCGCCGCCACTGCCGGCGCGGCTGCTGCCGCCACTGCCGGCGCGGCTGCTGCCGTCACGGCGGCCGTCGCCAGCGTCGTCGGCAGGGAGAGGAGGACCATCTGGCCATCCTCGCAGCAGCCCGGGCCGGAAGCCCACCGACCCCTCGGCCACGACTCGGCAGCCCGCTGCCCGGAGTTCACCTCCCGGCGACGAGCGCGGTACCTGGAGTTCACCCGACCGCACCACACTCGACCCCGGTGCGGGAACGTTCCCACACCTCCTTCCCCCGAAGTACTGCCCCCACGAACCAGGGAGACCTCCGACGTGAAGACCCGAGTCCTCGCCGGCGTCGCCATCGCGGCCGCCGCATCCATCGCACTCTCCGGCTGCGTCCAGAGCGCGAACGCCTCGAACGGCGCCGAAGCCACCCCGGGCTCGACGAGCCTGAACGTGTTCATCAGCGGCGACACGAACGTCCAGGACCTCTGGGACAAGTCGCTCATCCCCGCCTTCGAGCGGATGCACCCGAAGATCACCGTCCACACCAGCATCGACCTGCACGGGGAGCACGACGCGCAGACCCAGGCGAACCTCGCAACGGCGGTCAAGGCGCACAAGACGCTGCCCTACGACCTGGTCGACGCCGGCTTCGTCACCACGGCGGGCAAGGCCGGCCTGATGGCGAAGACCGACGCCCGCGGGATCCCGAACCTGGCCCACGTCCCCGCGGCCACCAGAGAGCAGGGCGGCGACCGGGCGATCCCGTACCGCGCCTCCAGCGTGCTGCTCGCGTACGACACGAAGAAGGTCACGAACCCGCCGAAGACCCTCGACGACCTGCTCGCCTGGATCAAGTCCAACCCGGGCCAGTTCGCCTACAACTCGCCGTCCTCCGGCGGCTCGGGCGGCGCGTTCGTGATGACGGTGCTGGCCAAGTACCTGTCGAAGTCCGAGCAGACCCAGATGCAGACGACGTACGACAAGTCGCTCGAGTCGAAGTGGGACGCGGGCTTCGCCGCGCTCAAGGACCTCGGCCCGTCGACGTACCAGAAGGGCGTCTACCCGAACGGCAACGACCAGGTGCTGCAGATGCTCGGCTCGGGCCAGATCCAGATGGCCCCGGTCTGGAGCGACCAGTTCATCACCGCGCAGAAGGCCGGCACCATCGGCAAGGACGTCGCGTTCACGCAGATCTCCGACCCGTCGTTCACGGGCAGCGCGAGCTACCTCGGCATCCCGGCGACCGAGCCGGCGGCCAAGAAGCAGGCCGCCGAGGAACTCGCCGACTTCGTCCTGTCGTCCCAGGGGCAGCAGCTCGTCGCGAAGGCCGTGTCCGGCTACCCGGTCGTCCCGCTCAGCTCGCTGCCGTCGAGCGTCGCCGAGCAGTTCTCGAAGGCCGACCCGTCGAAGCTCCGTCTCGGCTTCCAGAGCGCGTTCCAGGCCGACATGAACGCGGCGTGGGACGCGAAGGTCCCGCAGTGACCCAGACCGTCCCGAACGGCCCGGCGCTCGACCGGGAGGCCCGTGGCGACACCGCCACGGGCCTCCCGGCCGTCCCGTCTCCAGCCCAGGGCCCCCGTCGGCCGACCGGCCGACCCACCACCCAGGAGCGTCTGGCGCGCCGCCGGCGCGTCCAGGGCCTCGCGCTGGTCACCGCACCGGTGCTGGTCGTCGTCCTGTTCGTCGGCGTACCGGTGGTCAACGCGGCGCTGTTCAGCCTCGGGTTCACCGGCGGCCTGAACCAGGCGCTCGCCGACATCGGCCAGGACACCGTCAACGGGTTCTCGTTCGCGGTCTACGGCACGCTGCTCGGCAACCCGACGTTCCTCCGCGACCTCGCGGCCACGATCGGGGTCACGCTCGCGTCGACCGGGCTGACGATCGCACTCGCGGTGGTCGTCGCCGTGATCCTCCGGCTGCGCGGCGGGTTCCTCGGCCGGACGCTCAGCGTGCTCGCCGTCGTCCCGATCTTCGTGCCGGTGGTGATCGCCAGCTGGTCGATCCTGACCTTCACCGACGCGCAGGGGTTCCTGCGGAGCGCCGGTGCCCAGGTCGGCATCGACGTGCCGGTGTGGGGGTACACGCTCGTCGCGGTCGTGTTCGGCAGCGTCTGGACGAGCCTGCCGTTCGCCGTGCTGATGATCGCCGGGGCGCTGCAGGGCACCCCCGACGCCCTGATCGAGGCCGCACGGGACGCCGGTGCCAGCACGTGGCGCGTCGTCTGGCAGGTGCTGCTGCCGATGGCCGCGACACCGATGGTCATCGCGACGACGTTCACCGTGATCGGTGTGCTCGGGTCGTTCACCGTGCCGTACTTCACCGGCCCGAACGCCCCGACGATGCTCGGCGTCGACATCTCCAAGTACTTCCAGTCGTACAACCGTCCGCAGCAGTCCACGGCCATGGCGTTCATCGTGTTCGCGTTCGCCGCGGCCGCCAGTGTGCTGTACCTGCGGTCGACCGTGCGCTCGAACGCCCGCGAGCTCGGGAAGGGCCCGCGATGATCAAGCGCCTCACCGGCACCGCCCTGGTCTGGGCGACCGCCGTCGTCCTGGCCGTGTTCATCGCCGGCCCCCTGCTGTGGTTGGCCGTCCGGGCCTTCGCCACGAGCTGGACCTACCCGAACCTGCTGCCCGACGGATGGACGCTCACGTGGTGGGGGACCGTGTTCCAGGACCCGTCGCTGGCCGTCGCCGTGCAGAACTCGCTCGTGCTCGCCCCGCTGACGGTCCTCATCGCCGCGGTCGTCTGCCTGCCGGCCGCGTGGGCGATCAGCCGCATCGAGTTCCCCGGGCGTCGCGTGGTGCTGGTCGGGCTGTTCGCCACGAACGCCTTCCCGAAGATGGGGCTGTTCGTCACGATGTCGGCGATGTTCACGGCGTTGAACCTGATGAACACGGTCACGGGCATCCTGATCGTGCACGTGCTCGGCTGCGTGGTGTTCATGACGTGGTTGCCCGCGGCGGCGTTCTCGGCGGTGCCGCGCTCCCTCGAGGAAGCCGCACGTGACGCCGGTGCCGGACGCTGGCGGACGTTCTGGTCCGTGACGTTCCCGATCGCCTGGCCGGGGATCCTCGTCGCGATGGTGATGAGCTTCCTGGCGTCCTTCGACGAGGCCCAGGGCACGTACCTGGTCGGCGCTCCGGCGTACATGACGATGCCGACCGCGATGTACTCGCTCATCCTCAACTCACCACGTCAGGTGTCGGCGGTCTTCGCGATCGCGCTGAGCATCCCGTCCGTGGTGCTGATGACCCTCGCCCGGAAGCACATCATGGGCGGCCGTCTGGCGGACGGGTTCCAGATCCGATGACCACACGCAGCACGAAAGGCGACCACATGTCGGACGCAACGCTCCTCGCGGACCCCGCACCGGGCCTCCAGGCCGACGGCCGGTCCACCGACGACCGGACCAGCGACGACCGGACCGACGGCGGACTCGTCCTGCGGGGCCTGACCAAGTCCCTCGGCGGACGCGACGTCGTCGCCGGCATCGACCTCGACGTGGCGAAGGGCGAGCTCGTCTCGCTGCTCGGCCCGTCCGGCTGCGGCAAGACCACCACCCTCCGCATGGTGGCCGGCTTCCTGCCCGTCGACGGCGGCACCGTGACGATGGGCGGTGCGGACGTGACCGACCTGGGACCCGAGCGCCGACCGAGCGCGATGGTCTTCCAGAACTACGCGCTCTGGCCGCACATGACGGTGACGCAGAACGTGGCGTTCCCGCTGCGGACCCGGCGGGTGTCGAAGGCCGAGACGACCCGGCGCGTGCACGAGGCGCTCGACCTCGTCGGCCTAACCCACCACGCGACCTCGAAGCCGACCGCGATCTCCGGCGGCGAGCAGCAGCGTGTCGCCCTGGCCCGCGCGTTCGTCCAGGAGCCCGACGTGCTGCTCCTCGACGAGCCGCTGTCGAACCTCGACGCGAAGCTCCGCGTCAGCGTCCGCGACGAGATCCGGCGCATCCAGCAGCGCCTCGGCATCACGACCGTGATCGTCACCCACGACCAGGACGAGGCGCTGAGCATCTCGGACCGGATCGCGGTGATGCACGACGGGCGGATCGAGCAGGTCGCGTCGCCCACCGACCTCTACGCCCGCCCGTCGACCCGGTTCGTCGCGTCGTTCATCGGCGCCACGAGCAGTGTCACGGGTGCGTTCCTGGCCGCCGTCCGCACCCCGGTCCCGGCCGGCGACGAGGTCCTCGTCCGCCCCGAGGAGGTCGTGCTCACCGACGACGGCCCGGTCCGCGCCACCGTGTCCCGCGTCCTCATGCGCGGGCACTTCGCCGAGCTCGTCCTCCGGTCCGGCGACGCGGAGCTGCGTGCCTACGTCACCGGCCCACCGCCGACGCTCGGCACCGAGACCGGTGTCCGGATCGGTGCGGTGCTCGTGTACCGCGACGGCGTCCTGACGGAGGTCGCACGATGAGCGCCCCGGAGGTCGCCGTGGCCACGCCCACGCCCGCCAGCACGCCCGTGCCCGCGCCCACGACGGACAGCGGCGGCGCCACGGTCCGGATCCCACGGCTCGTCGCGCACCGCGGTGCCCCGCGGGTCCGGCGGGAGAACACCCTGCCGGCCATCGCGGTCGCCGAGGCGCTCGGCGCGGACACCATCGAGGTCGACGTCCGACGCACCGCGGACGGCGTCGCGGTCCTGCTCCACGACGAGACCCTCGGCCGGATGTGGGGCGACGCCCGACCGGTGTCCGAGGTCCGCTGGTGCGACGTCGCCCGGCTCGGCAACGGCCTGGACCGGATCCCGCGCCTGGACGCCGCGCTCGAGCGACTCGACGGCTGCGGCGCCACCCTGCTCGTGGACCTGACGGACGCGGCCGACGCGGTCGTCGCGGCACGCACCGTCGCCGGCGCCACCGGGACCACGAGCGTCGCATGGTGCGGGGCACCTGCGGCGATGGCGGCCGTCCGGACGGAGTTGCCGGACGCCGACGTCTGGCTCGCCTGGCAGTCGCTCGAGCCGCCGACGGCCGCCGACCTGCTCGAACTGACGCCGTCGACGCTCAACCTGGACGTCGCGTTCCTCACCCCGCGCACCGTCACGGCCGCGCACGCGCTCGGGCTGCGCGTCGCCGTCTGGACCGTGGACGACGTCGAACCCGCGCTCTGGGCGGCCCGCCTCGGCGTCGACTCGATCACGACGAACGACGTCGCCGGGGTCCAGGCCGCCCTCGCCGCGGCCGAACGGGACGGCTGGCCCGAGCGGGACCGCGAACCCACCGAGACCGAGGTCGCCTCGCGCGCCCAGGCCCTCGCCCACCGCATCGCCCACGAGGTGATCGCGTTCACCCGCGAGCACCCCGTCAGCGAGGTCACCACCAAGGCCGACCCGGCCG
The DNA here is from genome assembly GCF_034045095.1 of Curtobacterium sp. CFBP9011. Classification (NCBI taxonomy): domain Bacteria; kingdom Bacillati; phylum Actinomycetota; class Actinomycetes; order Micrococcales; family Microbacteriaceae; genus Curtobacterium; species Curtobacterium sp. CFBP9011. The sequence goes on from NZ_JAXCWN010000001.1 coordinate 279,876, forward strand.
ACCTCGTCACCGACGTGGACCGGCTCGTCGAACAGCACGTCCGCTCCCGGGTGCGGACGGTCTTCCCGACGCACGGCTTCACCGGTGAGGAGTACGGCGACGCACCGGGCGACCGGCACCGCTGGTACCTCGACCCCGTCGACGGCACGACGAACCTGGTCAACGGGGTGCCCTGGACGTCGATGTCGCTGTGCCTCACCCGCGGCGGGCGTCCGATGGTCGGGGTGGTCGCCGACCCCTGGCGCGGCGAGGTGTTCGAAGCCCGACGCGGCCGCGGGGCCACCGTCCGCGACCGCGCACTGCGACTCGACGACGTCCCCCGGGCGCTCGCCGGAGCCGTCGTGGGGACCGAGCTCGACGGACACCGACCGTGGCCCGGGTTCGGCACGTTCCTCGACGCCCTGGCCGACCGCTCGTGCACGCTGCGGGTCCAGGGGTCCGGCACGCTCACCATCGCGCAGGTCGCCGCCGGTCGGGGGATCGGCGGCTGCGTCTCCGCCTTCAACCCGATCGACCACGGTGCCGCGGTGCTGCTCGTGCACGAGGCCGGCGGGGTCGTGCTGACCCTCGACGGGCCGGTGCAGGACTTCCCGCCGGTCGGCGCACCGTTCCTGGTCGCGCACCCGGGGGCGGCGGACGAGCTGTTCCAGGTGTGGACTGCGGCGGTCACCGGGGGCGGGTCGGCGTCCTGACGGGGGACGGGCCTCCTAGCCGGGAGGCCCACGGCGGCTTCTGAGCGCACGCACAGTCAGTCTCGTCCACCGGTGCCTACCGTGGGCGGCAGCGGGCACGGTGCCTGCGACGAAGGAGCACACCATGGGATTCCTCGACCGTCTGCTCGGCCGCGAGGAGCGTCCGGAGCAGCCCCGCAACGGGACCGGTGGGGCACCGCAGCCGGGGTACCAGTACGGGCAGCAGTCGTACCAGCAGGCGCCGGCGGCACCGTACGGTGCTCCCGCGCAGCCCGGCCAGCAGGCCGGGGCCGAGGACCAGCGGGCCGTCGAGCGGTACCGCTACCTGCTCCGGACCGCGCCGCCCGAGCGGATCGAGGAGGTGCACGCCGAGGCGTTCGCCACACTGACGCCCGAGCAGCGTCGGATGGTCTACGACGAGTTCACCCGCTCCGCCCCGGCCGGCGAGGCCCCGCGGGGCGACGACCCGCGGTCGCTCGCCCAGAGCGCGACCCGGTCCGAGCTCCGGCAGCCCGGGTACATGGAGCGCTCGCTCGGTGGTCTCGGCGGCGGTGGTTTCGGCGGCGGTGGCTTTGGTCCGCGGCAGGGGCCCGGGTTCGGGAGCATGCTCGGCGCCTCGCTGCTCGGCACCGTCGGCGGCTACGTGATCGGTTCCGCCCTGATGAGTGCCTTCCTGCCGGACCCCGGGTCGTTCGACGGTGGAACCGATGCGAGTGGTGCGGATGACGGTGGATCGGGGGACACTGGGAACGGATCCGGCGACGGCGGCGTGGCCGACGGTGGCGGGTACGACAACGCCTCGTGGGGCGACGGTGGTTCCGACTTCGGCGGCATGTCCGACGGCGGGTTCGACCAGGGCTCCAGCGACTTCGGCGGTGGCTTCGACGTCTGAGTGACGTCCGTCGCTCCTCGCCGACCCCGGTCGGCCGGTGCACGTGACCGGTCGACCCCCGAGGGACGCAGCCGGTCACGAAGGAGCGACATGGACATCATCGAGGCCTCCGGCCTCACCAAGACGTACCGTTCGAAGTCGGGGCCCGTGCACGCACTGGCGGGTCTCGACCTCGCGGTGCCCGAGGGCACCGTCACCGCACTGCTCGGCCCGAACGGCGCCGGCAAGACCACGACCGTGAAGGTCCTCACCACCCTCGTCGAACCGGACTCCGGGTCCGCGACGGTCGCCGGCATGGACGTCGTCCGCGACCCGCAGGGCACCCGACGAGCGATCGGCGTCTCCGGGCAGTACGCCGCCGTCGACGAGAACCTCACCGGGTTCGAGAACCTCGAGATGATCGGGCGGCTGTACCACCTGGGTCGACGGGCCGCCCGCGACCGGGCGCGCGAACTCATCGACGTGTTCGGGCTCTCCGAGGCCGGCGACCGCCCCGTCAAGGGGTTCTCCGGCGGCATGCGACGACGCATCGACCTCGCCGGGGCACTCGTGATGAACCCGCGTGTGCTGTTCCTCGACGAACCGACGACCGGCCTCGACCCGCGCAGCCGCCTGGCACTCTGGGGCATCATCGAGGACCTCGTCGCCAGCGGGGCCACGGTGCTCCTCACCACGCAGTACCTCGAGGAGGCCGACCAGCTCGCCGACGACATCGCCGTCATCGACGACGGACGGGTCATCGCCGAGGGCACCTCCGACGAGCTCAAGGCGCAGGTCGGCGGCCACCGGGTCGTCGTCACCCTGGTCGACGCCGCCGACGGGGACACCGCCACCACCGTCCTCCGGCGTCACGGCACCGGGGACGTCGAGACGAGCGGGGACGGACGCACCCGGGCGGTCGCCGTCGACGCCGGGCCCGCGGCGCTGCAGCGGGTCCTCGCCGACCTCGGTGCGGCCGGCGTCGCGCTCCACGACGCCGGGATGCGTCGGCCGACCCTCGACGACGTGTTCCTCCGCCTCACCGGGCACGCCGCGACGGACGACGCCGGCGGGGACGGCGGTGGGGACGGCCGCCGGAGTGGGGGCGGCGACGGGACGGGCGCGGGCGGACCGTCGGGCGCGGGGCGGGCCTCCCGGCAGGAGCTGGTCCGATGACCGTCACCAGCACGACGACCGGCACCGACGGCGCACTCGGCCGGCAGCTGCCCGTCGTCGTCACCGCACCGCTCGCGGTCTGGTTCGAGGACGGCTGGACCGTCACGAAGCGGAACCTCGTCAAGATCAAGCGGTCGCCGGACCTGCTCGTCTTCGCCGTCCTGCAGCCGATCATGTTCGTCCTGCTGTTCAGCCAGGTCTACGGCGGCGCGATCAGCGTGCAGGGCACCGACTACACGCAGTTCCTGATGGCGGGGATCTTCGCGCAGACCGTCGTCTTCGGGGCCACGTTCTCCGGGTCGGCGATGGCACAGGACCTCAAGGAGGGGCTCATCGACCGGTTCCGGACCCTGCCGATGTCGGCGTCGGCGGTCCTGGTCGGGCGGACGAACTCCGACCTCGTGCTCAACGGCATCTCGATGGTGATCATGATGGCCACCGGTCTCGCGGTCGGTTGGCGTGTGAACTCGTCACCGGTCGAGTTCGTCGGCGGGATCGCGCTGCTCCTGCTGTTCAGCTACGCGTTCAGCTGGGTGATGGCGCTGCTCGGCATGAGCGTCAAGACGCCCGAGGTGATCAACAACGCCTCGTTCATGATCCTGTTCCCGCTGACGTTCATCTCGAACGCCTTCGTGCCCAGCGAGACCATGCCGCTCGTGCTCCGGGTGTTCGCGGAGTGGAACCCGGTGTCCTCGCTCGTGCAGGCCGCGCGGGAGCTGTTCGGCAACGCCGGGTCGGCGCCGGTGCCGGACATCTGGACCATGCAGCACCCGATCGCGACCGTGCTGATCGGGATCGCGGTGATGCTCGCGGTGTTCGTGCCGTGGGCGGTGAACAAGTACACGAGGATCAGCAGCAAGTAGGAGCTTGTGCTGGTGCCGGCTGCTGGTGCCGGCTGCTGGTGCTGGTGCTGGTGCTGGTGCTCGTGCTCGTGGTGCTGGGGTGGGCGGCTAGCGGTGCAGGATCGCGTCGCGCACCTTGCGGCGCAGGACCTTGCCGATCATCGACCGGGGCAGGTCCTCGACCACCACGACACGACGCGGCACCTTGTAGGCGGCCAGGTGGTCGCGGGACCACGCCCGGAGTGCCTCCGCGTCGAACGTCGCCGGATCGGTCGGGATCACGGCGGCCACGACCTGCTCGTTGCCGCTCTGCACGACGCCGACGACCGCGACCTCCTTGACGCTCGGGTGCTTGAGGAGCGTGTCCTCCACCTCGGACGGCGCCACGTTGAACCCACCCGTGATGATGAGCTCCTTGAGCCGGTCGACGATCCGCACGAAGCCGTCCGCGTCGATCGCCACGATGTCGCCGGTGCGGAACCAGCCGTCCGAGGTGAAGACCTCGTCGGTGGCCTCGGCCTTGCCCCAGTAGCCGCCGAAGACCTGCGGGCCGCGGACCTGCAGTTCGCCGGACTCGTCCGTGCCCAGCACCCGCGACTCGTCGTCCGGGTCCACCACACGGCACTCGGTCGACGGCAGCGGCAGGCCGATCGCACCCAGACGTCGGGCGTCCGACACCGGGTTCGCCATCAGCACGGGGGAGCACTCGGACAGGCCGTAGCCCTCCACCAGGAAGCCCCCGGTGCGCGCCTCCCACGGCTCGATGACGTCCTGCGACAGCGGCATCGCACCCGAGATGCCGATGTCGATGCCCGCCAGGGAGACCTTCGCCGAGTCGGCCGCGTGCTGCAGCCGGGCGTAGATCGGCGGGACCGCCGGCAGGAACGTCGGCGGACGCTTCTTGATCGCCTTGAGGACCAACGCGGGGTCGAACGCCGGGAACAGGACGAGCCTCCCGGCGATGCTCATCGCGAAGGTGAGGCACAGCGTCAAGCCGTACGCGTGGAACATCGGCAGCACCGCGTGCACGACGCTGCCGTCGCCCGCGCTGATCTGCGGGATCCAGGCACGCGCCTGCGCGGCGTTCGCCAGCAGGTTCCGGTGCGTCAGGACGGCGCCCTTCGGGGTGCCGGTCGTGCCCGAGGTGTACTGGATGAGCGCGACGTCGTCCGTCTCCGGACGCGGGTGCCGCTTCGACAGCTTCCGGGTCGACACCAGGTCGTCCCAGCGGGTCGTGCCGGACACCGAGGTCGTCAGCTTCGCCCGCGACTCGCGGGCCTTCGCCACCGGCAGCGACAGCGCCAGACGGGTGGTCCGGGGCATCGCGCGCGTGAGGTCCACCGACACGATCGCGCGGAGGGCGACGTCCGCCGGGAAGTCCTGCAGCGTCGCCACCGACTTGTCCCACGCGATCGCGACCGTCGCACCGTGGTCCTCGAACTGGTGGCGCAGCTCACGCGGCGTGTAGAGCGGGTTGTGCTCCACGACGATGCCGCCGAGGCGGAGGACCGCGTAGAACGCCACCACGTGCTGCGGGCAGTTCGGCAGCACCAGCGCCACCCGGTCGCCCTTCGTCACGCCGAGCTTGCGCAGGCCGTTCGCCGCGCGGGCGATCTGGTCCTCGAGCTCGGCGTACGTGGTCTCGCGGGTGAAGAACTCGAGCGCAACCGCCTTCGGGAAGCGCCGGGCGGACTGCTCGACCAGGTCCGGGAGGGACCCCGTCATCGGTTCGATGTCGTGCGGCACCCCTGACGCGTAGGAGGCAAGCCAGGGACGAGGCGTGTCGGTGCTCACGTCGTCCAACCTAGCGGGCGGATCCGAGGGGTTGTCAGGCGGGGGTGCTGGCGCGCGGTGCGGGGGTGGGTGCGGGTCCGGTGGGCAGGTGGTGCTGGTGCTGCTGGTGCTGGTGCGCGGGTGGTGCGTGCGGCGGGCGCGGTTTCCGGAGTGCAGCCGGGCGCGCTGTCAGGGGACCGACGGAGCATGAGGGCATGTCGTTCGTCACCGATGCGTTCCGCACCCGTCTCCAGGCCACCTTCACCGGGAGCACCCAGGGCAGCCCGGAGTGGGTGGACGCGCTCGAGCAGGGCACCGACGCCGGCTTCTTCGGCCCCGGCTCCGCCACCTGGTCCGTGCACGGCGGCAACCAGACCATCGTCGCCGGAGTCCGTGCCCTCCTCGTCCAGGCCCTGCACCCCGGGGCGCTCGCCGGGGTCGCCGACCACTCGCGGTACAAGGAGGACCCGTTCGGACGCCTCGCTGGTACCATCCGCTGGATCTACACCGTCACCCACGGCGACACCGCGACCGCGACCTCCGGCAGCGAGTGGGTGCTGCGGCTCCACGAACGCGTGCGCGGCCAGTACGTCGACGGCCACGGCATCGGACGGCCCTACACCGCGAACGACCCCGACCTGGCGCGCTGGGTGCACCTCGCGTTCACGGACGCGTTCCTCCGCACCGCCCAGCGCTGGGGGGAGCCGATCCCCGGCGGCGCCGACGCCTACGTCCGCGAGTGGGCGATCGCCGGCCGCCTGATGCACGTGCACGACGCCCCGGAGACCGAGGCCGAACTCCGCGCGCAGATGGACGGCTACCTCGATCGCGGCGAACTCGCGGTGACGCCCCGGACCCGGGAGGTCCTGCGCTTCATCAAGAACCCGCCCCTCGCCGCGATGCTCCGGCCCGGGTACCGCGCGCTCTACCAGGGTGCGGTGTCGACCCTCGACTCGAGGCACCGGGCGCTGCTCGGCATCCGAGCGCCGATGCTCGGCCCGATCGAGCTGCCCGTGGACCGCGCGACCGGGTTGGTCCTCGACGGCATCACCGGCGTGCTCGGCAGTCAGTCGGGCAGCGAGCGTGCGGCGTTGCGGCGGATCGAGCGGCTCGAGCGCGAGGCCGCCGAGGCGCGCGCGGCGGGTGCGGTCGGAGCGGACGACGGCGCGGGCGCTGCGGGCGCTGCGGGCGCTGTGGAGCGGGGTCTCGGCGCGGTCTGAGGTGGGTGCTGCGTCGGCGTGCGCTGTCCGACGCGCGACGCGCGCGCGTGCGGCTGCTGCGCTGGCGCTGCGCTGGCGCTGGCGCAGGCGCAGGCGCTGCGCTGCGCTGCCCTGGCGCTCGACCGGCCGCCGTCATTTCGCATCGCCGAGCGCGAGCGGGCGAATTCATCCCCGGTCTCCGTCGTCGCCCCGGGCATTCCGCCCGCTCACGCCGCAACCCAGTCCCGACCCGTCCGACTCCGCTCCGGCATCCCCGCTGCGTCGAGCGGGCGGATCTGACCGGTCCCACGCCCGGGCACCGCGGTGTTCCGCCCGCTGGACCCCTGACCGGTCAGCAACGCGATCGTTCGAGGACCCCGCCGAAGCCCTCGTCAGCGAGCGGGCGGAAACGAGCGAGTCCCGGCACGCTCAGCCTGGTGTTCCGCCCGCTCGCCTTCAGTGGGGCCGCGGTGCGAGGGACGGTGGCCGGTCGACGCTTGCCGCGCAGCTCTCGTCGGCGAGCGGGCGAATGCGTGGCCGTCTGCGCCGAGGGACCGGGGGATTCCGCCCGCTCGCCGAGCGTGGCACTCGCGGCTCGCTGCGGGGAGCCAGCGGGGAGCCAGCGGGGGACATGACGGACGGGAGGCGCGGAGCCAGCTGGCACCGCGCCTCCCGTCCGGATGGTGCGTCAGAAGCCGGACGGCACCCGCGGGGTGTACGCCTGCTCGAGTCGCGCGACCTCGTCGGACGTCAGCTCGATCGCCGTCGCAGCGACCGCGTCGTCGATGTGGTGCTCCTTCGTCGCGCCGATGATCGGCGCGGAGACAGCGGGCTTGCCAGCGACCCAGGCGAGGGCGATCTGCGCCATGCTCGCGCCGCGCGCCTCCGCGATCTGCCCGACCGCCTCGACGATCGCGCGGTTCGCATCCTCGTCCTGGCGGTACAGCGTCTTGCCGAACTCGTCCGTGTCGGAACGGGAGCCGGAGCCCTGCGCATCCCACGGGCGTGTGACCTTGCCGCGGGCGAGCGGGCTCCACGGGATCACGCCGACGCCGGTGTGGGCGCAGAAGGGGTGCATCTCGCGCTCTTCCTCCCGTTCGAGGAGGTTGTACTGGTCCTGCATCGCGACGAACTTCGTCCAGCCGTGCCGCTCCGCGACGTGCTGCATCTCCGCGAACTGCCACGCCCACATGCTGCTCGCGCCGATGTAGCGGGCCTTGCCGGACTTGACGACGTCGTGCAGGGCCTCCATCGTCTCCTCGACCGGGGTGAGCGGATCGAAACGGTGGATCTGGTAGAGGTCGACGTAGTCGGTACCGAGGCGAGTCAGGGAGGCGTCGATCTCGTGCATGATCGCCGCGCGGGACAACCCGGCGCCGTTCCGGCCAGGTCGCATGCGGTTGAAGACCTTCGTGAAGACCTGGACCTCCTCGCGCGGAGCGAGTTCCTTGAGGAGTTCGCCCGTGATCTCCTCACTGCTGCCCGCCGAGTAGACGTTCGCGGTGTCGAAGGTGGTGATGCCGGCGTCGAACGCCCGGCGGACGAAGGGGCGCGCCTCGTCGATGCCGACGCTCCAGGCGTGCGAGCCCATCGCCGGGTCGCCGTAGGACATCATGCCGAGGATGACGCTCGAGATCTCGAGGCCGGTGTTGCCGAGGCGGACTGTCGGGACGGTGGGGGTGTCGGACATGCGGGGTCCTTCCGTGGCGGATGGTGCGGGGTGCGGGCCTTGCTGACTGGTGCGTCAGCGGGTCTTCCTGCGGGGTGCGTCAGGCTGAGACCCGGGCATCTCGCCCGGTCACCGCGAGCAGACGGACCTGCAGGGGAGCATCGTCGTCCACCTGCACTGGAGCCGCGTACAACCCGGTCGCCGCGAGGGACTGGATCTGCGGCTCGAAGTGCGTCCACACTGCATCGACGAGCTCGTCCGGCAGGTGTTCGTCGCTGCCGGTCGCGCGGGCCAGATCCCACGTGTGGATCGTGATGTCGCTGGTCTGCTCCGCGAGGTACTCGCCGGCCTGCACCACGTCCGTCGACAGGTGCACCGGCGTGTCCTTCGGAGTGCGCTGCCATGCTTCGATGGCGGCGCTGGAGAGCCGTTGCCACTCGGCGAGGAGGTCGTCACCGATCGGTTCGAGATCGGCTGCGGCCTGTTCGTGGTCGCAACCGGTGAGGAGCTTCGGGATCCATCGCTGCTCGTCGACCACGTGTGCGACGAGGTCGCGCGTCGTCCATTCGGAGTCCGGGGTCGGCGCGTCCCAGTCGGTCACCGCGGCGACACGGCGGCCGAACTCGGCCACGGCGAGAGTCTGCAACGTGATCCAGTCGGTGGACATCGGGGTGCTCCTGTTCGTCGGCGAGCGACGTCTCGACCTCAGTGCCGAGCGTGCTCGTGTGCAGCGGTGATGCGTGCAACTCCACGGCCAGGGGGCGGATTCCCTCGAGTGCGTCGGAGCGTTCCTCACGGTACCGCTCGGCGTGACGGGAGGCGCTGGTGACGGACCGCGCTGAGGTCCAGTTCCGAAGTGCTGCGGTCGCTGAGCGCGTGGGCCCGGTGTCGTGGGCGAGTGGGCGACATACCGCGGAGACGCGTGTGATCGCCCTGGTGTTCCGCCCGCTCGTCTGGACGGGGCGCCGCGTAGCGGTGGCTGGCGGTGGCTGGTGGCCCGGGGGCCGGTGCGTGGCTGGTCGCCGGGTCGGCGGTGGGCGAGTGGGCGACATTCCGCGGAGACGGGTGTGATCGCCCTGGTGTTCCGCCCGCTCGGCTCGGAAGGGAGCGCACGCGGCGGCTTGCGGGTACGGCTCACGCGCTCGGCTGGAGGCGGTCGGCGGTCGGCGGACGGCGAGCGCCGCTCAGAGTCTGAGCGGCGGGTCACTGGCCGTCGTCGGGTCAGCGTTGCCCGGACAGCACGAAGCCCCGACGCCGAGGGCGCCGGGGCTTCGTGTGGGGGAGAGGTCAGGCCGCCTGGAGGACGAACTGGACGTCGAGGTTGATCGTGACGTCGTTGCCGAGGGTGAAGCCGCCGGCCTCGAGAGCCGCGTTCCAGTTCACGCCGAACTCGGTGCGGTCGATCTTGGTGGTGGCCTCGGCGCCGAGCTTGGTCTGGCCGTAGCCGTCGGTGGTGACGCCACCGAACTCGGTCTTCAGGGTGACGGGCTTGGTGACGCCGCGCAGCGAGAGCTCGCCGTCGATGAGCATGTCGTCGCCGTCCTCGCGGATGCCGGTCGAACGGAAGACCATGTGCGGGTGCTCTTCGGTGAGGAAGAAGTCACCGGTGGCGAGGTGCTGGTCGCGCTGCGCCTGGTTCGTGTTGATGCTGGAGACGTCGATGGATGCCTCGAGCTTGGTGTCGAGGGGGTTCTCGGCGGTCACGAGGGTCGCGTCGAACTGCTCGAACTTGCCCTTGACCTTGCTGATCGCGAGGTGGCGGACCGAGAAGCTGACCTCGGAGTGGGTCGGGTCGAGCTTCCAGGTGCCGGTGACGTAGCCGGGGATGGCGGAGGCGTTGAGAGCCATGGTGTGTCCTTCTTCGAGCGATGAGTCATGGGGCGGGCGCGGCATTGCATGCGCCTGCATCGAACCTGATCGTAGCCCATTCTGCATCGCTTTGGTTGAAGCGTCAACCATTGTTCACTGAAGCGTCGCTCATGGACGATGTGGACCCGCTCTCCCCACTGTGAGGAGTCGGTGGATCCTGCCGACGAAACGGTCGACCGCAGGCCCGACGTCGTCCGCGGTCACTCGGACCAGCCACCAGTCGCCGTCCTTGAGCAGTTCACCCCGAGTCTGGTCCTTGCGGAACGTCACAGGGTCGGACCGGTGCAGATCGCCCTCGTACTCGATCGCGACGCGAGCATCCGGGTACGCGAGGTCGACGCATGCCACCCACTGCCCGTCCACGACGACGTCGTGATTCAACGCAGGTTGTGGAAGCCCCGCCCGGGTCAGCACGAGGCGCGTCCGTGTCTCACCGGGGGAGCGGGCGCCGGTCCGGATCTCAGCGATCGCCGCCCGGAGCTTGACGACGCCGCGGCACCCTCGACGTCGGCGGACCGCTGCCACGAGCTCGGCGTGCGTCACCCATCCGAGCCACCCCACGAGGGCGTCTCCGGCGACGATGAGTTCGTCCAGCGAGAGCGACGAGGCAAGAGCTGTGAAGGTGTCGGCAGGGTGCGTGAGCCGTACACCCCGGCTGTGCACGACGCGGATGGATCCGGCCCGTGCACGATGACCGACCGACCCGCGGACCCGGAGCGCCTGGTCCGTCCCGATCGTCGTCACGTGGAGGCGTGGGTCGCGCTCGAGTCGTCGAGGCAAGGGGACGCCGAGCAGCATGGCGGCAGTGGTGTGGCTGAAGACCTGATCGCCGCGCAGCCTCGGTGCGAGTGCCCGGGCGAGTTCGTCCGGTGTCCGGGGCTGGGTCGCGCATCTGATGCCGTGGAAGGGCCGGCGGAGGTCCCGGGCGTCGAGTCGGCCGCGCGGCACACCCATGTGGAGCGCGCGGCGCACACGGAACGGCGTCCGGCGCAGAGCCGGGGGAAGCGGGGTCTTCGGAGACATGCCGTCCATGCTGGAACCGCACCAGCACGGCGGGGGCGGGGCGGGCCTCCAGTGTGGATCCTTGTGGAGGGCGGCGAGATGTGCAGGAAAGGCCGAGGAACGCGAGTGGGCGCAATCGTGGGCGAGCAGGCCTGATCGAGTCCGCTTTCCGCCCACTCGCCGGAGGGGCGCCCAGAGGGAGCGTGCGGCCTCGCCCGATCGCGACCTGGTCGAGCCCGCGCCCGGCGAGTGGGCGCACACGGGCAACGCGGCGAGTGGGCGCACGCGGGCGACGCGGCGAGTGGGCGCACGCGGGCGACGCTGCGAGTGGGCGAGAACGTCCTCGCTGCGGCGGGTCCGCTCTGGTATTCCGCCCGCTCGACGGGGACAGGAGGACAGGAGGACGGGAGTGACGGGAGGGACGGGGGCGAAGGGGACGAGTGGGACCGATGGGGGCGGGACGGGTGAGCGGGCGTCCCGGGCACATGCCCTGGCATCTCGCCCCTTCGCCGACCAGGCTCGCCCCTTTGCCGACAGGGCTCGCCCCTTCACCGGCCGGCCCGAGCGGCCCCGCCCCGAACCACACAACGCCGGCTCCGCGGCCGGCTGTCCACAGGTACTGCCACGGCCTCCCGCGTGCGCGCTCACTCCAGTAGCGTCGACACCATGGAATTCAGGTACCTCGGCAACTCCGGTCTCAAGATCTCGGAGATCACCTACGGCAACTGGCTGACGCACGGCTCGCAGGTCGAGAACGACGTCGCCACCCAGTGCGTGCGGGCAGCGCTCGACGCCGGCATCACGACGTTCGACACCGCGGACACCTACGCGAACACGGCAGCCGAGACGGTCCTCGGCGAAGCACTCAAGGGCGAGCGCCGTCAGTCCCTCGAGGTCTTCACGAAGGTCTACTGGCCGACCGGCCCGATGGGGCACAACGACGTCGGCCTCAGCCGCAAGCACATCATGGAGTCGATCAACGGCTCGCTCGAGCGTCTGCAGACCGACTACGTCGACCTCTACCAGGCACACCGCTTCGACTACGAGACGCCGCTCGAAGAGACCATGCAGGCCTTCGCGGACGTCGTCCGCCAGGGCAAGGCGCTCTACATCGGCGTCAGCGAGTGGTCCGCCGAGCAGATCCGTGCCGGCGCCGCCCTCGCGAAGGAGCTCGGCTTCCAGCTCATCTCGAACCAGCCGCAGTACTCGATGCTGTGGCGCGTCATCGAGGGCGAGGTCGTCCCCGCCTCGAAGCAGCTCGGCCTGTCGCAGATCGTCTGGTCGCCGATCGCCCAGGGCGTCCTCACCGGCAAGTACAAGCCGGGTCAGCCGCTCCCCGAGGGGTCGCGCGCCACGGACGAGAAGGGCGGCGCGGACATGATCAAGCGGTTCATGCGCGACGAGGTCCTCGAGGCCGTCCAGCGTCTCCAGCCGGTGGCCGACGAGTCCGGGCTCACGCTCGCGCAGCTCGCCATCGCCTGGACCCTGCAGAACGAGAACGTCGCGTCGGCCATCGTCGGCGCCTCGCGTCCGTCGCAGGTCACCGACAACGTGAAGGCAGCGGGCGTCACGCTCGACGCCGACACGATGGCGCGCATCGACGAGGCGCTCGGGGACATCCCGGAGCGCGACGCGTCGAAGAACGTGTCGCCGGCCAAGCGTCCCGCCTGAGCGGAACGCAGCGCCTGACGGACGGGAGGCCCGGTACCAGCTGGTACCGGGCCTCCCGTCCGTCAGGCGGTTGCGCAGGTCAGCGCACCACCACGAGCCCGCGGCCGGCGAAGCGGACGCCGTCGGTGTCGAAGTCGGCATCACCGAAGCTGAACAGCACCTCGCCGGTGGCGCCGACGAGCGGGACCTCCGCCGGGTCGTCGGACAGGTTCACGACGACGTGCACCGGTGCTGCCGTCGGGCCGAGCAGCCCGCGGGTCAGCACGAGCCATCGCTCGTCCTCGCTGAAACGGACCGCGTTCGCCTCGTACCGGTGGTCGACGAAGGCCTCGTCGGTCCGCCGGAGGGCGACGAGCACCCGGTACGCGTTGATGATCCGCGCGCCACGCTCGGAGTCGACGTCGGACCAGTCGAGCTTCGAGTTCGTGAACGTCGTCGGGTCCTGCGGGTCCGGCACGGTCGACTCGTCCCAGCCGTGTTCGGCGAACTCCTTGATCCGACCCTCGGCGGTGACCTTGCCGAGCTCCGGCTCCGGGTGCGAGGTGAAGAACTGCCACGGGGTCGTGGCGGCGAACTCCTCGCCCATGAAGAGCATCGGCGTGAACGGGCCGAGCAGGGTGAGCGCCGCGGCGATGACCAGGCCCTCGTCGGACACCGTCGCCGCCAGGCGGTCGCCGGCGGCGCGGTTGCCGATCTGGTCATGGTTCTGGTTCGCCACCACGAGGGCGGTCGTCGGCGAGGTGCCGCGGTCGATCGGACGGCCGTGACGCTTGCCACGGAACGACGACCAGGTGCCGTCGTGGAAGAAGCCCTGGTCGAGGACCTTGGCCAGTGCGGTCAGCGGTGCGAAGTCGGCGTAGTAGCCGTTCGTCTCGCCCGTGACCGCGACGTGCACGGCGTGGTGGAAGTCGTCCGACCACTGACCGGCCAGCCCGTAGCCGGCGGCTTCACGCGGCCGGAACATGACCGGGTCGTTGAGGTCGGACTCGGCGATCAGGGACAGCGGCTTGCCGGTGAAGGACGAGAACGCGTCGGTCTCGCTGGCCATCTCCGCCAGGATGTGCGGGCGGGTCGTGTCGCGGATGGCGTGCACGGCGTCGAGTCGCAGCCCGTCGACGTGGTGGTCCCGGAACCACATCCGGACGTTGTCCAGGACGTAGCGGCGGACCTCGGGCTCTTCGACGTTGACCGAGTCGCCCCACGTGTTGGCCAGACCCTGCACCAGGTACGGCCCGTAGAGCGGCAGGTAGTTGCCGCTCGGACCGAGGTGGTTGTAGACGACGTCCTGGATGACACCGAGGCCGAGCGCGTGCGCGCGGTCGACGAAGCGGTCGTAGGCATCGGGGCCACCGTAGGGCGCGTGCACCGCGTACCACGCGACACCGTCGTAGCCCCAGTTCCACTCGCCGTTGACGCCGTTGACGGGCAGGAGTTCGACGAACTCGACACCGAGCTCGACCAGGTGCTCGAGCTTGGCGGCCGCGGCATCCAAGGTGCCCTCGGGGGTGTACGTGCCGATGTGCATCTCGTAGATGACACCGCCGCGGGCCGGACGACCGGTCCAGGCATCGTCGGTCCAGCGGAAGCGCTCCGGGTCCACGACCTCGGACGGGCCGTGCACGCCCTCGGGCTGGAAGCGGCTGCGCGGGTCGGGTCGGACGGCGTCGTCCCCGTCGATGCGGAAGCCGTAGCGCGCTCCGACGACGGGCAGGACGTCGTCCGTCGTCCACCAGCCGTCCTCCCCGCGCGTGAGCGGGTGCTCGGTGCCGTCGACGACGAGTCGGACGTTCTCGGGTTCGGGGGCCCAGACGCCGTAGCGGTCGGGACTGGTCATGCGTGACCCTCCAGGATCTCGACCTCGGCCTGCGCGTCGGTCTCGGTGTCATCAGTGCTGGTGCTGGTGCTGGTGCTGGTGCTGCTCGTGCTGCTCGTGGTGCTGGTGCCCGATGCCGTGCCCTCCGCCGCGTCGTGTCCGGCTCCGTCGACGACGTCGGCCGGAACGAGCAGTGCAACGGGGAAGTCGGTGAGGACCTCGTCGAGCAGGAGGTCCCGGTCAGCCGGGAAGCGCCTCCCGGTCAGCAGGTCCACGCGCTCCACCGGAACGACGTGCAGGAGCGTGTCCGCCCAGCCGCCGACCGCGTCGAGGCCGACGGGCAGCCGCGTGGCGACCGTCACGGATCCGCCGCGGTCGAAGGCGACCACGTGGTCCGCGGCCGGACCGGTCGCGTCGAGCGGGACGTACCGCGTGAACAGCTCCGGGTGGTCCCGACGGAGGCGGAGCGCGCGGCTCGTGACGAGTGTCTTCGCGGCGGCACCGAGGTCGATGCCGGGCAGGGTGTCCGGGCCGTCGTCGTCGGCGCCGTCGAGCGAGGCGAGGACGTGTCGGCGTTCGGTGTAGTCCACGGGTCGACGGTTGTCCGGGTCGACGAGTGAACGGTCCCACGCCTCGGTGCCCTGGTAGACGTCCGGGACCCCGGGAGCGGTGAGCTGCAGGATCTTCGCACCGAGGCCGTTGGACCAACCGGCAGCGTCGATCCGCTCGTCCAGCGCATCGAGTTCGGCGACCACGGCGGGGTCGTCGAACGCGGCGTCGACGAGGGCGTGCATCTGCTGCTCGAAAGCCTCGTTCGGCTCGGTCCACGTCGTGCTGTCACCGGCTTCACGTGAGGCCTTCTCGGCGTAGGCGTGCAGGCGCTCGCGGGAGGCGGGACGCGCTCCGACGATCGCCTGCCAGAGCAGGTTCGCGAAGACGCCGTCTGCCAGCGGGGCCAGTGCGTTCAGCCGGTCGAAGGCCGCCGTCCACTCCTCGCCGAGTTCGGCGAGGACGGCGATGCGGGCACGGGTGTCCTCGCTGCGCTTCGTGTCGTGCGTCGTCAGCGTCGTCATGGCGTGCGGCCAGCTGGCGAGTCGCTCGCGCTGGGCGGCGTGGAACTCGTCGAGGGTGACCGAGAACACGCTCGGGTCGCCGCCGACCTCGCTCAGCGACGACAGACGGGAGGTCCGGTAGAACGCGGTGTCCTCGACCCCCTTCGCCATCACCATGCCGCTGGTCTGCTGCAGGCGGATGGCAGCCGCGTCGTCCGCGTCGGAGAGCGCCGGCGCGATGCGGTCGATGACGTCGGCCAGGTCGGGGCGGGACTCCGCCGCGACCTCGAGTGCCTCGACGAGGTGGTGGATGCCCTCCGGCAGGTAGGTCCGGTACACCTCGAAGCTCGCCACGATCTCCGCGACGGCGTCGACGATCCGGTCCTCGGACACCGGGGCGCCGTCGGCCTGGACGGTCGGATCGACGACCAGGAGGCGCGCCAGCCGTCGGACTTCACTGTTCAGGATGCCGTCGGCGATGCCACGACGGGTCCCGTGGGTGAGGTCCTGCCAGGCGACGTGTCCGCCGCGGAGCCGGTCTTCCAGGGCGGTGAGGGGTCCTTCGCCGGCGGGGTCGACGAACACCCGGTCGATGAACCCGAGCGCGTCGTACCCGGTGGTGCCGTCCACCGGCCAGGACGACGGCAGCAGCTCACCGGGCTCGAGGATCTTCTCGACCAGGGTGTAGGCGCCGCCGGTCAGGTCGGCGAGGTCGTCGAGGTAGCCGGCCGGGTCGTAGAGACCGTCCGGGTGGTCGATGCGCAGGCCGTCGACGAGACCGTCGCGGAACCAGGAACCGATGACGCTGTGCGAGGCGGCGAACACCTCGGGCTCCTCGACGCGGATCGCGGCGAGGGTGTTCACCGCGAAGAAGCGGCGGTAGTTCAGCTCCGAGTCGGCACGCTTCCAGTGCACGAACTCGTAGTGCTGTCGGGCATGCACCGTCTCGACGTCCTCGCCGTCGTGCACGGTGCCGGGCGCGGTCGGGTACTCCGTCTCACCGACGAGCAGGCGCGGGGGCTTGCCGTCCGGAGTGCCGGCGTCGAGGGTGACGGCGTCGAGCAACCGGTCGTCGAGCACCGGGATGCGCACGCGGCCGTCGCCCGCGGCCCAGTCGATGTCGAACGCCCAGGCCACGGGCGACTCCTGGCCCTGCTCGAGGAGCGACCACCACCACGGGTTCACCGACGGGGTCGCGACTCCCACGTGGTTCGGGACGACGTCAACGAGGACACCGAGCCCGGCCGCGTGTGCTGCCTCGGCGAGGGCTCGGAGTGCGTCGTCACCGCCACGCTCGGTGTCGACGTGGGTGTGGTCGACGACGTCGTACCCGTGACCGGAGCCGGGCTCCGCCTGCAGCACGGGCGACAGGTACAGCCAGTCGGCTCCGAGGTCACGGACGTAGTCGACGACGTCCTGTGCGGCGCTCAGGTCGAAATCGGCAGTGACCTGCAGACGGTACGTCGAGGTCGGGTTCCGGCGGGTCATGCGGCACTCCCAGGGGTGTCAGAGTCGGGCGTCCCGAGGTCGGACGTCTCGGGTGCGGTGGTTCCGGTCGTCGCGGTGGCGCTGTCGGGACCGGTGGTGCTGGCGGGGCTCGTCGTGTCCGGGATGCCCGTCGAGCTCGGGACACCGGAGGCTCCGGGGGTCCCGGCCGCGCTCGGGGTCGCCGAGGCGGCGGGGTTCGCCGGAGTCGCCGCCGGGTGGTCCGGGTCGGACTGCTCGGCCGCGTCGGAGGACGGGTCGGCGGCGGTGTGCGCCGTGGTGTCGACGGGCGTCCGCTGGATCTCGTGCTCGGGCTCTGCCCGGAGGACGATCATCGAGCGGGCCGGGACGTCGAGGGCGTCCCCGGCTTCGAGGACCTCCTCGCGCGCTCCGGGTTCAGCCGTGTCGATGCGGACCGTCCACCCGGGGGAGTACTCCTCGGGCGGCAGCGTGAACGTCACGACGCCGTCGTGGGCGTTGAAGTACGTCAGGAAGGCCACGTCGGTGACGCGCTCGCCGCGGGCGTCGCGTCCGCGGATGCCCTCGCCGTTCAGGTACATGCCGACGCTCTTGCCGAAGCCGGAGTCCCACTCTTCGGGCTGCATCGCGTCACCGGCCGGCGTCAGCCACACGACGTCGGGCAGCGGCTCGCCCTCGCCGCGGCGGACCGGGCGTCCGTTGAAGTACCGGGTCCGTCGGAACGTCGGGTGGTCGTGGCGGAGCTTCACGACGTCGGCGGTGAACTGGATGAGTTCGTCGTCGGCGGTCGCCCAGTCGATCCAGCTCAGCTCGGAGTCCTGCGCGTAGACGTTGTTGTTGCCCTGCTGCGTGCGACCGAGTTCGTCACCGTGGGCGATCATCGGCACGCCCTGGCTGAGCAGCAGCGTGGCGATGAAGTTCCGGCGGCGCTGCAGCCGGAGGGCGTTGACCTCGGCGTCGTCGGTGGGGCCTTCGGCACCCGAGTTCCACGAGCGGTTGTGACTCTCGCCGTCGTTGTTGTCCTCGCCGTTGGCGTCGTTGTGCTTCTCGTTGTAGGCGACCAGGTCGTACAGCGTGAAGCCGTCGTGGGCGGTGATGAAGTTGATGCTCGCCTTGGGGGTGCGGCCGTCGTGCTCGTACAGGTCGGCGGACCCCGAGATGCGTGACGCGAACTCCCCGAGGGTCGAGGGCTCGCCCCGCCAGAAGTCGCGGACGGTGTCGCGGTACTTGCCGTTCCACTCGGACCACTGCGGCGGGAAGTTGCCGACCTGGTAGCCGCCGGGGCCGACGTCCCACGGCTCGGCGATGAGCTTCACCTGCGACACGATCGGGTCCTGCTGGACCAGTTCGAAGAAGGCGGAGAGCCGGTCGACCTCGTAGAACTCCCGGGCGAGGGCGGCGGCCAGGTCGAAGCGGAAGCCGTCGACGTGCATCTCGGTCACCCAGTAGCGGAGCGAGTCCATGATGAGCTGCAGCGAGTGCGGGTGCCCGACGTTGAGCGAGTTGCCGGTCCCCGTCACGTCCATGTAGTAGCGCTTGTCGTCGTCCATCAGCCGGTAGTACGCGGCGTTGTCGAGGCCGCGGAAGGACAGCGTGGGACCGAGGTGGTTGCCCTCGGCGGTGTGGTTGTAGACGACGTCGATGACGACCTCGATGCCGGCGCGGTGCAGCTCCCGCACCATCGTCTTGAACTCCTGCACCTGCTGCCCGCCGTCGCCCGAGGACGAGTAGTGCGAGTGCGGCGCGAAGAACCCGATGGTGTTGTAGCCCCAGTAGTTCGACAGCCCCTTGTCCTGCAGCGTCGAGTCGTTCACGAACTGGTGCACCGGCATCAGCTCGAGCGTCGTCACGCCCAGACGCTGGAGGTGCTCGATGACCGCCGGGTGCGAGACGCCGGCGTAGGTGCCGCGCTGGTCCTCCGGCACGTCCGGATGTGTCTCGGTGAGGCCCTTGACGTGTGCCTCGTAGATGACGGTCTCGCCGTAGGGGATCCGGGGAGCCCGATCACCCTGCCAGTCGAAGAACGGGTTGATCACCACGCCCTTCACCATGTGTGCGGCCGAGTCCTCGTCGTTCGTGGAGTCCGGGTCGCCGAACGTGTAGGAGAACAGCGACTGGTCCCAGTCGATGTCGCCGCTGGTCGCCTTGGCGTACGGGTCGAGCAGGAGCTTCGCCGGGTTCGACCGGACGCCGTTCGCCGGGTCGTACGGCGCGTGGACGCGGAAGCCGTACTCCTGCCCGGGGCCGACGGTCGGGAGGTAGGCGTGCCAGACGTGCGCGTCGACCTCGACGAGGCGGACGCGCTCTTCGGTCCCGTCGGCATCGAACAGGCAGAGCTCGACCCCTTCGGCGACCTCGCTGAACACGGCGAAGTTCGTGCCGCTGCCGTCGTAGGTCGCGCCGAGCGGGTAGGGGTTGCCGGGCCAGGTGTGCAAACGTGCCTCCAGGAGAGATGAACTGGGCCAACGTATCGGCGCACCCCTGTGATGTCCGCCGTTCAGGGGCGCACTGTGGAGCGTTCCCACTCTCCACAGCCCCTCGTCGGACAGGTCGGCTCCTCCCTCCACAGGCTGGACGACGAGCGGGTCCCTCCACAGTTCGTCCCCGCCCGTCCGTCAGCCAGTGCTGGCGGAGTAGCGTCGCCGCCATGACCAACATCGTCACGCAGATCGCAGACAAGGTGCGGCCCGTCGGCGTCGCCTCGAACTACGGCGACCCGGTGGAGGTCGGCGACAGCACGCTGATCCCCATCTCCGTCAACTGGTACGGCTTCGGTGGGGGCTCCGACTCCGACGAAGACGGTGCTGGCGGTGGCGGCGGTGGGGCCGTCTCGCTCCCGGTCGGCGCCTACGTGCGCCGTCCCGACCAGGACCTCGCGTTCGAGCCGAACGTCATCTCGCTCCTGACCGTCAGCATCCCGGTGATCTGGGTCGCCGGCAAGGTGCTCGTCAAGCTCATCCGCGCGCTCAAGAAGTGACCGCCTGACGGACAGGAGGCCCGTGGTCACGTGACCACGGGCCTCCTGTCCGGTGGGTACACTGCTGGGACACACACGGGAGTCCGCCAGAGCGGGCTGAGAGGGAGCGAACCGCGCTCCGACCGTCGAACCTGATCCGGATCATGCCGGCGCAGGGAGGAGTCATCGCGATGTCCACTGGTGCACCCACCACAACGTCCACTGAACGTCCGGTCGTGAAGCGCTCGCTGCGCTGGCGGGTCGTCGACATCGTCGTCGCCGCGGTCCTCGCGGTGGCTGTCGGCGTTGTCTTCAAGCTCTGGGACGTCGCCTACGAGCCGATCGGAGCCGGGCTCGGTCTGGTGCTCCCGGGGTCGCAAGCCCTGGTCGGCGGCGTCTGGCTCCTCGCAGGGCCCCTCGTCGCCATCGTCGTGCGGAAGCCCGGCGCAGCACTCTTCGGTGAGATCGTCGCGGCCTCCGTCGAAGCGATGCTCGGCACGCAGTGGGGATGGGGGACCCTGGTCTCCGGTCTGGTGCAGGGCATCGGCGCCGAGATCGTCCTCGCACTGTTCCTCTACCGTGTGTGGAAGCTGCCGGTGGTCATGCTCGCCGGAGCTGCGACCGGGCTCGCACTCGGGCTGAACGACGCATTCCGTTACTACGCCGGTGCGACGGCCGCGTTCCAGGTGACGTACGTCATCTGCGCGATCATCTCGGGCGTCGTCATCTCGGGTCTGGGGTCTTGGCTGCTCGTCCGCGCCCTCGCCCGCACCGGCGTGCTGTCGTCCTTCGCGGCCGGACGGGAGCACGGGCGGCGACCTCGAGCCTCCGCAGCGTGACGACCGTCCCCGCTCGGATCTCCTTCTCCGGCTGGGGCTGGCGATACCCGGAGCGGCGCACCTGGGCTGTCCGCGGCGTCGAGCTCGTCATCGAACCTGGTGAGCGCGTCGCCGTCGTCGGGCCGTCCGGTGCCGGGAAGTCGACGCTCCTCCGCGCCGCGGCAGGTGTGCTCGCAGATGATCCGGACGACGCGGACGACACGGCAGCAGCAGTCGAGGGAACGGTCCTCGTCGACGGCGTCGCACCCGTGGCCGTCCGCGGGCGGGTCGGCCTCGTCATGCAGGACCCCGAGGCTCACACCGTGATGTCCCGGATCGGCGACGACGTGGCGTTCGGGTGCGAGAACATGGGTGTCGAGCGCAGTGACATCTGGCTCCGGGTGCGGCACGCGCTCGACGTCGTCGGACTCGATCTGCCGCTCGACCGCTCCACCACGAGGCTGTCCGGCGGTCAGCGGCAGCGGTTGGCGCTCGCGGGGGTCCTCGCGATGCGGCCGGGTGCGCTGGTGCTCGACGAGCCGTGCGCGAACCTCGACCCGAACGGTGTCGTGCAGGTGCACGACGCCGTCCGAGCCCTCCTCGACGACACGGGGGCCACGCTCCTGGTCGTCGAGCACCGCATCGGCACCTGGCTCGACCTGGTCGACCGGCTGGTGCTCCTCGAGCAAGGTGGCGGAGTCGTCGCGGACGGGTCGCCCGACGTCGTGCTCGCCGAGCACGCCGACGCGCTCGAACGTGGCGGCGTGTGGGTCCCGGGATCCGAGCCCACCCGTGGTTCGGCTCGGAGCGCGGGCGGCGACGGCCTCCGCGCCGCTGCACTCCGTGGCGCTGCCCTGCCCGACGCTGACCCCCGTGGTCGGGCCCTGCCCGGCGCTGCGCGAGCGGGCGGAACACCAGGGCTGCAGACAACGGGCGCGGGGGAGTTCCGCCCAGTCGGCGCCGGCGTCGACCCCGACGATGCTCGCCGGTCGCGAGCGGGCGGAACACCAGGACCGCCCGCCCGCGCGACCCCGGCATCTCGCCCGCTCGGTGCCGGTGAGGGCGAACGGCAGGCCCCACTCGCCGCCGGTGGGACGCTGCTGCTCCGGGCGATGGGCCTCGCGACGAGCCGGAGCCCCGGCCGCAACGCAAGCCGGAGCGCCGGCCGAACCGCGAAACGGCGCGGCGGCGACCAGATGCAACACATCGGACACGACATCGACCTCGAGGTCCGGAGCGGCGAGGTGCTCGCCGTCACCGGGCCGAACGGCGTGGGCAAGAGCACGCTCGGCCTCACCCTGGCGGGACTCCTCCGTCCCGCCAGCGGAACGCTCGAAGCCAGCTCGGACCTCCTCGGAATGAAGGGCGCAGCTCCGACCGATCCCGCTCCGCACTCCTGGTCCAGTCGGGAGCTCGCCGCCCGCATCGGCACCGTCTTCCAGGACCCCGAACACCAGTTCATCGCCGCTTCGGTCCGCGAGGAACTGGCCGCCGGGCCCGCCGCGCTCGGGATGCCCGCCGCCGCGATCGACGAACGGGTCACGGAACTGCTCGACACCTTCCGGCTCGACCACCTCGTGGACGCCAACCCGTTCACGCTCTCCGGCGGCGAGCAGCGGCGGCTCGCGATCGCAGCGGTCATCGCGACACGCCCGCCCGTCCTCGTCCTCGACGAACCCACTTCGGCGCAGGACCGGGCCACCTGGAGTGCCGTCGTCGAGCAGCTCGGGGCATTGGCCGACGCTGGGACAGCCGTCGTCGTGGTGACGCACGACCGCGATCTCGTCCGAGCGCTCGACGCCGACGAGGTCGTCCTCCACGCGGACGGACTGACACCGGCCGTGCCCGGCGTCCGGTCCACCGGGGAGTCACGGTGACCGCCCCGGTCACCGCAGCGAGCGGACGGACCGGAACCGAGCCTCCCGTCCAGCCCGGGCGTGGCGCGGGGAGTGTGCAGCCGGTGGCGTCGTTGCTCGGAGTGATCGTCCTCGGCGTCGTCCTGGTCCTCAGTCTCGACCTGGTGTCGGCCGCGACGGCACTGCTGCTGGAACTCGCGCTGTTGCCGGTGCTCCGGATCCCTGTCCGGACGCTGCTCCTCCGGACGTCGCCGGTCCTCGTCGTCGTCCCGCTGACCGGGGTGAGCATCGCCCTGTACGGGCAGCCGTCCGGGCGTGTCTGGTTCGACTTCGCCTTCGCGCACGTGACCGACGGATCGTTGCAGCTGGCACTCGCGACGATGCTGCGCGTGCTCGCCGTCGGCATCCCGGGCATCGTCCTGTTCATCCGATCGGACGTCACGGACCTGGCGGACGGGCTCGCGCAGATCCTGCGACTGCCGGCGCGTTTCGTCCTCGGCGCCCTCGCCGCGATCCGCATGATGACCCTGCTCGGCGACGACTGGCGTCAGCTCGCGATGGCACGGCGCGCCCGAGGCGTGGCGGACAGCGGGCGCCTCCGTCGCGGCCTGTCGATGGCCTTCGGCCTGCTCGTCATCGCGCTGCGTCGAGCGACCACCCTCGCCGTCGCGATGGAGTCCCGCGGCTTCGGCGCGCCCGGCCGGCGCACGTGGGCGCGTCGCGTCCGGTTCGCCGGACCGGAGTGGGCGATGTGCGGCATCCTGCTCGGCATCGGCGCGGCGGGGGTCCTCGCCGCCGTCGCCTCGGGGACCTGGCGTGCCTGAGACGGACGCATCGGCCAGGTCCGAGACCACCGGTGACGGTCTGAAGGCGCGCATCGCTTCCGCCCGCCCACTTGCCGCCCGCGTGCGGTCTGCGTCTCGAACCGCTCGGAACGGCCGTCTCATCATCCTCGTTGACGGTCGTTCCGGGACCGGCAAGACGACGCTCGGGAACGCACTCGCGGCGGAACTCGACGCGACCCTGGTGCATCTGGACGACATCTACCCGGGGTGGGACGGCCTCCAGGAAGCCGCCGACGCCGTGGTGCGGGACGTGCTCGGGGTCCCCGCCGGCTACCGGCGCTGGGACTGGGCAAGGTCCGAGCCCGCCGACTGGGTGCCAGTGGATGCCTCTGCTCCGCTCGTGATCGAGGGCTGCGGCGCGTTGTCCCGTGCGTCGGCACCGCTGGCGACCTTCCGGGTGTGGCTCACCGCGGACGAGGGGGAACGGCGTCGTCGCGCACTCGACCGCGACGGCGAGGCGTTCGCGCGGCAGTGGGAGCGGTGGGCCCGGCAGGAGGAGGCGTTCATCGCCGCCGAAGCGCCGCAGACCCTCGCCGACGAGGTGCTGCGCTCGGAGGAGGACTACGCCCAGCCGAGCTCGTGCAGCCGTTCGTCGTCGATGCCGTAGAAGTGCCCGATCTCGTGCACGAGGGTCGTGTGCACCTCGTCCTTCAGCTCCTCCAGCGTGTCGCATTCGAGCAGATGCTGTTTCCGGAAGACGACGATCCGATCCGGTAGTTCCCCGAAGCCGTACTGGCCACGCTCGGTCTGGGCGACGCCGTCGTAGATGCCGAACAGGTCCGAGCCGTCCTCGGGCTCGTCCTCGACCACGAACACGACGTTGTCGAGCCCGTCGACCATGTCGTCCGGCAGGAGGTCGAGTTCGTCGGTCACGAGCTGCTCGAAGTCCTCGGTCGACATCTCCATCACGGGAGGATCGTGGCACAGCTGACCGGACGTGTCCTGGTGGGCAGATGGCATCTCCGCTGGCAGCGGCTCTCTGCGGTCGCTCCGCGCGGATGCATCGGGCCGTGTCTCCGTGCACGACGAAGGCCCCCGTCCATCGGACGGGGGCCTTCGTGGATGGGGTGAGTAACGGGGCTTGAACCCGCGACCTCCTGGACCACAACCAGGCGCTCTACCAGCTGAGCTATACCCACCATGTGTCAGTCCGGCGAGCCGGAGCAACCACTCGATTGTAGTACATCCGGACGCCGGCCCGGACCACCATCGCTACTCGGCGACGGGCGCGGTGGTTTGAGCGGTCGCAGCGGACACCGGTTCCGGGCTGGACTGCGGCGCCAGGCGGGACTCCCACTTCGCCACGACCTCGGCGGCGACCGCCTTGACGTCGTCACTGGCGGGCCCGGGCTCCGGGGTGAACCCGGCGCGGCGGTAGTACTCGAGCTCGCGGATCGACTCGAGGATGTCGGCGAGCGCGCGGTGGCCGCCGTGCTTCTCGGGGGAGTTGAAGTACACGCGCGGGAACCAGCGGCGGCAGAGTTCCTTGATGCTCGAGACGTCGACGCTGCGGTAGTGCAGGTGGTTGTCGATGCGCGGCATGTACTTC
Organism: Curtobacterium sp. CFBP9011; assembly: GCF_034045095.1. Classification (NCBI taxonomy): domain Bacteria; kingdom Bacillati; phylum Actinomycetota; class Actinomycetes; order Micrococcales; family Microbacteriaceae; genus Curtobacterium; species Curtobacterium sp. CFBP9011. The sequence goes on from NZ_JAXCWN010000001.1 coordinate 304,993, forward strand.
GCCAGGAAGGCGCGGTCGGTACCGATCGTGTTGCCGGCCAGGGGAGCGGTGCCCTCGGCGGGGACGTGCGCGAGGATGTACTCGAGGACCTGGTACTCGGCGTCGGCCAGACTCACGCCGTTCGGGATCTCGTCGATGAGGCCCGACGTCGTGTGCATCTTGGTCACGAAGTCGTTCATGTTGTCGAGCGCCGACTGGTCCGGCTTGATCACGATGTCGAACCCGGGGTGGACCGGGTTGAGGTCGAAGTCGGTGATGACCACCGCGACCTCGACGAGTTCGTCGAGGTCAACATCGAGCCCCGTCATCTCACAGTCGATCCAGACGAGGCGGTCGTTCGCGGCAGACATACGGCGATCCTACTTCCGCGCACCGACACCCCGCGGCTCCTGTGGATCGGCAGCGCTGGTGCCCTGGGGCTGGCAGCCGGGAACCCGGCCTCGATGCCGTCGGCGCGCGAGCGGGCAGAACACCAGGGCGAGCCGCCCGTCGCCGCTGGTCTTCCACCCGCTCGCGGTGGGGGAGGTTCGAGAGCCCGGACGGGAGGCCCGCAGCCGGTCCTGCGGGCGGCTGACGGGCCTCCCGTCCGTCCGTCTCGGCGCGCGAGCGGGCGGAACACCCGGCGCCCGGCCTGGCCCGCTCTGGCATTCCGCCCGCTCGACGGTCCCGGACCGTGGATGCGTCAGCGATGCGTTCACGAGGGTCGTGCCCGGACCGCGCGGCGGCCCAGGGACCTCCCGCCCGCCCTGCGCGCGAGCGGGCGGAATCGCGGCGAGCAGTCGGGGCGCGCCCTGGTGTTCCGCCCGTTCGCTGCTGGTGCGCTGCGCCCGGGAGGCCCGCAACCGGTCCGCCGGGCTGGTCGCGGGCCTCCCGCTCGGCCAGTGTGCGCGAGCGGGCGGAACCGCGGCAGTCGAGCGCGCGGCGCCCTGGTATCTCGCCCGCTCGCCGGAATCCGCGAGCGGGGTGCGTGACGGACTGCGCCAGGGAGGCCCGCAACCCGTCGGCCGGGCCGGTCGCGTGCCTCCCGCTCGGCCGGCGTGCGCGAGCGGGCAGAATCCCGGCGGTCGTCTGCGCCGCACCCTGGCATCTCGCCCGCTCGCCCCGCCCCGCCCCGAACGCGCCCACCGAACGCGCACCGCCCCGAACGCGCCCACCGAACGCGCCCTGCCCGAACGCGCCCCGGATGCGCCGATGGCCGGGCCCGCACCGCGGGCCCGGCCATCGGCGACCGGAGGAGCTACGCCATCTCGCCGGCGGTGATCGCCTCGGCCTCGACGCGCTCCGGCTCGACCCCGTCGTCGACGCGCCGGAGCACCTTCGTGGTGAGCACGACGACCAGGAACGCGACGGCCACGGAGATGCCCGCGAAGACGTACGCGGCGCTCGGCGCGTACGCGTCGGCGAGGAGCGTCGCGACCGGCGGGGCGATGGCGCCACCGATGAAGCGGACGGCCGAGTAGGCGCTGGAGGCGACGGAGCGCGGGAGGTCGGTCGCCTCCATGACGCACTCGGTGAGCACCGTGTTGAGGACACCGAGCACGAGTCCGCCGATGACGACGCAGACGATCAGTCCGGCCTGGGACCGCACGACGACGGCCGCGGCGAACAGGTCGAGTGCGAGCAGGGGCAGCGCGAGCTTGAGGACGCTGGTCCGTCGCATCCGTGCGGTGAGCATCGGCGCGACCCACACCGAGGTGATCGCGAGGCCGACACCCCAGCCGAAGAACGTGAAGCCGATGCCGAGCGCTCCGAACCCGAGCGGGAACGGCGTGTAGGCGAGGAGCACGAAGAACCCGATGTTGTAGAACAGTGCGGTCGCGGCGAGGGCGGCCAGGGCCGGTCGACCCAGCGCGCGGAACGGTGCGGATAGCGTGGTCGGCGTGGGCTTCTCGAGCGTGCCGGTCTTCAGCAGCACCACGATCGCGATGAACGCGACGGCCATCAGGGTGGTGACGCCGAAGAACGGGCCACGCCAGCTGACGGAGCCGAGCAGGCCGCCGACGAGGGGGCCGACCGCGATGCCGAGGCCGAGCGCGGCCTCGTACAGGATGATCGCCGACGCGGTCCCACCCGATGCTGCGCCGACGATGGTGGCGAGTGCGGTCGAGATGAAGAGGGCGTTGCCGAGACCCCAGCCGGCGCGGAAGCCGATGATCGTCCAGACGTCGTTCGACACGGCGGCGAGCACCGAGAACAGCACGATCAGGGCGAGCCCGATCATCAGGGTCTTCTTCGCGCCGATCCGGCTGGACACCCAGCTGGTGAAGAACATCGCGACACCGGTGACGGCGAGGTAGCTCGTGAAGAGCAGTTCCGTCTGCGCGGGTGTGGCCTGCAGCGACTCGGCGATCGCGGGGAGGATCGGGTCGACGAGGCCGATGCCCATGAAGGCGACGACGCAGGCGAAGGCGATCGCCCACACCGCCGACGACTGCTTCAGGATCGAGCCGGACTGTCCGGCGGGTGCGTGCGCGTTCACGCGGTGGTCTCCGTTCTGGTCCTCGCTGCGATGAGGGCCGATGCGTCGTGCAGGATGTCCCAGTCGTCGTCGGTGAGGTCCTCGAAGAGGGGCCCGACGGTGCTGGTGAGTGCGGCTCGCCACGCGACGAGTCGTTCGCGTCCGGTGTCGGTGATCTCGATGCGCTGCCCACGCGAGTCGTCGGGGTCGACGGTGCGCGAGACGAGTCCGTCGGCCGTCATGCCGGCGACCAGGCGGGTCATGGTCGGCTGCGACACCCGCGAGGCCCGGGCGAGTTCGCCGAGCCGGAGTGTGTCATCGGCCTCGAGGATGCCGAGGGTCCGCCAGACAGCGGTGGACGTGGTGTGGCCGGTGGCCTGGAGCGCGGAGCGGATGAGCCGGTTGACGGAGACGAGGAGCGTCTCGATGGTCTGTTCCCGCGCTTGTTCCATGGTGGAACTATATAGCGTTGCTATGGATCCGGCAAGGAGGCCCGGCACACCTCCGCCAGGACACGGACCTCCGCCCTCCGGTCACGATGCGCTGGACGGCGGTGCCCCCCGCCCTGGTAGAAGGGAGACATGACCGACATCACCATCCACGAGGGCGACGAGTTCACCGCCATCTTCCACGAGGGCCCCTTCGACGGGACCACGGACACCCGCACCGCCACGAGCGACGCGCTGGACGACGAGGTGACGGTGTTCGCGGACGTCGAGGGCCTGCAGACCGCCTTCACCTACAAGGCCACCGGCTCCCGCCAGGTCCTCGACCAGATCTCGGTCGACTACACCTTCGCGCCCGACCAGTCCGACCCGGTCGACGACCTGCAGGACCGCGGCGACCGCTCCGGCGAGTTCGACCGCGAGTAGCAGCCACTGACAGTGCCCCCGGTCGTCTCGGACGACCGGGGGCACTGCCCTTCAGGCGCTGTCGGCCGAACGGCAAGGTCGTCCGATCGGGAGTGTCCCGGTCGCAGCCGTCGTTGCACCACACCATGCAGGTCGATCTCTGGACGTCCGCGTTCTGCGCGCCGTGTGCCGCTGCCCGTCGGGTCGTCGGCGACGCCGCGCGTCTCGTGCCGGGCCTCGTCGTCACCGAACGGGACATCGCGAACGACCCCGAGCGCGTCGAGGAGCTCGGCATCCGGTCGACCCCGACCGTCCTCGTCCGTCGCGACGACGGCACCGAGGTGTTCCGCTCAGCGGGCGTCCCGACCCGTGACCAGTTCCTCGTCGCGGTGGCGAAGGCGCTCGACTGACACCGGAGCGACGATCGGCGTCGAGGTCGGCCGCATCACGCGTCGGAGCTGTCGTACGGATCGCTTGACCGCACGGATCGGCGTCCCGATGAGCGCCGCCACCCGGCCGATCACCGACCGGTCGTGGTCGCCGAGTGCGTTCCGCCGCTCCCACGCCCGCCGCAGCGCACCACCCCGACTGCGCCGGGCAGCGGGACGGTCGACCAGCCGTCCGGCGTCCCGGAGGCGCATGAGCTCCTCGGCACGGTCCGCCCAGTCGTCGTCGGCAGCGTGGTGGAAGTAGTTGTCCGCCATCCACTCCGCACGCACCGTCCCGAACCGGCCCTGCACCAGGTCGTCGGCCGTGCCCTCGAGCCCGCTGTCGACGAACACCTCGTTGATGAGCGACCGTGAGGTGCCGAAGTCCGTCAGCGTCAACGCGGGCACACCCCGGGCAGCGGCTTCGAGGACCGCCGTCGAGCTGATCGTCACGAGCGCCACGGCCCGGTCGAGGTGCACCGACATCGGACCGGCCTCGACCACGAGGTTCGACGGCGCATCGGCCGGCAGCAGATCGGCGTACGGGAAGGTCTCGCGGTGCGTCTGCTGCTCGCCGGCGGCCGCGCGGGTCTTCACCACGACGCGCCACTCCGGGTGGGCCCGGGCGGTGTCGGCGAGCCAGCCGGCGACGCGACGGCGGTCGTCCTCCTCCGCGGGCACGCTCGGCTGTGCGGCGAACACCACGGAGTCGCGCACCACCCCGGCGCGCGGGGCTCCCGTCGACCGGGCGAACGGCAGCGTCGCGAGGGCGAACGACGGCTCGACACCGCCGGCGGTCGCCAGGCTCCGGTACTCCCGGACCTCGCGGTGGCTGTGCAGCACGAACAGGTCGGCGCGCGCCCGCAGGAACACGCCCTTACACTTCGCCGGGAACGAGATGCCCGGCAGCCCGCTCACCAAGACCGGCCGCCGCGGGACCGAGCGCAGGACCTGGTCCATGAGCACCTCCGCAACGGGGCCGATGCAGGACACCAGGACCGCGTCCGGCGGGTCGGCCTGGAGGCGCGCCACCACGTCGTCCACGCTCAGCGGCTCGGGAGGTGCGAGGTCGATCGGTCCCAGACGGGCATCGACGTCACGGAACGCCGCCCGCAGCTGGGCCGGACTCGCGGACCGTGGCGTCGCCACCGTCAGCAGTTCCAGTGACCAGTGCGCCGGTGCCGCCGAGAGGAGGTGGGCGCCCCACTTCGCGAACGAGTCCGTGTCGACCAGGCCGACCACCCGTCGGCGGCGAGGCGGCGTGCCGGCGGGGTGGCGTGCCTCCCGGCCGGCAGTCCCCGTGTCGTCGTTCGCCGCAGCGCTCACGCACCCACCCGACGGAGCTTGGCGAGGGGCGCCTGCTCGCCGGGGAAGATGCGCTTGACGCCGTCGCCCATCGCCGTCTCGATGATGCGGATGTCGCGCACCAGCGTGCGGAGACCGTGCGGCTCGAGCGACGCCGCGTGGTCCGACCCCCACATCGTGCGGTCGAGCGTGATGTGCCGCTCGACGGCCGTGGCGCCGAGTGCGACGGCCGCCAGGGAGATCTGCAGGCCCGGCTCGTGACCGGAGTAGCCGACCGGCACGCCCGCGTAGGCGTAGCGGGTGGCGAGGGTCTCGATCATGCGGAGGTTCGCCTCCTCCGGGGGGAGCGGGTACGTCGAGGTGGCGTGCAGGAGCACGAGCCGCTCGGTGCCGAGGGTCGAGACGGCGCGGTCGATCTGCTCCATCGTCGACATGCCGGTCGACAGGATCACGGGCTTGCCGGTCGTGGCGACGGCGGCGAGCATGCCGAGGTCCGTCACCGACGCCGAGGCGATCTTGTAGGCGACGACGTTGAGGTCCTCGAGGAAGGCGACCGACGGCTCGTCCCACGGCGACGCGAACCAGTCCAGGCCACGGAGGGTCGCGTGGTCGCCGATCTCGATGTACTGGTCACGGTCGAACTCGACGCGGTAGCGGTAGTCCAGGTAGGTCATGTCGCCCCACGGGGTGCTGCGCGGCATCGCCTTCATGTGCTCGGGCGTCGAGATCTCCGGCGTCCGCTTCTGGAACTTGACGGCCTGCATGCCGGCGTCGGCGGCGACGTCGATGAGCTGCTTGGCGATCTCGACGTCGCCGTTGTGGTTCAGGCCGATCTCGCCGATGAGGTAGGCGGGGTTGCCCGCGCCGATGGTGGAGAGGCCGATGCGGACGCTCATGGTGCTCCGTTCTCCGCCGCGGAGGTCCGCGCGGGGTGAGGGTCGGTGGGGCGGGGTGCGGGGGTGCTCGTGCGCGAGCGGGCGGAAGCGCTGGGTGCGGTGGCGGGTGGGGCTGGTGTTCCGCCCGCTCGCGGGGTGGGGGTGCGTGAGTGGGCGGAAGCGCTGGGTGCGCTTGCGAGTGGGGTTGGTGTTCCGCCCGCTCGCGGGGTGGGCGCGCCCGAGGATGCGACCGCGAGCTGGTCTGCGGGGGCGGCCTCGGCCTCGAGGAGGGGCGCCAGCGCCGACGCGAGGGCCAGGTCGTGCGGCTCGTCGATGTCGATGGCGGTCGAGGCCGGGACGACTGCCAGCTCGACACGCCCCACGAAGCGGTGGCGGGCCTCCCGGAAGGCGGCGACGCGGACCGCGTAGAAGGCACCGGTCTCGCGGAACTCCGGTGCCCGGTCCTGGCGGCGAGGGCGCGTGGCGGCGTCGTGGTTGACCGCGACGGCTGAGCCGTCCTCGGCGAGGCGCCAGAGGAAGGCGTGCGAGGGGGCGGCGGCGAGCACGGAGTCGGCCGCACCCTCGAGGACACGGTTCGCGGCCCGGTCGAGGTCGGCGGGATCGATGAACGGCGAGGTCGCCTGGAGGAAGAGGAGGACCTCGGGGCCGCGGCGCGCAGCCCCGTCCGGGTTCCGGGGCGCGACCGTGTCGAGTGCGTGCAGGAGCGCGGACTCCGACGAGGCCTCGTCACCCGCGAGGCCTGCCGGACGCCGGACGACCCGTGCCCCGGCTGCGACGGCCTCGGCGGCGATCGCGTCGCCGTCCGTGCTGACGACGACCTCGTCCACCGTCTCGGCGGCGAGGGCTGCCGTGACCGCCCGTGCGACCAGCGAGCGGCCGGCGACCTGGCGGAGGTTCTTGCCCGGGATCCCCTTCGAGCCCGCTCGTGCTGGGATCACCGCGATGACACGGGGCTCGGGGCTCATGGGGGAAACGTAGGGAGCGGCGGTGACGCTGAGAGGAACGGCAGGGAGACGGGCGGCGAACCGTTCCGGAAGGGGACGCGGGCGGGCGTGCGGCTGGCCGGGAGGCGCGTGGTGCGTGAGCGGGCGGAGTACCCGGGTGCGGCGGGGCCCGTCCCTGGTGTTCCGCCCGCTCACGCCGGGCACCCGCTCACGACGGGCGCGCCGCTCGCGCCGGGCGGGCTGGTACGGGCGGGCACACCTGTCCTAGGGTCGGGGGATGCTCGGCGCCGACGACGTCCTCGATCCTCCGCCTCGACGGGTCCTCGTCGCGGGGACTGCCGGCGTCGGCAAGACGACGACGGCGCAGCGCATCGCGCGGGCGATCGGCGCTCCCCACACGGAACTCGACGGCATGTACCACGGGCCCGGGTGGACGGCGCTCCCGGACTTCGAAGCTCGGGTGGACGAGGTGACCTCCGCTCCGACCTGGGTCTCCGAGTGGCAGTACCGACAGGTGCGGCAGCTCTTGGTCGAGCGCGCGGACACCCTCGTCTGGCTCGACCTGCCGAAGCCGGTCGCGTTCGTCCGCCTCTTGCGACGGACGATCCGACGGCGCCTGCACCGCACGGTCTTGTGGAACGGCAACGTCGAACCGCCGCTGTGGACGTTCTTCACCCGCAGCGAACACATCCTGCGCTGGGGCATCGCGAAGCGGAACGAGATGCGGCAGCGGGTACCGGTGCTGGCTGCCGACACCCCGCACCTCCGTGTCGTCCACCTGCGATCGCAGCGGGAGATCGAGCGGTTCGTCGGGCGGCTGCGCACGCGTACCGAATAAGATCGTCGGCGTCCGCCCCCGTAGCTCAGTGGATAGAGCAGGTGGTTTCTACCCACCGTGCCGCGGGTTCGATTCCTGCCGGGGGCACCGACGACGAAGGCCGCCACCCGGTATCGGGTGGCGGCCTTCGTGGTGTTGCTGGTGTCAGCTCACTCGTCGTCGTCGGACCGGCGGCGGAGCTCGCTCGCGCTGACCGGGTTCGAGTACGGGGACTCGGACGTCTCGTTCGCATCGGCGGGTTCGGCGGGGGCGTCGGCGATCCGGGTCGGGATCGACATCGTGTTGGTGCCGCCGGCAGCATCGACGTCGACGCGAGCGTCGCCACGGTCGTTGCCGCGAGCGTCGCCGCGGTCGTTGCCGCGGTCGTCGCGGCTGTCGTCGTCGCGGGAGGCGCCGCGCGCTGTCCAGGACGCCGGGAGGTCGTTCCGACCGTTCCGCTCGTCGCGGACGATCGGCGCGCGGTCAGCAGAGCTCGGGCGACCCGAGCCGACCGGGACGTCGTCCACCGCATCGGCGTTGTCCGTGTCGGCACCGGAGCTGCGGGAGGCGGACCAACCGCGGTTCGGCGATCCGAACGCGGGGGAGCCGAGCGCCGGTCGGATCGGGGTGGTCTCACCGTCGGAGTACGGCCGCGTCGCGTTGTCCGAGATCGGCACCGTACTGTCCGAGATCGGCACGGTGGCGTCCGAGCCGTACGAGGGACCGGCGGGGCGACCGGCCGGTGCGGCGTTCGTGTCCGGGTACGCCTGCGTGGGAGCGGCGGCCGCGGAACCGGCTCCGGCGGCCGGAGTGGCCCGAGCGCTGGTGTCCACGGTGGGCGCGACCGTCGGCTGCGCAGGGCGGAGCGACGTCGTGGTCGGGGTGGGCGCCGGTTCGGGGCTGCGGGACGAGTCGACCTTGTCCGCGTTCCAGTCCTGCTGGCGCTTGATGAGCTCGGCGTCGGGGTCCGGGGAGTCGAACTTCCAGCGCTCGAGATCGCTCTTGAAGAGCTTGCGTGCCCGAGCCGGCCGAGCCTGCCACTCGAGGATGCGGTCACGGAACTCGCTCAGCGACTGCTCCGCCTGGAAGCTGAAGGTCGAGGAGTTCTTCTTGATGTCCGCGATCTCGTGCTGTGCCCAGTTCGCCGCGATCGGTGCACCGGCGACGGGCAGCAGGCGGAGGCGGATGTCCGCGTCCTCGGCGAGGTGGTCGGCGTACGAGCGTTCGTCGTGCCCGAGGGAGCCCCAGTTGGCGGCCTTCCGCGCGGCGGACACGAGTCCGGCGACGGCGGCGTTCTTCGCCTCGCGCTCCTGGAGCGCGACGACGCGCTTCGTCGCCGCGCGGCCGATCAGGGCTGCGACGATGCCCGCGACGACGATCGCGACGAAGGGGATGATCGCCCCCGACAACACGCGCCAGCCCGCATCGGACGAGGTCCAGTCGTTCAGGTCGTTCCACCACTGCATGCGCGCACCATACGTCGGGATCGGTCAGGGTCTGGGGATGACAGGCGGAGGAACCGCACATCCATCGCATCTGATTCCGATGTGGAACATCATCACCAGCGGAGGGTGTCGACGGCGTCGTCGGCGTCCCAGACGTTGGGGAGCTCGACGAAGCGGCGTTCGGCAGCGACGTACCGACGGGCTCGGTACGCGGTGTCCCCGGCAACGTCGACGCGGTCCACGTACCCGACGATCTCGCCGTTGGCGCGTGTGACGCGGCTCAGGTCGTCGCGCACGTCGAGAATGAGGAGGTCCCCGCGGGACCGGGCCACCGGTCGAGGCGAGTGGATGCTGAGCCGGGCGTCCGTCGTCGTCTGCATGGGGGCCTCCTGGTCGTGGGGTGTGTCTCGAAGGTACGTTCGACCACCGACATGTCGTCGGGCCGCGTCCCGACCTGGGGAAGACGCACGGGCCTCCCGGCGTTGTGGAGGACAGTTCTCGCAACGGCTCTCCCGAGCCCCGGAAGGCAGGTCCTGACCATGACCACGTTCGTGCTCGCAGGTGGGTGTTTCTGGTGTCTGGACGCGGTGTACCGCACGCTGCAGGGCGTGCAGGACGTCGTGTCCGGCTACGTCGGCGGGCGCGACCCGCACCCGACGTACGAGCAGGTGTGCACCGGGACGACCGGCCACGCCGAGGCCGTCGCCGTCACGTTCGACGAGTCCGTCCTGCCGGCGCAGGTCGTCCTCGACGTGTTCTTCACCCTCCACGACCCGCGCCAGCTGAACCGTCAGGGTGCCGACGTCGGGACCCAGTACCGCTCGGCGATGTTCCCGGCGGACGACGAGCAGCGCGCACTGTTCGAGCAGGCGATCGCGCGTGCGTCCGACGTCTGGGACGGCGGGATCGTGACCACGCTCGAACCGCTCGGCGAGTTCCACCGTGCCGAGGAGCACCACCAGGACTTCTTCGCGAAGAACCCGGGGCAGGGCTACTGCCTGGCGGTCGCGCTCCCGAAGGTCAACAAGGTGCGCAAGGCATACAGTCGGTACATCCTGGCGTCCTGACACGACGGGGCGTCGGGGCCACGAGGAGGTGGTCGCACGATGACGAACGACACGCTGCAGAACGCGGACGCGACGACGGGGACCTGGGTCGCCGTCGGACCGGCAGGCGCGGTGGGCACCATCCACCACGATGCCGACGGGTTCCGTGTGGAGCTGTACGGGCGACGTGGCCCGGGCGGGACTTACCCGTCGCTCCAGTCCGCCAAGGGCGCGGTGCACAAGGCGATGGGTCCGCTCGCGGACCGGCCCGAGTTCCGCGCACACTGATCCGGACTGGAGGCTCCGATCACCTTCCTGCACAGGGAGCGTGATCGGGGCCTCTTCTCCACATCGTCGTCGACGGCGGCCCGCAGGCGTCTGCGCTGGCCGACGATCGACGCATGAACGACACGATCACGGTCTGCGGCATCGTCGCCACCGAGCCCCGCCACCTCGTCACCGAGACGGGCATCGCCATCACGAGTCTCCGGCTCGCCTCGCCGTCCCGCCGCTGGGACCGCCAGACGTCGACCTGGGGCAACGGTCCGACCAACTGGTACACCGTCACCGCCTTCCGGTCCCTCGCCGCCAACGTCAACCGGTCCCTGAGCAAGGGGGACCGGGTGGTCGTCACCGGGCGCCTCCGCATCCGGAACTGGGAGCGTGACGGCCGCGGTGGGACGAGCGTCGAGATCGACGCCGAGGGCATCGGCCACGACCTGGCGTGGGGGATCAGCAACTGGATGCGGCTCCCGCGGCACGTGACCGAGGCGACCGCTGCTCCCGGGACGTCACCGCGGGTCGACCACGAGACCGGCGAGGTCCACGACGACACCCCGGACGCCGCGCATCCGCCGGTGGACGCAGCACCGGACGACACCCACCCCGACGACCACCAGGGCACCGACGACACCGTCGCCGCACTGCTGCATCCCGATGCCGACGAGCCGCCGGAGCACCCGCTGGGGCTCGACGCGGCCTGATCTCGACACCGCGCCCACGGGGACCCGGTGTCGTCACTACACTTGGAGCGATATGGCTGAGTACATCTACCAGATGGTCCGCGCCCGCAAGGCGGTCGGTGACAAGCTGATCCTCGACGACGTCACGATGTCGTTCCTGCCCGGCGCCAAGATCGGCGTCGTCGGGCCGAACGGTGCCGGCAAGTCGACGATCCTGAAGATCATGGCGGGGCTCGACCAGCCCTCGAACGGCGAGGCGAAGCTGACCCCGGGCTTCACCGTCGGCATCCTCATGCAGGAGCCCGAGCTCGACGAGACGAAGACGGTCCTCGAGAACGTCCAGGAAGGCGTCGGCGAGATCCACGGGAAGCTCGCACGCTTCAACGAGATCTCCGCGCTGATGGCCGAGCCGGACGCCGACTTCGACGCGCTGCTCGCCGAGATGGGCACCCTGCAGGAAGAGATCGACGCGGCCGACGCGTGGGACCTCGACTCGCAGCTCGAGCAGGCCATGGCCGCGCTCCAGTGCCCGCCGAGCGACGAGCTCGTCACGCACCTGTCCGGTGGTGAGAAGCGCCGCGTCGCACTCTGCAAGCTCCTGCTGCAGAAGCCCGACCTGCTGCTGCTCGACGAGCCCACCAACCACCTGGACGCCGAGAGCGTGCAGTGGCTCGAGCAGCACCTGCAGCAGTACCACGGTGCTGTCCTCGCCGTGACCCACGACCGGTACTTCCTGGACCACGTCGCCCAGTGGATCGCCGAGGTCGACCGTGGTCGTCTCTACCCGTACGAGGGCAACTACTCGACCTACCTCGAGAAGAAGCGCGCTCGTCTCGAGGTCCAGGGCAAGAAGGACGCGAAGCTCGCCAAGCGCCTGACCTCCGAGCTCGACTGGGTGCGCAGCAACACGAAGGGCCGTCAGGCCAAGTCCAAGGCCCGTCTCGCTCGTTACGAGGAGATGGTCACCGAAGCCGAGCGCACGCGCAAGCTCGACTTCGAGGAGATCGTCATCCCCGTCGGCCCGCGTCTGGGCTCGCAGGTCATCGACGCCGAGAAGCTGCACAAGCAGTTCGGTGAGCGCGTCATCATCGGCGACCTGTCGTTCACGCTCCCGCGCAACGGCATCGTCGGCGTGATCGGCCCGAACGGCGTCGGCAAGACCACCCTCTTCAAGACGATCGTCGGCCTCGAGCCCCTCGACGGCGGCACGCTGAAGATCGGCGACACGGTCGACATCTCGTACGTCGACCAGAGCCGTGGCGGCATCGACCCGAACAAGAACCTGTGGGAGGTCGTGTCCGACGGGCTCGACTACATCCAGGTCGGCAAGACCGAGATCCCGTCCCGCGCGTACGTCTCGCAGTTCGGGTTCAAGGGCCCTGACCAGCAGAAGCGCGCCGGCATCCTCTCCGGTGGTGAGCGCAACCGCCTGAACCTGGCGTTGACGCTCAAGCAGGGCGGCAACCTGCTGCTCCTCGACGAACCGACGAACGACCTGGACGTCGAGACGCTGGGCAGCCTGGAGAACGCGCTGCTCGAGTACCCCGGTTGCGCCGTGGTCATCACCCACGACCGGTGGTTCCTCGACCGCATCGCGACGCACATCCTCGCCTGGGAAGGCCTGAACGAGGACGGCACGCCGAAATGGTACTGGTTCGAGGGCAACTTCGAGGCCTACGAAGAGAACAAGATCGAGCGCCTCGGGGCCGACGCTGCGAAGCCCGGCCGCGCGACGTACCGCAAGCTCACCCGGGACTAGTCCCGGTGGCACGCCTGCACGCTCCGATCCGCATCCGCTGGAGTGACATCGATGCCTACGGGCACGTCAACAACTCGGCGATGCTCCGGCTGCTCGAAGAAGCACGTGTGCTGGCGTTCTGGGCGCCGGACCCCGACGAGGTCGACGAGTCGGGGTCCGCGCCGGAGCCGGTGATCGACGGCCGGCCCGGATCGGGGACCATGACGGTGATCGCGGCCCAGCGCCTCGAGTACCTCGCCTCGACGCCGTACTTCCGTCGACCGCTCGACATCCAGCTGTGGATCGGGCGGATGGGTGGCGCCAGCCTCGACATCTCGTACGAGGTCTGGTCGCCGGTCGGCCACGAGCCGGCCGAGCTCTACACGCGCGCCACCACGACGCTGGTCCTGGTGGATGCGGAGACCAACCGGCCGCGGCGCCTCACCGACATCGAGCGTGCCGCCTGCCAGCAGTACGTCGAGCCGCCGGTGTCGTTCTCGCGGCCGTGACCGGTCCAGGCCGGCCTTGTACGGACAGGTCCGGTCCCGCGCCGACCGCACCTGCCATCTGGCCTGATCGACCGCGGTCCGCCGAGCTTCGGTCAGTCGTCCGCCAGGTTCGGTGAGTCGCCCGGCCGGTCTCGGTCAGTCGTCCGCGGGGACGCGCATCATGCCCTCCTGCGCGACCGTGGCCAGCAGCCGCCCGTCGCGGGAGAACATCCTGCCCAGCGCCAAGCCTCGGCCGCCCTGCGCGCTCGGCGACTCCTGCGCGTACAGCACCCACTCGTCGGCTCGACCGTCGCGGTGCCACCACATCGCGTGGTCGAGGCTCGCGAGCTTCACGCCCGGGGTGCCCCAGGCCATCCCGTGCCGACGCATGATCGGCTCGAGGAGCGACAGGTCGCTCGCGTAGGCGAGGACTGCGCGGTGCAGGGCCGGGTCGTCCGGCAGGTCGCGTTCGACGCGGAACCACACCGCCTGGTGCGCGACCCGCGCGCCCTGCACGTCGACGTAGACCGAGCCCTCGACGTGCCGCATGTCGATCGACCGTTCCGCCCAGGCCTGCGCGGTCGGGTGGTCGATGGACGCGAGCACGGACGCGGCCGACGGCAGCGACTCCGGGTCCGGGACGTCAGTGGGGAACGGGTCCTGGTGTTCGGCGCCGACGTCCGGCGTCTGGAAGGACGCGATCATCGAGAAGATCGGGACGCCGTTCTGGTACGCCTGCGCTCGGCGGGTGGCGAAGGACCGGCCGTCGTGGATCCGCTCGACGCCGAACGTGATCGGGACGTCGATCGCGCCGGGTCGGAGGAAGTACCCGTGGACGGAGTGGATGGCGCGTCCCTCGATGGTGGTCTGCGCGGCGACGATGCACTGCGCGAGGACCTGCCCCCCGAACACGCGGCCGCCCGGGGACCAGTGGCTCGCTCCGGTGAGGATGGTCTCCCGGGTACTCGCTCCCGTGTCCTCGAGTCGCAGCGTGGAGAGGAAGTCGGGTTCGCGGTTCACGCCGTCAGTCTACGAACGGGCAGGTGGCGTCGTCACGGCCGTCGAGGTCGGGGGAGCGGACGGGGACGCCGTGGCCAGCGAGCGCGGAACCGCCCCCGGCTAGGATCAGACGCGACATGAGCAGCTCGTTCACCCTCCCTGACGCCGCGTCGCTCGGCGATCTCCGCACCTACCTCGGGCGGGCCGCTCGGATCGAGGACGGGTCGGTCCGTCTGATCGCCGACTCCGGCGTCCTGGCCGTCTACACGGCGATCCTGTACCCGCTCGGACTGCTCGACGAGTTGCCGACCGTGCTCGGGCTCCGGACGTTCGCGTTGACGCAGCCGGAGCACATCGACGTCGTCGTGCCGCTGCGGTCGTTCCAGGAGCGCCTGCGCCTGCTCGCCGAGGCGCAGGACGCTGCCGACGTCGAGAGTGCCGACCCGACGCGGGCCACGCCGATCGAGGTCGAGCTGCCGCTCGAGGTCCACACCGTCACCTGGGCAGCGATCTCGCCGCCCCGCGGGGGATGGGCGCCGCTGCCCGACGTGTCCGCGGAACTCCTGCACCGTGCAGCGCGGCAGGGCATCGACGAGGTCGCTGCCGCGGTACCGGCGAGCTCCGGCGAGTCCATCGTCCGGCGTGTCCGCTCCGAGGTGTGGGGTCGGCCGATCGACGGTGTCGAACACCTGCCCGCCGGCGCGGGGTTCGCTGCGGAGAGCCTCGGGTTCCTCGGCACGGAGCCGGTGCGGCTGTTCGAGACCGGTCCGTGGAGTCGCCTCACCACCTCCCGCGGGCACGTGCTCGTGAAGCGTCGCGCCTGGACCCTGAGCTCCTAGACCCTCTTCGTCGCCGGAGCAACCAGCGCGCCAGCAGATGACGGTGGTTGGCTGCGGGGCATGCTCGTCTTCCTCACCGGTGCGTCCGGGTACATCGGCTCCGCCGTCCTCCGCGCACTCATCGCCCATGACCACACCGTCACGGCCGTCCTCCGCTCGGACGAGAAGGCCGCCCGAGCAGAGGAAGTCGGCGCCACCGCGGTCGTCGGAGACCTCACCGACCTCGCGCTCGTCGCCCGTCTGGCGGAGCAGGCCGACGCCGTCGTGCACACCGCCTCGGCCGAGGACGTCGACTCCGAATTCATCACGACCGTCCTGACGGCACTCGAGGGCACTGCGAAGCCGTTCGTCCACACCGGCGGCATCTTCACCTTCGGGGCGTCCGGCGACATCACCGAGGCGTCGCCCGTGGCGCCGCCGGCCCTCACCGCGTGGCGGGCAGCGAACGAGGCCCGCGTCCGGACGAGCGCCGTGCGCACGACCGTCGTCGCGCCGGGCATCGTGTACGGCCACGGTGCCGGCATCCCGACGATGTTCGTTCCGGCGAGCGACGCCCCGACCCCGGTCCGTCTGGTGGGTGACGGCACGCAGCGCTGGACGACGGTGCACGTGGACGACCTGGCCGAGCTCTACGTCCTCGCCGTCGAGCGCGCCGACCAGGACGGGTACCTCGTCGCGGCGTCCGGTCACAACCCCACGGTCCGCGAACTCGCCCAGGCCGGCGTCGAGGGACAGGCTGGCGTCGAGCGACACCCCGGCAGCGACGGACACAACGGCTCCGCTGCGTCCGTGGTCTCCGAGTCCGCCGACGAGTCGCGCGCACGACTGGGCACCGACTTCGCGGACGCCCTGCTGCTCGACCAGGCGGCGACCGGCGCGTACGCCCGCAGCCTCGGTTGGCAGCCGTCCCGGCCGACCCTCGTCGAGGAACTCCGGAACGGCTACCGCGCCGACTGACCCGACGACACCCGGTCACCGCGCCCAGTGTGGATGTGACGAGGAGACGGACGGGAGGCCCGTGGCAGATTCGCCACGGGCCTCCCGTCCGTCTCACGGAACGTCAGGACCCGCCCGATCGGCGGGCGGCCCGATCGTGGACCGCGCCACCGTCACCGCGCAGAGGAACCAGGCTGGCGCACCACCACGCGACTACCGAAGCGGACCGGTCAGGCCGTCGCACCGCGCCGACTGGGCAGTCCGACGCACCACGCCGACGAGCCAGGCCAGCGCCGAGGTCAGTCGAACGAGTTCGTCATCGCGTGGGCTGCACGGTCCAGGTAGCCCCAGAGCTCAGCCTCGTCGAGCGGGGCGAGGCCGAGCGACTCGACCGCGTCGTGCATGTGCTGCAACCAGTGCTCGCGGGCCTCGGGCGTGATGCGGAACGGGTTGTGCCGCATCCGCAACCGGGGGTGCCCGCGCTGCTCGCTGTACGTCGACGGTCCGCCCCAGTACTGCTGCAGGAACTGCGACAGGCGCCAGATCGCGCCGTCGAGGTCCTCGGCCGGGTACATCGGCCAGATGACCTCGTCCTGCTGCACACCCTCGTAGAAGCGGCGCACCAGGCGGTCGAAGGTCGGGGCGCCGCCGATGCGGTCGAAGAGCGAGCCGCTCGCCGCCGCACCACCGAGGCCGACGCGGAGCGTGACGGGCTGCGCGGGCACGCCGCCGACGCCACCGGCACCGGCAACGCCACCGAGGCCAGACCCACCGGTCCCGGGCTCGCCGGCCGGCGGGCCGATGGGCAGTGACGGTCCGGTCATGGTGAGTCCTCGTGGTCGGTGCTGGGTTTGTCCCCGGTGCGGATGGGACGCCCGAAGACGTTCCGCCGTTGGCTGCGTGACCTGGTGGGCGCCGGGACGGGCGCGGTCCGCACCGGACGCAGGCCGTTCACCGACGTGGCGTTCTCCCACCCGGCGGGCATGATCATCGACATCGCGGGCAGGGTCACGCCGAGTTCGTCGACGCTGTGCTTCAGCCGGATCCGGAGTTCACGGCCGACGACGTCGAGTTCGGAGGCGCGGGTCTTCACGACGAGACGGAACACCATGCCGGTGTCGGTGATCGACTGCAGTCCCCAGATCTCGGGCTTCTCGACGATCCGCTGGCGCCACCGGGGCTCCTGCGACATGGTGACGGCCGCGTGGAGCAGGGCGTCCTGCACGGCGTCGATGTCCGTGTCGTAGGGGACGGTGATGTCGACCAGGACGCGCGACCAGCCCTGGGAGAGGTTGCCGACACGGAGGATCTGGCCGTTCGGCACGAACCAGAGGATCCCGTTGACGTCGCGGATCTGCATGACACGGAGGCCGACGTTCTCGACGATGCCGGTGGCCTGCCCGGTGTCGACGACGTCGCCGACGCCGGCCTGGTCCTCGAGGATCATGAAGATGCCGGACAGGATGTCGCGGACGATGCTCTGCGCACCGACCGCCAGGCCGGCGGCCACGACCGAGGCACCACCGACGATGCCGACGGCGGCGGTGGGGAACACCGTCGAGATGACGATGGCGAACGCGATGACCGCGACGACGACCGTCGCCAGGTTCTCGAGCACGCTGCCGAGGGTGCGGGTGCGCTGGACGACCCGGGCGGTCTGCAACGGCGAGGCGACGAGCGCCTGCATGTCCGCCGCACCCTGCCGCTTCTTGACGCCGTTGACGATGCGGTCGACGACCTGCTTGATGGTCCGGCGCAGGATGAGTCGGAGGATCACCGCCGCGAGCAGGACGATGACGATGGTGATCGGGACGTGCCAGGTGTCGACGAACTGGGTGAACGTGTTCGACGCCCACTTCGAGACGTCGGGGGAGTCTGCAGCCAAGAGCATGATCCGGTCGATGCTAAGCGGCGAGGCCTCGGCGTCCCTGGAGGAACGCCGAGGCCTCGCCGCCGGTCACATCAGGCTCAGACGTCCGCCGCCTGGACCCGGAGGGCACGCTCGGTGCCCGCGAGGTTCTCGGTGACGATGCGGCGCAGGGCCGGCGTCTCCGGGTGTGCCTCGAGCCACGCCACGGCCGCGTCGCGCAGCTCGGTCGACGCCAGCGGCGCGGGGTAGAGCCCTGTGACGACGGTGTCGGCGATGTGGTAGCTGCGCTCGTCCCAGATGCGGGTGATCACGTCGAAGTACCGCGACACGAGGCCCTCGAGCACGACCGGGGAGTTCACGTGCTGGAACCCGATCGTGGTCTGGCGGACGATCGCGTTCGGTGCGTCGTCGCTGTCCACGAGGGACGAGAACGCCGCCAGCTTGCCCTCGGCGGTCGGGATCGTCGCCCGGGCACGCGCGGCGGCCTGCTCGCCGGAGGCCGTGCGGTCGGCGGCGAGCTCGGTGTCGATCTCGTCGTTGCCCGCGGCGCCGGCGAGCACGAGGCCCTCCAGCAGCTCCCAGCGGAGGTCGGTGTCGACCTCGAGCCCCTGCAGCGTCACCGAACCGTCGCGCAGGCCCTGCAGTGTCGCCACGTGCTCCGGTGTCGAGGGGATCTGCGCGAAGAACTTCACGAACTGGAACTGCGCGTCGGAGCCGGACTCGGCCGACGACGCGAGCTGCCAGAGAGTGTCGCCGACGGTGCGGACGGTGCTGTCGGACTTCGCCGGTGCGACGTAGTTCCGCGCGGTCAGCAGGAGCTGCGACAGCGTGGTCCGGATCGTCGTGGACTCGGTCTCGGTCGCGATGTTGCCGAGCGCCAGGGACACGTAGTCGCTGGCGGGGGACTCGGCGTCGCGCGTGGCATCCCAGACGGCACCCCAGACGATCGAGCGGGCGAGCGGGTTCGCGATCGCGGCGAGGTGCTCGATCGCGGTGCGGCGGGACTGCTCGTCGAGGCGGATCTTGGCGTAGGCCAGGTCGTCGTCGTTGAGCAGCACGAGGTCGCCGCGGTGCACGCCGACGAGCTCGGGCACGTCGGTGCGGGGACCGTCGACGTCGATCTCGACGCGGTGTGCCCGCTCGAGCTTGCCGCCGGACGACGCGGTGTCGGCGCCGAACGGGGCCGAGGCGTCGTTCGTGAACGAGTACACGCCGATGGCCAGGCGGTGCGGGCGCAGCGTCGGGTGGTCGGCCGGGGCTTCCTGCAGCACGGCGAAGGACGTGATGACACCGTCGGCGTCGGTCTCGATCTCCGGGCGCAGGGTGTTCACGCCGGCGGTCTCGAGCCAGAGCTTCGACCACTCGGACAGGTCACGGCCGCTGGTGGACTCGAGCTCGACGAGCAGGTCGGCCAGCTCCGTGTTGGAGTGGTGGTGCTTCTTGAAGTACGCCGAGACGCCCGCGAAGAACGCGTCGATGCCGACCCAGGCGACGAGCTGCTTGAGGACCGAGCCGCCCTTCGCGTAGGTGATGCCGTCGAAGTTGACCTGGACGTCTTCGAGGTCGTTGATCGTCGCGACGATCGGGTGCGTCGAGGGGAGCTGGTCCTGCCGGTAGGCCCAGGACTTCTCCATCGCCTGGAACGTCGTCCAGGCCTCGGTCCACTCGGTGGCCTCGGCCGTGGCGATCGTCGACGCCCACTCGGCGAAGGACTCGTTGAGCCACAGGTCGTTCCACCACTTCATGGTGACGAGGTCGCCGAACCACATGTGCGCGAGCTCGTGCAGGATCGTGACGACCCGGCGCTCCTTGATGGCGTCCGTGACCTTCGAGCGGAACACGTAGGTCTCGGTGAAGGTCACCGCGCCCGCGTTCTCCATGGCGCCGGCGTTGAACTCCGGCACGAAGAGCTGGTCGTACTTCTCGAACGGGTACGCGACGTCGAACTTCTCCTCGAAGTATGCGAAGCCCTTGCGGGTGATGTCGAAGACGTACTCCGGGTCGAGGTACTCGGCCAGCGACTTCCGGGCGAACACCCCGAGCGGGATGGTGCGGCCGTCACGGCTGGTGAGCTCGCTGCGCACGACCTCGTACGGGCCGGCGACCAGCGCGGTGATGTAGCTCGAGATCTTCGCGGTCGGCGGGAACGTCCACGTGGCGTGGTCGCCGTCGACGTGCGGCTCGGGCGTGGGGGCGTTCGAGACGACCTGCCAGCGCGCCGGTGCGGTCACGGTGAAGCGGAACTCGGCCTTGAGGTCGGGCTGCTCGAACACCGCGAACATGCGGCGGCTGTCCGGGACCTCGAACTGCGAGTAGAGGTAGACCTCGTCGTCGACGGGGTCCACGAAGCGGTGCAGGCCTTCGCCGGTGTTCGTGTACAGCGCGTCGGCGACCACGACGAGCTCGTTCTGCTCCTGCAGGTCGGCGAGCTGGATGCGGACGCCGTCGTTCACGGCGTCGACGTCGAGCGCCGTGCCGTTCAGGGTGACCGAGTGCACGGTCTTCGTGATGGCGTCGATGAACGTGCTGGCGCCGGGCGTCGCGGTGAAGCGCACGCGGGTGGTGCTGCCGAAGCTGTCGGCGCCGCGGGTCAGGTCGAGTTCGACGTCGTACGTCTGGACGCTGACGATGCCGGCACGTTCCTGGGCTTCGGTTCTGGTGAGGTTCTCTCCGGGCACGGACGCTCCATCTTCGCTGCGGACGCGGACGATCGATGTCCGCGTGTCGGTGGGTCCCGCTCGGCGTCGTGCGTCGGCGGGACGGCTCGTGACCAGCCTAGCGAGCGGGCGTACGCTGCGATCCGTGACTGACACGACTGTGGAGAACCCTCATGCGACCCGGACTGCTGTGGAGTTCTGGTTCGACCCGACCTGCCCCTGGGCGTGGATGACGAGCCGCTGGGTGGGTGAGGTCGAGCAGCACCGCGACCTCGACGTCACCTGGAACGTGATGAGCCTCTTCGTCCTCAACGAGCACAACGAGGACATGCCCGCCGAGTACCGCGAGGCGATGGAGCGCAACAAGGTGTACTCGCGTCTGGTGACGGCCGCGAAGGCCCGCCACGGCCAGGACGTCGTGAAGCGTCTCTACGACGCCCTCGGCGAGCAGATCCACCACCGCCAGCAGAAGGACCCCGAGCAGGTCGTGCCGGCCGTGCTCGAGCAGCTCGGCCTGGAGGCCGACCTCGCCGATGCCGCGTGGACCGACGAGACCGACGCTGCGATGCGCGAGAGCCACCGCGACGGCATCGAGCGGGTCGGCCAGGACGTCGGCACGCCCGTCATCGCCGTCGACGGCGTCGCCTTCTTCGGCCCGGTCATCTCCCCGGCGCCGAAGGGTCAGCAGGCGCTCGACCTCTGGGACGGCGTCGTCGCCGCGGCCCGCTACCCGGGCTTCTTCGAGCTCAAGCGCTCGCGCACGACCGGCCCGGTCTTCGACACGGTCGACTGACGGGAGGCGCGGCCCGGCCCCGCCACGCAGCCTGCGCTCGCCGAGTCTCGGCTCCGCGGACACCGCGCGCCTCCACGACGCCGCAGAGTGTCCGCTGAGCCGAGGCTCGGCCCCGGCCGGGCGGGCCGGGCGGGCCGGGCGGGGGCGGGCGGGGCCCGGCGGGCCGGCCCGGCTCAGCCGAGCGGCAACCGCATCAGCGTGAGGTCGAGCCACCGGTCGGCCTTGCGCCCGACCTCGGGCACGACGGCGACGGTGGTGAAGCCGAGCCGTTCGTGCAGTGCGATCGACCCGGTGTTGGCGCTGCAGATGCCGGCGATCATCACGTGCCGACCCTCGGCGGTGGCCCGGGCGACGAGCGCTGCCATCAGCGTCGAGGCGATGCCCCGTCCGCGGAACGACTCGACGACGTAGACGCTGTGTTCGACGGTCAGCCGGTAGCCCTGCTGCGGCCGCCACTGGGAGTAGGTGGCGTAGCCCGCGACGACCCCGTTCACCTCGGCGACCAGGACCGGCCAGCCGTCGCCCTGCCGCTCGGCGAGCCAGGTGTCGAACCAGGCGCGGGGATGCGGGACCTCCTGCCAGATCGCGGTCGAGTGCAGGACCGCGTCGACGTGGAGTGCGTGCACGACGTCGAGGTCGGCCGGGGTGCAGTCGCGGACGCGGACGGCATCCGTCGCATATGCTGTCGCCATGTCTCACATCGTAGACGAGCCGGAGGGCACGGGCGCAACCCCCGACGCGGATCACCCTGATGCGGAACGCGGCGGTCCGGAACACCCCGACGACGCCGACCAGCGCCGCCTGGGGGAGCGCCTGCAGCGCCTCCGCACCGAGCGCCGCTGGAGCCTCACCGAGCTCGCCGAGGAGTCCGGCGTGTCCCGCGCCATGATCAACCGCGTCGAACGAGGCATCTCGAGTCCGACCGCGACGATCCTCGGCCGCCTGTCCGGAGCGTTCGGCCTCACGGTCTCGCAGCTCCTCGACGACGCCCTCGAGCACGAGGTGCCCCGCGCCAGTGATCCGGACGAGGCCCGTGGGATCCAGCGCGCCGCCTCGGCCGACTCGTGGACCGACCCGGAGACCGGGTACCGCCGCCGTCCCCTGTCGAGCGCGGACTTCCCCGCCGACGTCACCGAGGTCCGTCTGCCCGCCGGCCGCGAGGTCGCCTACCCCGCCAGTGCCTACGCCTTCCTGCGGCACTGCATCTGGGTCGTCGACGGCACCCTCGAACTGCAGGTCGGCGAGGCCACGACGCGGCTCGGTGCGGGCGACCGGATCGAGCTCGGCGAGCCCGCCGACGTCGTGTACCGCAACGCCGGTGACGAGCCGTGCCGGTACGTCGTCGTCGTGGTGCGGCAGCGCTGACGGGAGGCCCGCCCCGGGCCCGGCACCGCGCCTCCCGTGCGCCCGTCGGCCGGGTCGTCGGACCGGTCCGGCCGCTACGGACGCGGGAATAGGATCGGTCCATGCGCATCCACCTCGGAACGGACCACGCCGGCCTCGAGTTCACCAAGACCCTCGCCACGCACCTGACCGGAGCGGGCCACGAGGTCGTCGACCACGGTCCGACCGCGTACGAGCCGCTCGACGACTACCCCTCGTTCTGCATCAACGCCGCGCACGCCGTGGTGCAGGACCAGCGTGCCGGCGTCCAGGCGCTCGGCGTCGTCTTCGGTGGGTCGGGCAACGGCGAGCAGATCGCCGCGAACAAGGTCGAGGGCATCCGGGCCGCACTGGTGTGGAACGAGTCGACCGCGGTCCTCGCCCGCCAGCACAACGACGCGAACGTCATCTCGATCGGGGCGCGCCAGCACACCGAGGAAGAGGCCATCCGCTTCGTCGACCTGTTCATCGCCGAGCCGTTCTCGGGCGAGGAACGGCACGCCCGCCGCATCGCGCAGCTCGCCGAGTACGAGCAGACCGGCACGATCGCCGGCAAGCAGGTCGACGCGTAGGAGCCGGTCGGGGGACACGATCCGTCAGCGGCACCGGGTAGAACTGGATCCATGCCCGAGGGTCACTCCGTCCACAGGATCGCCAACCAGTTCACCCGCCACTTCGTCGGCAAGCGCTGCGAGGTGTCCAGCCCCCAGGGCCGCTTCGCCGCGGGTGCCGCGCAGCTGGACGGCAAGGAGCTGATCGCCTCCCGGGCCGTCGGCAAGCAGATGTTCCTGGAGTTCGAGGACGACCTGTTCCTCCGGGTGCACCTGGGCCTGTACGGCGCATGGGACTTCGCCGGCGTGATCTCCACGGCTGAGGCGCTGTCGGACGACGACGACCGCGAGGAGTCGCTGTCCTCGATCGGTGCCCCGCGGCTCGCCCGCTACCGGATGGCCGAGCAGGAGAAGAACGAAGACCCGATCGAGGCATTCCCGCCGGACCCGGTCGGCCAGGTGCGTGTGCGGCTGCTCACCGAGGACACCGTCGCCGACCTCCGCGGGCCGACCGCCTGTGTCGTCGAGGACCCGGCCGGGGTGCAGCGTGCGCTCGACAAGCTCGGTCCGGACCCGATGAACGACGACGGCCCCGAGGCCGAGAAGGTCTTCGTCGAGAACGTCCGGAAGCGCAACGTGGCGATCGGGCAGCTGCTGATGGACCAGTCCGTGGTCAGCGGCATCGGCAACATCTACCGAGCCGAGCTGCTGTTCCGGCAGCGGCTCGACCCGTACAAGGCGGGGAAGGAGATCACCGTCAAGCAGGCGAAGGCGCTCTGGGCGGACTGGTCGAAGCTGCTGCACGACGGCGTCCGCGACGGCCTGATGCTGACGATGGACGGCCTGTCCGACGCCGACCACAAGAAGGCGCTGCGCTCCCGCAAGGACCGCCACTGGGTGTACCACCGCCAGGGGGAGCCCTGCCGGGTCTGCGGCACCGAGATCCGGATCGCCGACATGGCCGGCCGCAAGCTCTACTGGTGCCCGAAGGACCAGAAGTAGCCTTCGCGGACCTACAGGGCGCGGTGGGTCCAACGGCCGGCGACGGCCGTGGCCAGGACCGGCATCGTGCGGAGCGCGGCCGACGTCGCCGTGAGCGGGTCGGCTGGCACGAGGACCAGGTCGGCGACGTCACCGACGGCGACGCCGACGCGTCCGTCGGTGCTGCCCCGCCACGCGGCGAGCGCCGACATCCGCTGCTCCGGGTGCCACGGGCTGCGGCCGTCGCGGTCCCGCCCGACGGCGGCGGCGAGCGCCACCCACGGGTCGAGCGGCGCGACGGGGGCGTCCGAGCCGAGCTGCATCCGGGCTCCGGCGCGCTCGAGGGAGGCGAACGGGAACGCCCGGTCGGTTCGGCCCGCCCAGTGGTGGTCGGCGATGTCGCGGTCGTCCATCGCGTGCTCGGGCTGCACCGAGGCGACGACCCCGAGCTGCGCGAACCGGGGGACGTCCTCGGGCTGCAGCAGTTGGGCGTGCTCGATCGTGCCGCGGGTGCCGACGGTCTCGAACGCGTCGAGGGCGAGCGTGACGGCGCGGTCGCCGATGGCGTGCACGGCGGGGACCAGTCCGGCGGCGACGGCACGCCGGAGGACGGGGACCAGGTCCTCGGGGGTCCAGGTGAGGAGCCCCGCGCCGTCCGAGGTGGCGGCGGTCCGGGTGCCGAGTGACCCGTCGGTGATCACCTTGAACGGCCCCATCGTGAGCAGTTCCCGGGTGCCCGGGACGACGTCGCCGGTGCGGAGGCCGCGGGCCACCACGTCGTCCAGCTCGCCCGGGTAGACCCCGGAGGCGACGCGGATGCCGTCCGTGCCGGCCGCGATCCGGCGCGCCCACCGGTCGAGTCCGAAGACCATCTCGAGGTCGACGACCCCGGTCACCCCGCGCTGGGCGGCGGCGTCGACCGCTTCCTCGACGGCGGCGTCGAGCAGCTCGTCGGGGACGCGGGACAGTGCGCCGGTGACGTCGAACGCGTCCTGTTCGCGGAGGACGCCGTCCGCCGCGGCGGGCAGGGCACGGCCGAGCAGACCGGCGAAGTGCGCGAGGGCACGCGTGTTGCACCAGACGGCGTGCAGGTCCGCGGCCACGACGACGACCGGGAGGCCCGCGGCGGCTCGGTCGAGCAACTCGCGTCGTGCGGGTGCGGGCCAGAGCCCGTCCCGGTAGCCGTGACCGACGAGGACGTGGTCCGGCAGCGCGGTCCGGGCCGCGTCGGCGAGGCGGTCCGCGGTCTCCTCGGCGGAGGTGCAGTCCTGGACGTCGACACGCTGCCGCATGAGCGCCCACTGGTCGAAGTGCACGTGGTGGTCGCGGAGGCCGGGGCCGAGCCAGGCGCCGTCGGCCTCGACGACCTCGACGTCGAGCACCGTGCCGGGCGGGACGTCGGCGGCGCGCGGCACGTCGACCGTCCCGGCGGGCCCGATCGCGGCGATCCGCCCGTCGACGACGAGCACGTCGGCCGGGGCGCCGGACGTCCCCACCCGCCGGACGGTGCGGAGCAGGACGACGGTCACCGCGCCTCCCGCCCGTCGGCGCGCACGTCCGCAGAGCCTGTCCGCACCCGCTCCATCTCGTCCGCCAGTGCCGGCGCCGCGTACGGGCCGTCGGCACGGAGGCCCGCGATCACCCGGTCGACGACCTCGGGTGCCTTGTTCTGGCTGAGCTTCGCACGCGCGTCGAACCGGGTGACCCGCAGCCGGATGCCGACGGTGCCGCGGGCGATGCGGCGGGCGGTGTCCTCGTCGACGTCGAGCGACACCGGGGACGGCATCGCCCGCTCGAAGTGGTCGACCAGGTCACCGAGGACCCGGAAGTTCTCGTCGTCGGACAGGATCTCCGGCGTGCCCCACAGGTGCGCGGTGGTGTGGTTCCAGGTCGGCACGAACTGCTCCGGCGGGTACCAGGCGGGGGAGACGTAGCCGTGCGGGCCCTGCACGACGACCAGGACCTCGTGCTGCCCGAGCTCGTGCGCGACCTCGTCCGGACGGCCGACGTGGGACACCAGGACGAGTTCGTCGTCGGCGCTCGGTTCGAGCAGGAACGGGTAGTGCGACGCCACCAGCCCCGCGGCCGTGTGCGACACGATCGTCGCCCAGGGGTTCCCGTCGATGAGCCGTCGGACCTCGTCGACCTCGGTCATCAGGAAGGAGGGTGTGTGCCGCATGCGACGAGCGTGGCACATGCCAGGCTGTCCGGCATGGAGAAGCGCGCTGCCTACGAATCCGTCCTGCCCTACGTCCGCGAGTGGATCGCCTACAAGGTGTGGCAGCTGCGGTTGCCGGGCGTGCAGGTCGCCGTCGGGTTCGAGGGCCAGGAGCTCTTCGCCGACGCGTTCGGGTACGCGGACGTCGAGGCCGGCCGTCGGCTGACGAACGCCGACCTGTTCCGGATCGCCTCGCACTCGAAGACGTTCACCGCGACCGCGCTGCTCCAGCTCGCCGACCAGGGTGCCCTGCGCCTCGACGACACCGTCGGCACGTTCGTTCCCGCCCTGGTCGAGGCCGCTTCGCCGATCGCCGACGCCACGGTCCGTGAACTCATGGAGATGGGCGCCGGCGTCGTCCGCGACGGGGCCGACGGCGACCACTGGGCGCTGGCAAACCCGTTCCCGGACGCCGACGAACTGATCGCCCTCGTCGTCGCGGGTGGCGCGAAGGTGCCCGTCGGCTCGGCGTTCAACTACTCGAACCTGGGCTACGGCCTGCTCGGCCTGGTCATCGAGGCGGTCACCGGAACCAGCTACGCCGACCACGTCCGTACGGCGATCACCGAGCCGCTCGGCCTGACCGGCACCGGCGCCGAGTTCGACCCGGCGCGCGAGGACGAGTACGTCGTCGGCTACACCGGCCTGCACACCGCCCGCACCCGGCAGCGTGTCCCGCACGTGACGACCGGGGCGCTCGCCGCGGCCACCGGGTTCCACGGCACCGCCTCGGACCTGGTCCGGTACTTCTCCGCACACGTCCCCGGTCGCGGCTCGCTGCTCTCCGACCACGCCAAGCGCCTGGCCCAGCGGAAGGCGTGGAGCGCCCTGGACAGTGACCCCGCCGCGCGCGGCTACGGTGCCGGCTTCGTCGTCGACCGGATCAACGGCCGGGAGGTCCGTGGCCACTCCGGCGGGTTCCCCGGGCAGATCACGCAGTCCGTCTTCGACCCCGCGTCCTCGCTGGTCGTGTCGGTGCTGACGAGCAGCGCCACGGGTCCGGCGACGATGCTGGCGTACGGCATCGTGCACCTGCTCGACGCCGCCGCGGACGAGCACGCCCCCGGCGCACCCGTGCCGGCCGACGTCGACACCGACCGCTACACCGGACGCTTCACCACGTTCGAGGGCATCACCGACATCGCCCGCGTCGGGGACCGGCTGCTGGCGATCGACCCGACGCAGCCCGTGCCGACCGAGTCGCCGGTGCGCCTGGACGTCGTCGACGCCGACACGCTGCGGATGGCGTCGGGGAACCGGTTCGGGTCGATCGACGAGGACATCGTGTTCACCCGTGACGACTCCGGCGCGATCGTGTCGGTCCGGGGCGACAGCGGCATGACGCAGCGCCCGTGGTCGGTGCCGGCGGAGTCACCCGAGGTCGCCGCGGCGCTCGTCTGAGCCCCGGGTCCACCGGTCTGCCGGAGTGGGCGGGGCGGTCGGCGTCAGCGGACGTCGGCCGTCTCCCACAGCCGTCGGGCACCGTCGCGGACCGGGCGGACCAGCGGCGGCACGAACACCAGCACGGCGCCGACGAAGGCCACGAACTGGCCGGCCTGCGGGATCGCGAACAGCCCGGTGAGCGCGTCCTGCGGCGGGATCCAGAGCGTGAAGAGGACCGGTTCGACGACCGTCCACGCGAGCCACACGCCGGCACCGACGAGCACGGCCCCGGCAGCCACGCGGTGCACCCGCCCGCCAGCCGGACCCGTGCTGGTGGTGCTGGTGCCAGCTCCGGCTGCGGTGTCGGCCCTGGTGCGCAGCACGAGCAGGACCCCGAAGACGAAGAGCAGCGCCCGAGCCGCGATGAACAGCACGGTGCCCACGGGCCACGCGCTGCTGGGCACGAACCCGGCGAGCGACCAGGTGAGCACGGCGAGGGCGAACCCGAGCAGGACGCGGTCCTGACCGCGGAGGGCCCGGACCGCCACCAGGGCGGCGGCGACGATGCCGACGGCCAGCACGGTCCGGAAGCCGACCACGTACTGGTCCTCCTGCAGGTCGAGGGCGAACTGCAGCCAGTCGGACACGACGGCGAGCGCCGGGACGAGTGCGGCGACGACCGCGGCGAGTGCCGTCAGTCGGTCGCGTGTGGTGTCGTGCATGGTTCCCCCTCGAACTGTCCTGCCCTCGAACTGTCCTGCGTCGTGCTGTCCCCGGTGCGGTGCGGTGCGTGCGGTCCGGTGTCGGAACTCTACACATCACCGTCTGCTGCGACCAGAGGATGGCGGAGGGCTGTGAAGAACGGGGGTGGGGACAACGGGGGTGGGGACAACCCCACCCCGGGTCCGGGAGGCGGCAGGATGGGACCGGGCCCGCTCCTGGGCGAGGCTCGATGCATGACCGACACCGACCGGCTCGACCTGGCTCGCACCGTCCCCCTGGACGACGCCGTGCCCTCGCCCGACCATGCCGAGACCGTCCCGCTCGACACCACGACACCGGAAGCGACCATCCCGATGCCCTCCGCCCCTGCACCTGGTCCTGGCGGGCCTCCCGGCGGCTGGGACGCGACCCCGCCCGTGACGCTGGCCCCGCCGTCGACGCCGACCGGGTCGCCGCCCGACGGTCGCGGTCCGGACGCCCCGATCCGCTCCGGCAGCGGAGGCAACGGTGGCAGTGGTGGCCGGGCGAGCGCCGGTGCCTTCTACCGAGAGGCCTGGCGTCGGTCGCCGCGGGACTTCGGCTACATGGCCCTCACCGCGGTGCTCCTCTGCACCCTGTACTTCGCGTTCCCCGCGATCCTGGGCATCGGCGGCCTCGGCTCCCGCGACGTGTTCAACCCGTTCACCCTGCTGCTGTTCTTCGTGGCGCTGTTCGTCGCCCGGTGGCTCGGCCAGTTCGAGAAGCTCCGGATGAGCTGGGCCGACCCGCGGCCGATCCGCCCGGTGGACTGGACGCCGAAGTGGCAGCAGAACTGGTGGACGCGCACGGGTTCGGCCGTCGCGAACCCGCACTACTGGCTGTACCTGCTGCACGCGGTCGTCGTCTACCCGCTCGCCGCCGTCGTGACCGTCGGTGCGGGGCTGCTGCTGGCCGTCGGGTTCCTCTGGCCGGTCGCCGTCGTCCTGGCCTACGTCATCGGCGGTCGCTACCTGCTCGACCCGAACGACATCGGCTCCGGTGCGGGCGTGCTCTTCCTCGCCCTGCTGTCGATGGCGGCGAGCGTCGTCCTCTTCCCGCTCTGGCTGCGCGGCTCGGTGCTCGCGCACTACTGGATCGACCACGGTCTGCTCGGTGGCTTCCGGGCCGAGGTGCTCGAGGAGCGGGTGGCGGGCCTCCAGGCCTCCCGCGCCGGTGCGGTGACCGCCGAGGGGCAGGCGCTCCGGCAGATCGAACGCGACCTGCACGACGGGCCGCAGCAGCGACTCGTCCGTCTGCGGATGGACCTGGCCGCCGCCGAGCGGTCGTTCGAGAAGGACCCGGAGCGGGCCAAGCGACTGATCGGCGAGGCCTCGGGCCACGCCCAGGACGCGCTCGACGAACTCCGGGCGCTGTCCCGCGGGTTCGCGCCGCCGATCCTGCTCGACCGTGGGCTGATCGCCGCACTCGAGGCGCTGTGCTCCCGCTCGCCGATCCCGGTCGGACTCGACATCCGCCTGCCCGACGGGCTGGAGCTCGCGACCGAGATCCAGCGGAACGTGTACTTCACGGTGAGCGAGCTGCTGACGAACACCGCGAAGCACGCCGGTGCCTCGGTGGCCGGGGTGTACCTCGGGCTGCTCGTCGACACCGCCGGCACCTGGTTCCTGACGGTCAGCGTCACGGACGACGGCCGCGGCGGGGCGACTGCACGCGAAGGGCACGGCATCGAGGGCTTGATGGGCCGGATGCGGGCCCTGGACGGCGAGCTGACCGTGTCCAGCCCGCTCGGCGGACCGACCGAGGCGACCGCGCGGATCCCGCTCGGCGCCCTGAACGGCGTGCCCACCCCGCGCACGTGAGCGGACCACGTCGCCGCTAGGCTGACCGCATGACCGACGGCCCGGATGCAGCACGCATCCGGGCCGTCGTCGTCGACGACGCCGTCCTGCTGCGCGAAGGCCTGGCCCGCGTGCTCGACGAAGCCGGCATCGACGTCGTCGGCCAGTTCGGCGACCCGGCCTCGTTCCTCGCGGCCCTGCCCACGCTGACACCGGACGTCGTCGTGATGGACGTCCGGATGCCGCCGACCTTCACCGACGAAGGCGTCCGCGCCGCCGTCGAGGCCCGGCGCATCGCACCCCGGACCGGCATCCTGCTGCTCTCGCAGTACGTCGAAGCCGCCTACGCCGAGGACGTCCTGGCCGCCGGCAGCGCCGGCATCGGCTACCTGCTGAAGGACCGCGTCACCCGGCTCGACGAGATCGACGACGCGGTCCGCCGGGTCGCCTCGGGAGGCACGGTGCTGGACCCCGAGGTCGTCACCCAGTTGATGAGTCGCCGCCGTGATCCCCTGGCGGCGCTGACACCCCGCGAGCGCGAGGTCCTCGGCCTGATGGCGGAGGGCCGTACCAACGCCGCCATCGCCCGCGCGCTCGTGATCGGCACCGGTGCGGTCGAGAAGCACGTCACGAGCATCTTCGGCAAGCTCGCGCTCGAGGACACCGGCGAGGACCACCGCCGTGTCCTGGCGGTCCTGGCCTACCTCGGATGAACCGGGTCCCGGCACCGCTGCTGGCCCTCACCGCGATGCTGTCCGTGCAGATCGGCGCCGCGGTCGCGAAGACCCGCTTCGACGAGGTCGGCTCGGTCGGGGCCGCCACACTCCGGCTCGTCATCGGTGCGGTCGTCCTGGCGCTCGTCGTCCGCCCGCGCGTCCGACACTGGACGCGAGCCCAGTGGCTCGCTGCGGTCCTGCTCGGTCTTGCCCTCGGCGGCATGAACCTCTTCATCTACGTGGCCTTCGCGACGATCCCGATCGGTGTCGCCGTGACGATCGAGTTCCTCGGCCCGCTGGCCCTGTCCCTCGCCCACACCCGGCGCTGGCGTGACGCGGTCTGGGCCGCACTGGCGCTCGCCGGCGTGGTGCTGCTCGGCGTCGGACCGTCCGCGATCGGTGACGTCGGGGGAGTCCTGGCCGCCGTCCTCGCCGCCGGGTGCTGGGCTGCCTACATCGTGATGAACCGCCGGGTCGGCGCGGCGATCCCCGGCATCGACGGGCTGGCGGTGTCGATGCTCGTCGCGATGGTGGTGGCGCTGCCGTTCGGACTGCGGCCAGCCGTCGCCGGGGTCGCCGGTGACCCGACGCTGCTCGTCGTGTTCGCCGTCGTCGGACTGCTGTCGAGCGTGCTGCCCTACGCCCTCGAGATGTCCGCGCTCCGCCGGATGCCGACGCGGGTGTTCGGCGTGCTGCAGAGCCTCGGCCCGGCGATCGCGGCGCTCGCCGGCCTGGTGGTCCTCCGGGAGGCCCTGTCGGTGCTCGAGGTCGTCGCCCTGGTCTGTGTCACCGCGGCGAGCGCCGGGGTCACGCTGACGGCACGACGAGGCGTCGCGGCGGTCTGACGGGGCATCGCGTCGACCTGACCGGGCGTCGCGGTGCCGGTGACTCGGCGCCTACTCGGCGCGGAGGAAGTCCGCGTACGTGGGCTCCGCCTGCACGCCGGACAGCAGCGAGGGGTCGTTGACCCGGCGGTCGACGTAGGCGGCGATGACCTCGGGCGGGGTGAGCACGTGGGCGACCCAGGAGGGCACGTCGGTCTTCTTCACGGCGCCTCCTTCCTGCGGTCCGGCCGGATGTCTCGATGATCGAGTAGTTCCACGAACCGGCGTGTCACGAACGATCCTCGTCGGCGGACGGGAAGTCAACGCAGTGCGTCATGCGGACTCCGGAGAACGCGATCGCGCGGGGCGTGGGTCGGACCGGCTGCCGTTCGTGGGCGCGTGCCCGGTCCGGGGATCGACCGGGCGCAGGGTCCGGTGCTTGACGGCCGAGCGCCAGATCCAAGCGTCGGCCTGCTGCCCGAACTGCGCCCACTCGACCAGGACGGCGTCGCGGGTCCAGCTGCGGGCGAAGGCCTTCACGCGGACGTGGAAGGTCGGGAACTGCACCCACGCCCAGACCGGGATCGGGGTGACCGCGTGGCAGACGTCGCCGCCCCGGGCCTCCTCCGACAGGGTGAAGGCGCTCGGGCGTTCCACCTCCGGGTGTTCCGGGGGCTGCCACCGGTTCTCGCGACGCCGTCCCACCGTCGTATTCGAACATGTGTTCGAACGCGGCATCAAGTCCCGCGTGCGCTCCGGCGTGTCCGGGACGACCCGGCGACCAGATCAGGGGGTGATGCGGGCGGTGGACTCGCGGACGCTCAGGGTCAGTTCGGGGCCCGGGCGTGACGGCAGGGGAGCGTCGGACTCGATCTGCTCCCGGAGCAGGACGGCGGCCCGCTGTCCGAGCTCGACGGTGTCACGCGTCAGCGAGGTGATCGCGGGCCGGACGAGCCGGATCATCGCCGAGTCGTCGAACGACACGATCGAGACGTCCTGCGGCACCCGCACGCCCATCTCGCTGGCGACGCCGAGCCCGGCGACGGCGAGGACGTCGTTGTCGAAGACGATCGCGGTCGGTCGGGTCGCTGCCGAGAGCAGACGGCGGGTGGCTGCGGCGCCGGCTTCGGCGGAGTAGTCGGTCGGCACGGACTCGGTCCGGTCGTCGGGGTCGTCGCCCGCGCCGGCGAACGCCCGCACCCGGTCGATCCGCAGTGCGGTGTGCTCGAACTCGGGTGGCCCGGAGACGTGCGCGATCCGCCGGTGTCCGAGGGCACGCAGGTAGCGCAGGACCGTGTCGGTGGCGTCGGAGTCGTCGATCCAGACGCTCGGCGCGGTCCCGGCGGGCGAGGGGTGGGAGCCGACGACGACCGACGGCATGCCGAGTTCGGCGAGCAGGCGCAGCCGGTCGTCGTCCCGTCGCGGGTCGATCACGATCACGCCGTCGACACGGTGTCCGCGCCACCAGTCGCGGTAGGTCTCGAGCTCTTCCTCGGCGTCACGGGCGACGAGCAGCGTCATGCCGATGTGGGTGCCGGTCAGACCGAGCTGGATGCCGGAGATCAGGTCGCCGAAGAACGACTCGGTGCCCAGGGTGCGGGCCGGCCGGTTGAGGACGAAGCCGATCGACCCGGCCTTCGCGCCGCCCAGGGCCCGCGCGGCGGTGTGCGGCTGCCAGTCGAGGTCCCGGGCCACCTGGCGCACCCGTTCCCGTGTCGCCTCGGAGACGCCCGGGCGCCCGTTCAGTGCGAACGACACGGCGCTGATGGACACGCCAGCCCGGGCTGCGATGTCCGCGATCGTCGTTCGACGTCCTGTGGCCACGGGGTTGACTATAGCGCTTTAGTCAGGCATCGTCGCCGTCACGCAGGGGTTCGGCGCACATCGCTGAACCGGTTCAGCAGCTCGACGAAGGAGTCAGCAACGATGAGAAGCACCCACCGCACCACGTCGGGCCGAGTGGCCGCGATCCTGGCAGGCGCCGCAGCGACCGCCCTCGTCCTCACCGGCTGCTCGAGTGGCGGCACCGCCAGCACCGGCGGCGGTGACGGGAAGGTCAGCGGGTCGATCACCCTGCAGACCTGGGCCCTCACGCCGACCTACACGGACTACCTCAACGGCGTCGTGAAGGCCTTCGAGAAGAAGTACCCGGACGCGAAGGTCAAGCTCGTCGACCAGCCCGGTGACGGCTACGCGGACAAGGTCCTCAGCCAGGCCTCGTCGAACTCGCTGCCGGACGTCATCAACCTGCCGCCGGACATCGCCCTGCCCCTCGCCAAGCGCGGGTTCCTGCAGGACGTCGCGAAGGACGACAGCACGCTCTCGAGCACCTACGTCAAGGGCGCGCTCGCGGCCTACAACTACAAGGGCGTCGAGGGCACCTTCGGGTACCCCTGGTACCTCAACACCGACATCGACTACTGGAACAAGACGATGTTCACCAAGTGCGGTCTCGACCCGGCCAACCCGCCGAAGACCACCGACGAGCTGTTCTCGCAGGCCGAGACCATGCACCAGAAGTGCCCGGACGACTACCTGATGAGCCGCAAGCCCGGCCTGAGCGACTTCTCGCTCGCCGGCGTCAAGATCCTCAACGCCGACGGCACGAAGTTCACGTTCGCGAACTCGTCGAAGGCCGCCGACCTCATCACGAAGTACGCGAAGGCCTACAAGGAGGGCCTGATGCCGTCGTCGGTCCTCAACACCGACTACCTCGGCAACTCCACCCTCTTCACGCAGGGCAAGGTCGCCTGGACCACCGGTGGCGCGACCGCGATCAGCGACTTCGAGAAGAACAACCCGTCGCTCAAGGGCAACATCATCGTCTCGCCGGCACTGGACAACCCGCCGCTGTACGTGCAGGGCCTCAGCGTCTCGGCGAAGAGCAAGCACATCGCCACCGCCGAAGCGCTCGCCGCGTTCATGACG
The DNA here is from genome assembly GCF_034045095.1 of Curtobacterium sp. CFBP9011. Taxonomy (NCBI): domain Bacteria; kingdom Bacillati; phylum Actinomycetota; class Actinomycetes; order Micrococcales; family Microbacteriaceae; genus Curtobacterium; species Curtobacterium sp. CFBP9011. The sequence continues at coordinate 339,989 of NZ_JAXCWN010000001.1, forward strand.
AACGCGGAGAACCAGGAGGCGTTCGCACACCTGGTGAACATCTTCCCCTCGACGAAGTCCTCGCAGTCCGACCCGTTCTTCTCGAAGGACGACGGCACCGTGCAGGCCAAGGCCCGCGTCCTCGCCAACGAGGCGCTGAAGACCGCGAAGAACCTCAACCCGGTCGAGGCCAACTCGGCCATGACGGACTTCCTCGACCAGCAGATCGCGCTGGCGATGAAGGGCGGCGTGAGCCCCGAGAAGGCGCTGCAGACCGCCCAGGACAAGATGAACACCCTGCTCGCCAACGGCTGATCCAGCCCCGTCACGTCAAGGAAGAGGGAGGATCGTCATGCGTGCGAACCGCTGGTTCACGCCCTGGCTGCTGGTGCTGCCCGCACTGGTCTGGCTGCTCGCGTTCAGTCTCTGGCCGTCGATCAACACCGTGCGGCTGTCGTTCACGAACGCCAGCCCGCTCGGCGGGGTCAGCGCCTGGGTCGGGACGGCGAACTTCCGGACCCTGCTCGCGGACCCGCAGGTGTGGGAGGCGCTGCTCAACAGCGTCATCTACATGGCGGTGTGCCTGCCGCTGCTGACGGTCCTCCCGCTCCTGATGGCGGTGCTCGTCCAGCACAAGATGCCCGGCATCGCGTTCTTCCGCACCGCGTACTACACGCCGGTGATCGCGAGCGCGGTCGTCGTCGGGCTGATCTGGAACTGGATCCTCGACGACCGCGGCGTCGTCAACGAGATGGCCCAGTCGCTCGGCATCGTGCAGGGGGCGATCCCGTTCCTCACCGACCGGTGGCTGCTGCTGTTCAGCGCCATCAGCCTGACCGTGTGGAAGGGCCTCGGCTACTACATGATCATCTTCCTGGCGGCCCTCGGGAACGTCGGCAAGGACCTGCACGAGGCCGCCGCCCTCGACGGTGCCGGCTCGGTCCGCCGCTTCTGGTCGGTCACCATGCCCGGTGTCCGCGGCACGATGACCCTCGTCGGCATCCTGGTCTGCGTCTCCGCGCTCCGGGTGTTCAGCGAGCTCTACATCCTGACGAACGGGACGGGTGGCCCCGGCGGCCAGGACAACTCCCTCGTCATGCTCATCCAGCAGTACGCCCGCGGCTTCACCGGCAACCTCGGCTACGCGTCCGCCCTGAGCCTCCTGCTCTTCGCCGTGACGCTCATCCCGATGCTCGCCCTCGCCCGGATGAACAGCAAGGCGGACAAGTGACGAACACGACCGACACCAGCGAACCCGTCATCGGCGGCAACGCCGGCCTGGCCGCACCGACGCCCGACGTGGCCGGCGCGACGGGCGGGAGGGGAGCCTCCAGGCCGCCCGGCAAGCGGCGCCGCCGCGCCGTGTGGGGCGTGATGTCCACCCGCGAGAAGGTGGTCCGCTACGTCCTGCTCGTCGTCGTGCTGTTCATCACGATCGGCCCGTTCGTCTGGCAGCTCTCGACGTCGCTGAAGGGCACCGGCGAGGACATCTACACCGCGAACCCGTCGTTCATCCCCTCGCAGCCGACGATCGGCAACTACCTGCGGGTGGCCGACGCGATCCCGGTCTTCGGGTACATCGGCAACTCGCTCATCGTCGCCGCGATCGACGTGCTCGGGAACATCGTCTTCGCGACCCTCGCCGGTTTCGCCCTGGCACGGCTGCAGTGGCGGTTCCGCAAGCTCGTCCTCGGCCTGTTCCTCGCCACCCTGGTGCTGCCGGGCGAGGCGACGATCATCTCCCAGTTCGTCACCGTCAAGGACCTCGGCCTCGCCGACTCCCTGGTCGGGGTCGCGCTGCCCGGCATGATCGCGGCGCTCAACGTGCTGCTCATGTTCAACGCGTTCCGGCAGGTGCCCGAGGAGATCGACCAGGCCGCCGTGATGGACGGCGCGAACGCCCTGCAGCGGCTCCGGTACATCTCGTTCCCGGCCGTGCAGGGGACCATCGCCGTCATCGCGATCTTCTCGTTCATCGGCGCCTGGGACGACTTCCTCTGGCCGCTCATCGTCCTGCAGTCGCCGGACAAGCTCACCCTGACCGTCGGCCTGCAGTACCTGCAGGGCACGTTCGCCACCGACCAGCGGATGATCGCCGCCGGCACGATGATCGCCTTCATCCCGATCGCGGTGATCTTCGCGCTCCTGCAGCGCTTCTTCTTCAAGGGCGTGGAAGAGGGCGGGGTGAAGGGCTGATGCGCTTCGGCGTCAACCACACCCCGTCGAACGGGTGGTTCCACTCGTGGCTGGACTTCTCACCCTCGGACACCGCGCGGGACCTCGAGGCCATCGCCGGCCTCGGCGCCGACCACGTGCGGATCTTCCCGCTCTGGCCGGTCGTGCAGCCGAACCGGACGCTGATCCGGCCCGCGGCGCTGCAGGACATCGCCACCGTCGTGGACATCGCCGGCTCGTTCGGGCTCGACGTCAACGTCGACGCGCTGCAGGGGCACCTGTCGAGCTTCGACTTCGTGCCGTCGTGGCTGGACAGCTGGCACCGCCGGAACATGTTCACCGACCCCGACGTCGTCGCGTCGACCGCCGACTACGTCCGGGCGCTCGCCGACGCGGTGGCCGACCGGCCGAACCTGCTCGGGGTCACCATCGGCAACGAGGTGAACCAGTTCGCGCACGCCCCGCACCCGGCACCGTTCCCGACGACGGCGGCCCAGGGGCACGCGTGGGCCGCGGCGATGGTCGACGCGGCACGCGCGGGGCTGGGCAGCAGCACCGGCGCCGCTGCGTCCGGCACCGGCCGGGAGGCCCGTGGCACGTCCGCCCCGCCGCCCCGGCGACCGCTGGTCACCCTGGCCCAGTACGACGCCGCATGGTACGACGACGCCCAACCCTTCGGTCCGGAGCACGCCGCCGAGCACGGCGACGCCACCGTCACGCACTCGTGGGTGTTCAACGGCGCCGCCCGCCTGCACGGAGCCATGGGTGCCGGATCCGTCCGACACGGCGAGTACCTGCTCCAGCTCGCCGCCGCGTGGAACGAGCGCGCTGACCGGCCGAACTGGTTGCAGGAGGTCGGCGCACCGACCAACGTGGTGGACGTGGCCGACGCCCCGGACTTCACCGAGCAGACGATCCGGCACGCCCTCGACGTGCAGCACCTCGCCGGCATCACGTGGTGGTGCTCGCACGACGTGTCCCGGTCGCTCGCGGACTTCCCGGAGCTCGAGTACGACCTCGGGCTCCTGACGAACGACGGCCGGGTGAAGCCGACGGGGGAGCGGTTCCGCGAGATGGCGCTGGCGTTCGGCGACGGTCGCTCCGAGGCACCCACCCCGCCGTCGACCGCACTCGTGCTCGACGACGTCGCACCCGACGGAGCGCCCCGCTCCGGCACCCGCGCCGACTCGGCCCCAGGCGGCCGGTTCGCTGCCGCCTGGCTCAGCCTCGCCGAGCAGGACGGACGCGGCCCGCAGGTGGTCCTGCGCTCCCGCCTCGGCGACACCGCGCTGCTGGCCGCGCGCGGCATCCGCACCTGCGTCGACGTCCCCGCCGACACCACGACGACCACGCTGTCGGTCGCGCACCCCGCGACCATGCCCTGACCGAACCGCACGACCACCGCCGTCCCCGGAAGGACCCATGCACGACGACATCCCGCTCACCATCGGCCGCGCCCGCCGCGTGCTCGACGAGCGCATCCTGCCCGAGGTGCACGCCACCGCCGTCCCGCTCGACACCGCCTGGCACGAGCTGCCCGGCGAGCCGATCGCCCCCGCCGAGGGGCTCGCGCTCACCTTCGAGCCGTACGAGGTGGGCACCCCCTGGGGCGCCGCGTGGGGCACCACCTGGTTCCGGCTGAGCGGCACGGTTCCCACCGAGTGGGCCGGGCAGCGCGTCGAGGCGATCGTCGACCTCGGGTTCGACAAGAACATGCCGGGCTTCCAGTGCGAAGGACTCGTGTACCTGTCCGACGGCACCCCGGTGAAGTCGATCAACCCCCGCAACCAGTGGGTGCTCCTCGCCGAAGAGGCCGTCGGTGGCGAGACCGTCGAGTTCTTCGTCGAGGCAGCGTCCAACCCCGTCTTGCTCGACTACCACCCCTTCCTCGTCACGCAGGAGGGCGACATCCGGACCTCGTCCCGGAAGCGGCTGTACACGTCGCGTCGGATGGACCTGGCCGTGTTCGCGTCCGAGGTGCACGAACTCGCGCTCGACATCGACGTCCTGCTCGAACTGCAGGAGGAACTGCCGCAGGGACCACGCCGGATGCGGATCCTGCAGGCGCTCGACGACGCCCTGGACGCCCTCGACCTGCAGCACATCACGGAGACGGCACCCGACGCCCGCGCCGCGCTCGCCGAGGTGCTCGCCGCCCCCGCCGAGGCCTCCGCGCACCGGATCTCCGCCGTCGGCCACGCCCACATCGACTCCGCCTGGCTCTGGCCCGTGCGCGAGACGATCCGGAAGGTCGCCCGCACCACGTCGAGCATGACGGAGCTGATCGGACAGACCGACGACTTCCTCTACGGCATGTCCAGTGCGCAGCAGTACGCGTGGATCAAGGAGCACCGTCCCGAGGTCTACGCGAAGGTCAAGGAGGCCGTCGCCGCCGGCCGGTTCCTGCCGCTCGGTGGGATGTGGGTCGAGTCCGACACGGTGATGCCGACCGGCGAGAGCATCGTCCGGCAGTTCTCGCAGGGCCAGCGGTTCTTCGAGCGCGAGTTCGGCATCCGGCCGAAGGGCGTCTGGCTGCCCGACAGCTTCGGGTACTCGCCGGCGTTGCCGCAGCTGATGCGCCGCGCGGGCTTCGAGTGGTTCTTCACGCAGAAGATCTCGTGGAACCAGGTCAACAAGTTCCCGCACCACACGTTCCTCTGGGAGGGCATCGACGGGTCGCGGGTGTTCTCGCACTTCCCGTCGATGGACACGTACAACTCGCGCCTGTCCGGCTCCGAGGTGGCGAAGGCCTCGCGCCAGTTCCGCGAGAACCGCCTGGCCTCCGGCTCGATCGCCCCGGTCGGCTGGGGTGACGGCGGCGGTGGCACCACGCGCGAGATGACCGGCACCGCCGCACGGCTGGCCGACCTCGAGGGCAGCGCCCGCGTCACCTGGGAGCACCCCGACGCGTTCTTCGACCGTGCGAAGTCCGAGCTCGAGAACCCGCCGGTGTGGGTCGGCGAGCTCTACCTCGAGCTGCACCGCGCGACGCTCACCAGCCAGCACCAGACCAAGCAGGGCAACCGCCGCAGCGAGCACCTGCTCGTCGAGGCGGAGTTGTGGTGCGCGACGGCCGCCGCCCGCACCGACTTCGCGTACCCGTACGACGAACTCGACGCACTGTGGCAGCAGGTCCTGCTCCAGCAGTTCCACGACATCCTGCCGGGCACCTCGATCGCGTGGGTGCACCGCGAGGCGGTCGAGCGGTACGCCGAGGTCGCGGACCGTCTGGAGGCCCTCATCGCCGCCGCCCTGTCGGCCCTCGCCGGGAACGGGGACCGGACGGTCGTCGTCAACCCGGCCCCGGTCCTCCAGGCCGGTACCGGAGCGCTCAGCGCGGTCGTCGCGACCGACGTCCCGGCGACGACCGCGGTGTCGCTCACCGAGGCCGACGGCGGGTTCGTGCTCACCAACGAGCTGGTCCGCGTCGTCGTCGACGGCCGTGGACTCGTCACGAGTGCCGTCGACCTGACCACCGGACGCGACGCGATCGCCCCCGGGCAGGTCGCGAACCTGCTGCAGCTGCACCAGGACTTCCCGAACATGTGGGACGCATGGGACGTCGACCGGTACTACCGGAACCGGGTCGACGACCTGGTCGACGTCACCGCCGTGCGCGGCTCGGTCGACGCGGACGGCACCGCCCGCGTCACCGTCTCGCGGGCGTTCAGCGAGTCGACCGTGACGCAGGAGATCACCCTCGCACCGGAGGCCCGCACCCTGGAGTTCGCGCAGGTCACGGACTGGCACGAGACCGAGAAGTTCCTCAAGGTGGCGTTCCCGCTCGACGTCCGCGCCGAGCACACCATCGCGGAGACCCAGTTCGGCGCGCAGAAGCGGGTGACCCACACGAACACCTCGTGGGAGGCGGCGAAGTTCGAGACGTCGATGCACCGCTACGTGCTCGCCGAGGAGCCCGGGTTCGGCGTCGCGCTCGTGAACGACTCGATCCACGGGTTCGACGTCACCCGCGACTCGGTCGACGGGCACGTCACGACCACCCTGCGGCTCTCGCTGCTCCGGGCGCCGCGGTTCCCGGACCCGGAGACCGACCAGGGCGTCCAGACCCACCGGTACGGCCTGGTCATCGGCACCGACGTGATCGGGGCGACCGCGGCCGGCACGGCGATGAACAGCGCCGCCCGGACCGTCACCGGCGACCACGGCTTCGGGCCGCTCGTCCAGGCCTCCGGCGACGTGGTGGTGTCGGCCGTGAAGCTCGCCGACGACCGCTCCGGCGACCTGGTCGTCCGCGTGTACGAGCCGGCCGGACGACGGGGCATCGGCGGACTGGGCGTCGACGGGCCCTTCGGGGAGCCGGTCGAGGTCACGCTGCTCGAAGAGGCCGACCCGGCACTGCCCGGCGTCGCGGCGGTCACCGACGGTGTGGCCGCCTTCGCGGTCGACGCCTTCGAGGTCCGCACCTTCCGCTTCCCGCGGAGCGGCCGCTGACCGGCGCCCGCTGAGACCCCCGCCGTCGGGACTTCGGGTGTCCCGGCGGCGGGTCCACGGCCGGTCGGTCGTGGACCCGCGGCGGCACCTCGTCGCCGCGGACACCACTCGAAGAGGAGTGACATGCAGAAGTCCATGAAGATCGGGATCGTGGCGGCGCTGGTCGCCATGGTGGCGGCACCGATGGTGCCCGCCGCCGCATCGGCAGCACCGGGCGGGCCGGCCGCGGCATCGCACGGGCACGGCCAGGGCCACGGGGGCCAGGGGCAGGGGCACGGGCGGCCGGGCCACGGCGCCCCGACGAAGACCGGGCCGACGAGCATCGCGTACGTCGAGGTGAACAACGACGAACTGCGGAACGTCGGCCGGTACACGCTCGAGAACGGCGCGAACGCGTTCGACGTGGCGATCATCTTCGCCGCGAACATCAACCGCGACGCCGACGGCGACGCGGTCCTGTACGCCAACGAGAACGTGCAGCGCACCCTCGACCAGGCGGCGACGCAGATCCGTCCGCTGCAGGCCAAGGGCATCAAGGTGACGCTCTCCGTGCTCGGGAACCACCAGGGCACCGGGCTCGCGAACTTCACCTCGAAGGCCGAGGCGCGGGACTTCGCCGCGCAGGTCGCCGCCACCGTGAAGCAGTACGGCCTGGACGGCGTCGACCTGGACGACGAGTACTCGGACTACGGCGTGGACGGCACCCCGCAGCCGAACGAACAGTCGATCGGGTGGTTGATCTCGGCGCTCCGAGCGGACATGCCGGGCAAGATCATCTCGTTCTACGACATCGGCCCGTCGTCCGACGCCCTGAAGACCGCGAACCCGTCCATCGGCAAGAAGCTCGACTACGCCTGGAACCCCTACTACGGCACCTACACGGCGCCGACGATCCCGGGGGTCGGGAAGTCGAAGCTGTCCGCCGCCGCGATCGACATCCAGAACACCCCGGCAGCGACCGCAGTGAGCCTGGCGCAGCGCAGCAAGGCCGACGGGTACGGCGTCTTCATGACGTACAACCTGCCGGACGGCGACGTCAGCCCGTACGTGTCCGGGTTCACGAAGGTGCTCTACGGCCAGTCGGCCGTCTACAAGTAGGAGACGACGGGTCCATGAGTGACGAACGCCGTGGCGGCTCGGCTGCCGGCCCGACGACCGCTGGCCCGTCGACCGCCGTCGCGGCCCGGAACGGGGTCGGGTTCGTCTCGCACGAGGCGACGCCGGTCGAACGGACCGGCCCCGGGACGACCGTCGTGGTCGTCCCCGGGCTCGACGGTCACGAGGTCGGGCCCACCGACGTCCTGACCTGGGTCTGGTTCCCGGAACGGTCCCTGCCCGCGGGGCAGACCGAACCGGCCGAACGGGACCTGGACGGGTTCTGGGCCGCCACGGCGTTCGCACTCGACATCGTCTTCACCGACGGCACCCGGCTGAGCGACGGAGCGTCGGGCGCGCACCCCTTCGACCAGACGGGCGCCGTCGACCAGGCTCGCGCCGTCGACCAGTACGGCGACGCGGTCACCCCCGAAGCACAGGACGACGCCCGCAAGCAGTGGGTCGACCAGTGGAACCGGCGGACCGTCGAACTGTCGGCGCACGTCGGCCGGGTGGTGGACCGCCTGGAGGCCCGCCTCGGCCGCGCAGACCAGCCCGCCCCCGCCACCGGCGCGGCTTCCACCGGCTGGATCTCCGCCGGCGCGGTCGCCACCGGTACGGACGACGGCGCCGCTGCCGCGGACCGCCCGGTCCGCGGCTGGCTCGACGACGTCCGCATCGAGCCCGCCGGCCCCGCGACCGGCGCCCCGCCCGCCGACGCCCGCCCCCTCGACCACGTCCGCACCACCCGCGGCACGCACTCGTCCGGCACGTTCTCGCGCGGCAACAACGCCCCGCTCGTCGGCCTGCCACACGGTGGGGTGTTCGGCCTGCCGATGACGAACGCCGCCGACAGCCGGTGGCCGTACGCCTACCAGGAGCACAACCGACCGAGCGACAACCGGCCGACGATCCAGGCCTTCGCGACGAGTCACCTGCCGTCGCCGTGGATGGCCGACCGCGGGGTGTTCCAGGTGATGCCGTCCCCGCTGACCGACCCCGACGTCGACCGCACCGCCCGCGCGCTCGGGTTCGACCACGTCGACGAGCTCGACGGCCCGCACCGCTACCGGGTCACCCTCGACCAGGACGTCACCGCCGAGATGACCGCCGGGGAGTTCGCCCTGGCGTGGCGCTTCACCGGCGTCCGGAGCATCGTCCTCGACCACCACGGCGTGCTCCGTTCGTGCACCGTCCGGCTCGAGGACGGCACAGCGGTCGTCGACGCCCTGCTCGACGACCGGGCCGAGACGCCGCCACACCACGTGCACCTCCGGATCGCCAACGCCGTCGCCGACCACACCACGTTCGTCGACGGACTGCTCCGCGGTCGGGTCGAGGTGTCCGGCGACACCGACGTCCTGCTCGGCATCTCGACCGTCTCCGCCGAGGACGCGGCCGCGAACCTCCGCGCCGCGGGGGACTTCGACACGATGCGCCGCCACGCCGAGGACCGCTGGACCGCCGAACTCGACACGCTGCAGGTCGAGGGCGCCACCCCGGACCAGCTCGTGTCGCTGTACTCCGGGCTGTACCGGGCGTTCCTCTACCCGACCCGGGCGGGGGAGACCGCCCTCGTCCGCGAGAGCGACCCCGCCGGACGCCCCCGACACCGGTCCCCGTACGGCGACGTCCTGTCCGAGCCGATCCGCGACGAGCCCGGCCCCGAGGTCGTCGACGGACCGCTCACCACCACGAACGGGTTCTGGGACACCTACCGGACCGCCTGGCCGCTCCTCGCGCTCCTCACCCCGGACACCGCGGCCGACCTGGCCGAGGGCGTCGTCGGACACTTCACCGACGGCGGCTGGACCCCGCGCTGGAGTGCCCCCGGCGCCGAGGACGTGATGACCGGCACCACGAGCGACACGGTCTTCGCCGACCTCGTCGTGAAGGGCGTCGACGGGTTCGACGTCGCGCAGGCGTACCGGTCCGCGGTGCGCAACGCGACCGTCCCGGCACGGGACCGGCGGGTCGGGCGGAAGGGGAGCCTCCCGGGCCTGTTCCGCGGGTACGTCGACACGGCGACCGGCGAGGGCATGTCGTGGACGCTCGACGCGGCCATCAACGACTGGGGCGTCGCGGTGCTGGCGAACGCGATGGCGGACCGGGCGGTCGCGGCCGGCGACGACAGCGGCGCTGCCCGGTACCGGGCGGAACACGAGTGGTTCGCGCGGCGGTCACTGCAGTACCGGAACGTCTTCGACCGCGAGCGCGGGTTCTTCATCGGCCGCACACCCGACGGCGGCTGGCGTGGCGCCGGTCCCGACGGGGGCTTCGACCCCGACGTGTGGGGCAGCGACTACACTGAGACGAACGCGTGGGGCACGATGTTCACCGCCCCGCACGACGTCGCCGGGGTCGTCGACCTGCACGGCGGACCGGCCGCCTTCGACGATGCGTTCGCCCGCTTCTGGGCGCGACGCGAGACCGGCGGCACCGACCGCTCCGGCTCCTACGGCTTCGCGATCCACGAGATGACCGAGGCCCGCGACATCCGGATGGGGATGCTCGGCCTGTCCAACCAGCCGGCGCACCACATCCCGTTCTTCCCGATGTCCACCGGCCGCCACGACGACGCCCACCGTGTCGTCCGCGAGTGCCTCGAGCGGCTGTTCGTCGGCTCCGACCTCGGCCAGGGGTACCCGGGCGACGAGGACAACGGCGAGATGAGCGCGTGGTACGTCTTCGCCACGATCGGGCTCTACCCGCTGGCACCGTCGACCGGCACCTACGTGATCGTGCCGCCGTCGGTCCGCCGGACGGTGCTGCACCGGGCGGGAGGCGCGTCCACCGTCATCGAGACCACCGGCAGCGGGGCGTACATCGCGTCGGTCACGGTCGACGGGGAGCCCTGGGAGTCGGTGAGCATCCCGCACGCGGTCGTGGTCGGCGCGTCGCACATCGACGTGGCGCTCGCCGAGACGCCCCAGGGCTGGGCGGCGGACACCCGCCCCACGTCGGCCTCCGCACTGCACGGGTACCGGGACACACCGGACGACGTGCTGCCGGTCGGGGTGTCGCCCCTCACCGACGACACCGGCCTGAGCGTCGTGTCGCTCGGGGCCGGGGAGTCGGTCGTCGTGCCGGTCACGGTGTCGGCGGCCTCGCTCGTCACGGTGACCGTCGCCGCCGCGGGGACCGGGTCGTGGCGGATCGTGCTGCGGGACGCCGACGGTGCGGCGGTGCACGTGCTCGACGGTCGGGACGAGGTGTTCGACCGGGACGGCCAGACGCGGGTGTTCCCGTTCGCCGGCGGGGTGGACGGCGGGATGCTGACGTTCGAGGCGCTGACGCCGATCGCGCTGACGCAGCTGCAGCTCATCGCGGCGGACGGCGGCGGTTCCTGACCGGGTGTTGACGCTTCCGGCTATGGGTGTTAGCTTTTGGCTAACACTCGTAGCCAGGAGGCAACCATGCTCGAACACATCGAACGCGACGGCGGCACCATCGCCGTCGACGTCAGCGGCACCGGACCCCTCGTCGTCCTCGCCCACGGCATGGGGGACAGCCGACACTCGTACCGGTTCATGGTGCCGGGACTCGTCGCCGCCGGGTACCGCGTCGCGAACGTCGACATCCGCGGCTGCGGCGACTCGAGCACCGGATGGGCCGGGTACTCCCGCACCGACATCGCCGGGGACCTCGTCGCCGTCGTCCGACACCTCGGCGGTCCGGCCGTCGTCGTCGGCCAGTCCATCAGCGGCGGTGCCGCCACCATCGCCGCCGCCGACGCACCGGACGTCATCACTGGCGTCGTCGAACTCGCCCCCTTCACCCGGGCGCAGTCCTTCGACCTCCGCGGGTTCCTCCGCAACCGGAACCACCACCGCTCCGGCACGGTCCAGCTCCTCCGCGTCATGGCCGCCGGCAGCCTGCCCGGGTGGCTCGCCTACCTCGACCTCGCCGTCCCCACCAAGCCCAGCGACTGGGCCGTGGAACGCGGCCGCATCGAGGACGCACTGCGACGTCCCGGACGGATGGCGGCCCTCCAGGCCATGACCAAGACGACCCCCGCCGACGCCGGAGCCCGACTGGCGGACGTCCGCTGCCCCGTCCTCGTCGTCCAGGGCGGCGCTGACCCGGACTGGGCCGACCCCGCCGCCGAGGGCCGCCGCATCCTCGCCGACCTGCCGACCGGACTCGGCGACCTCGCCGTCATCGACGGCGCCGGCCACTACCCGCACACCGAGACGCCCGCCGAGGTCCTGGCGCTCGTGCTGCCCTTCCTCGGCCGCACCCTGACCGCGACCACCACCGGCGGCGACCGTGCCTAGGGCCGGACTCGACGCAGCGGTCGTCACCGCGGCCGCCGCCGGCCTGGCCGACGAGAACGGCCTCGCGCAGCTGAGCATGAGCACCGTCGCGGACCGGCTCGGCGTGAAGCCGCCGTCGCTCTACAAGCACGTGGCGGGCCTCCCGGACCTGACCCGGCGGATCGCCGCGCTCGCCGCCGCCGAGCTGACCGACGAACTGGCCGACGCGACGCGCGGACACACCGGACGGGAGGCCCTGGTCGCCGCCGCGCGCACCGTCCGCCGGTACGTGCAACAGCACCCCGGCCGCTACGCGGCCACCACCGGCAGACGGCCGGCGGACGCCGACGACCCACTCGCCACGGCCCTCGACCAGTCGCTGTCGGCGTTCGTCACCGTCCTACGGGACTACGGACTGGACCCGGCCGACGAGGTGCACGCGCTCCGGATGCTCCGCAGCATGCTGCACGGGTTCGCCACGCTCGAGGTGCCCGGGGGGTTCCAGCTCGGCACCGACGTCGACGAGAGCTTCACGTGGATGATCGACTTCCTCGACCAGGGGCTGCGGGCACGGGCGTCGGGCGGGGGCGGACGGGCCGTCGGCGGGAACGGCCGGGCGGTCGTCGACGGCGGCGGTGCGGCGGCTCGCTAGGCTGCTCGCGGGGGGACCATGAGCGACACGATCAACACCTGGGGCGGGCGGAAGTCGGCCGTCGAGCGCGCACAGCCGCTGTTCACCGCGCACCGGCCGTCGTGGCTCTGGATCGGGATCGCGGTCTTCGGGGCGGGCATCGTCCTCGTCGGGGCGGTCACGGCGCTGCGGGACGGCCTCTCCGGCGAACCGGACGCCGCCACCATGGCGGGCTTCTCGGTCTTCTTCTTCTGTGGCCCCGGCGTGCTCATGCTCCTCGCGGCCGCAGCGACCCGGCGCTCGCGCATCGAGGGGTACGAACGACACCTCGATGTCGTCTCCGGGTTCCGGAAGCCGAAGACCGTCCGCCCGGAGGACATCGGCCGGTTCCAGCTCGAGGTGCAGTCGAACAACGGCCGCACGTTCCACACCGTCATCGCGCGGGGCCAGCGGGGCCGGAAGCGGCTCGTCCGCGCCACCCGCGGGCACCCGGGCACCGACCAGGTCGAGGCGTGGTTCGCAGAGCACTGCCCGAAGGAGTGGGCCGAGTTCACCGCCCCGCGACCGCCGCGGTGAGGGCGGCCTCGATGACGTCCACCGGATCGGGCAGTCGGGCGATGGCCGCCGCGAGCTCCCGGCTCCGCGCCGCGAACGTCGGTGACGTCAGCACCTCGGTGACCGCACGGCCGACGGCCTGGTCCCGAGGCGTGCCGGTCCGCAGATCGCGCCCGCAGCCAGCCCAGGCGACCCGGGCGGCGACCTCGGGCTTGTCCTCGGTCGAGCCCGCGACCACGAGGGGGACACCGTGGGCCAGGGCTCGCTGCACCCCGCCGAACCCGCCGTTCGTCACCACGACGTCGCACAGCGGCAGCAGGCGGTCGTAGGGCAGGTGGGTCGCCACCCGTGCGTTCCCGGGCAACGCGCCGCCGAACGCACGTTCCACCTCGTCGACCGGCCGTCCGCCGGTGCTCACGACGACCAGCACGTGTTCCGCGGCGAGGGCGCGCAGGGTGGGGACCACCAGTCGACCGAAGTCGACGTTGTCGATCGTGCCCTGCGTCACGTGCACGACGGGGCGGCCGAGGCGGAGGTCCGACCACCAGTCCGGCAGGTCCTCGGCGTGACGCGGGTCGTCGGTCGAACGCAACGGTCCGACGAAGTGCACCGAGGTGGGCAGCTCGCGCCGGGGGTACTCGAGTTCTGCCACACCCAGCTGGAACAGCTGGTCGAAGCACCGGTAGGCGAAGTCGAAGGTGTCGATCGGGGACGGCGGCGCGCCCACCTGCGCCAGCATCGTGTCGGCCGCGCGACGGAGCGGCTGGGTGAGCGCCGGTCGCAGCGCAGCGGTGAGCAGCCGGTTGCGCAGGGCGCCGATCGGTCCCCGTCCGGGCTGCAGCCCGGCGCCGAACGGAGCCGTGTCGACGCTCCCCATCGTCACCGGTGTCGTCCCCACGCCGAGGACGGGCAGGCGGTCCTCCGGCGGCAGTGCGAGGTAGGGCGCGAGGCCGGTGAAGGCCGCCTCGCCGAGGACCGCATCGAACCCGCCGCGGTCCAGCAACGCACGCATCGCCCGGTACTGGCCCGGGATGACCCGGACGAAGACGGCGAGCATGCCCTCGCGGACACGGGCGATGCCACGGGAACTGCTGGCGTCGGCGAGCACCTCCTCCAGGTGTCCGTCGTCGAAGTCGACGCTCGCGGGCAGCGGCACGTGCCGGATCCCCGCCGCCGTGACGAGGTCGCGGTACTTCGCGCCCGTCAGCATCGTGACCTCGTGTCCGCGGACGACGAGACCTCGTCCGACGGCGACGAGCGGTGCCAGGTGACCGTAGACGGGTGGGGCGCAGAGCAGGTACGACGACATGGTCCTCGGTCGGTTCGGGGGCGGGTGCAGGAGAGCGGCCGATCGCGTCGACCACCCCGGCCGTCGTCGGGCAGGACGGCGTTCGACAGACGATCGTATGGCGGAGCCGCGGGTCGACTCCATGAACGTGGCCACAGCCCGTGCGGTGGCCGCACCGAATGGCGCGGGGTCAGCGCGCGCCGACGGGACACCGGACCATCGTGGGCTCGGTCAGCGTCGGTGCGCGTCGGTGGAACCGCTGATGGTCCCCGGTCCGGCGGACGGCCGACCCACTGATCGGTGGATGCCCGGTCGCCCGGTCAGTGGCCCCCGGACGGCGTCGGCGTCGGCGGAGCGGTCCGCACCGAGCCGAGGTCGTCGATGATGCCCTGGTCGAGGGGGACCTCCTCGGCGACGCCCACCGTCGTGTGCCCGATGACGGTGGTGCCGTCGGACTCGACCACGTCCCCACCGTCGACATCGGTCGATCGGATCCACCCCTTCCGGCCGTTGTCCGCCGTCGCCGGCACCAGGTCCGGCTGCCCCGACGCGTTCGGGACGCCGTAGGTCTGGCCCCGGCCGTTCACGCCCCATGCCGACGTGACCGCGGTGGCGTACTGCAGCGTCGCCGTCCACCGCGTGTCGGCAGACGCCTCGACGCTGAAAGTCGTCGTCCCCTGCTCGGGCAGTCGGCCGTCGACGACGTGCATCGTCCGTCGCATCCGGCAGTGCACCCCGGACGCCCCCTGACCGACGGTGGGGACGGTGACCATGCCGACGTCGTTGCGGCAGGTGACGTCGACGATCACGGCTCCCGCGCCTTCCGGGGCGTCGCCGATGTCGATCCGGGCGGGCCCGGTGTGCGTCACGGTGGTCGTCCGCCCGACGGCTGCCGTCGTCGTCGTCCCGGGCAGTCCGGCGACGACGAGCGCAGCCGCACTGGTCGTCGCGGCGACCGCGGCGACGGCGGTGATCGAGACGGCGATCCGCGCACGTCGTTGCCGGCGCTGCAGGGTGCTCTGCCGTGTGCCGATCGCCGAGAGTTCGGAACGGATCGCCGCAGCGGTGTCGGGGTGCATGTCGGTGCTCATCAGGAGGTGCCTTCCGGGGCGTTGCGGACGCTGGGGCGGAGGTCGTGGAGATCGTGCTGGAGGCGCTTGCGCAACCGGTGCAGGCGGACCCGTGCCGCCGGGGGCGTGAGGCCGACCGCCTGGGCGGCCTGCCAGATCGGCATCTCCTCGACGCCGGTCAGCACCAGCAGCGCCGCGTCGACGGGGGAGAGTCGGCGGATCGTGTCTCGGAGACGGTCCCGGGCCTCCAGTCCTTCGGCGTCCGTGGCGGGCGTGACGGCATCGCTCCGGGGGAGGTCGTCGAGGAGCCGGCGGTAGCGGGCGGCAGCCCGGCGGTGGTTGCGCGTGAGGTTGACCGTCGTGACCAGCAGCCACGGCGCGACCGAGCCAGCGACGAGTGTCACGCTGCGGCGTCGTCGCCAGAGTTCGTAGAACGCCGCTGCCGTCACGTCCTCGGCATCGTGGGTGTTCCCGGTGAGGCTCAGCGCGCGTCGGTGGACCCGCGGTCGGTGCCGGTCGAACAGCAGGGCGAACGCTGCTCCGTCGTCGCGGAGGGCTCGTGCCCACGTCGCGCTGTCGTCCTGTTCGTCCTGCACGTTGAGGAGTGTCCGGTCACGGCTCCGGCGTTACAAACTCGTCAGCGCACGACCGCCAGTGCCCACTCCGGAGACGCCAGCAACTCCTGCAGCTCGTTCACGAGTCGTGCCGTGTGGAACCCGTCCGCCGCCGCGTGGTGCACCTGGACCGCGACGGGCATCAGTGTCCGGTCCGCTGACTGGCGGTAGCGACCGAGCGTGATGATCGGGAGCAGGTGGTCCCACCCGTCTCCGATCTGCAGCGTGAACCCGGTGAACGACGCCCACGGGATGCTCGACACGTCGAAGGTGTTCGCCGGGGTGTCGGCCTGCGGGAAGAGCGTCGTCGCCGTGCGGTGGCGGTCGACGACCTCCGCCGCCTCGTCGTGGAAGCTCGCGAAGTCGTCACGGTGCGGTGTCCAGACGCTCGCGAACGTCTCTCGCTCGGGGTTGAACACCGTGAAGGCCGGGTGCACGACGTCCCAGACCGCGGGAGCGCCGGTCGCATCGAGCGCCATCCGGAACTCCTGGTGCCGGTTCACGATCGTCGACAGGGCCCAGATGACAGCGATCGAGCTCTTCACCGCGGTTCCGCTGAGGGCCGACCGCAGCTCGCTCACGTCGACGTCGACCGTCACCGCGTACGTGCAGAGGACGCGGTCGCGGTAGTGCGCGAAGTGCTCACGCCGAGGCCAGGTGGACAGGTCGATCGGTCGGAGGGTCCCCATGGTCTCGAGCCTAGAGCCGAGACGTCGTCAGGGGAGCGCGCGGACCAGGTCGTCCAGGGAGTCCAGGCGCAGGTCGGCCCGGCCGGCCTCGGCTCGCTCGGCGTGCACGTGCCCCCACGGTCCGCGACGGAGGAACGCGGTCCGCATCCCGGCCGCCCGCGCCGGCGTCACGTCGTTGTCCAGGCGGTCGCCGACGTACAGGACCTCGTCGGCCCGGTAGCCGGACGCGGCCACGACCCGGTCGAAGAACTCCGGCGACGGCTTCGCCACGCCCCAGGACGTCGACGACGCGATGAAGTCCGGCGCGCAACCGGCCGCGCGCAGCTGCTGCTCGACCCCGGCCGGCTGGTTCCCCGCGATGCCGACCAGGAGGCCGTGGGCTCGGACCGCCTCCAGCGTCGCGACCGCATCCGGGTACAGGTCGACCGCCTCGATCGGCGGCGCAACGGGCGGGTGCGGGACCCCGAGGATCCGCCACAGCTCGCGGTGGTCCTCGCCCCGTTCGATCAGCGCGCCGAGGAGCGCCATCAGCGTGAAGGGTGGGACGCCCGCGAGCTCGGCGGTGCGCCACCAGATCCGGGACTCGTCCACGAGCGTCTCGCCCACGTCGAAGACGACCGCCCGGAGGCCCGTGGGGACTCGTCCGTTCTGCACACGCCGATCTTCGCACCCCGGCCGTGAGCGCACAGCCCGGTACGGTCGCTGTCATGGCCGTCTCGTTCTCCGTCCGCCGAACCGTCGAGGACGACTGGCCGCTGGTGCGTGGCCTGCGGATCGAGAACGCGACCGACAACCCGATCTCCTACGGGGCGACCCTCGAGACGACGCTCGCGATGACGGAGGACGACTGGCGGCTCCGAGCCCGGCGTGGCCAGGCCGAGGACGCGACCAGCCTCGCTGCCGTCGAGACCGACACCGGCCGGTGGATCGGCATGATGAGCGCGCAGAGCCACGACGACGACGGGGCCGACCCCGTCCTCACCGGCGTCTTCGTGTCCCCGGACCGCCGCGGGCGCGAGAACGGGGTGGCCGACGCACTGCTGGACGGCATCCTCCGGTGGGCGCACGGACGAGGTGCCACGCGCCTCCGGTTGTACGTGGACGAGCACGCCGAGCCAGCGCGACGCTTCTACACGCGGCACGGGTTCGTCCCCACCGGGCGGACACGGCCCATCGGGTTCACGGCGGGCGACACGCTCGAACTCGTCCGGGTGCTCGACGGGCGCCCGCGATGACCGTGATCCGTCTGGTCGAACCGGACGACAGCGCGGCGCTCGCCGACCTGCTCGTCCGCAACCGGGCGTTCCTCGCCCCGTGGAGTCCGATCCGCGCCGACGACCACGAGACCCTCGAGGGGCAACGGCGGGACATCGACCTGGCCCTGGAGCGCGACCGTCGCGGCGAGAGCGTACCGTTCGTGGTCCTCGACGCCGCCGGTGAGGTAGCCGGACGTCTGACGCTCAGCGGCATCGTGCGCGGTCCGTTCCGGTCGTGCGCGATGGGGTACTGGCTGTCAGAGGACCGCACCGGCCGCGGTCTCGCCACCCGGGCGGTCGCCGCCGCGCTCGGGCACGCGTTCGATGACCTCGGCCTGCACCGGGTCCAGGCGGAGACCCTCGTCCACAACACCGCGTCCCAGCGGGTCCTGGCCCGGAACGGCTTCCTCCAGTACGGGCTTGCTCCGCGGTACCTGGAGATCGCGGGCCGGTGGCAGGACCACCGCATGTTCCAGCGGCTGCGCGACGACCCTCCGGTGTCGTCCGGCCATTGACTTTCCGCAACGGCAAGTGATTGACTTGCCGATATGGAAAATGACTCGCCGCACGTCGACCACGAGAACCCGACCGACGCCCGACAGGCGCTCGCCGCGGTCGACGCGACCCGGGCCTCCGTCGCCGATCGTCTGGTGACACCGTGGTGGTACCACCCCGTCCTCGGCCTGCTCGGCGGCGGGTACCTGGTCGGCTACGTGCTCGGCGACGCCCTCGTCCGCGTGGTCGTGCTCCTCGTCTTCTTCGCCGGGATCATCACGCTCGTCTCGGCCTACCGACGACTCACCGGTGTGTGGGTCTCCGGGCTCCGCGCCGGGTCCGCGACGTGGTGGGCTGTGGCCGTGGGGGTCTTCGACATGGTCGCCGTGCTCGCCGCCTTCGTCCTGCACGAGTCCACCGGCCTCCGGTGGCCGGTGTGGGTCCTGGCCGTGGTCGTCGCCCTGGCGATGGTCGTGGCCGGCAGCCGGTTCGACCGTCGGCTCCGGTCCGAGCTGCGTCGCGGCCGGGTCCGGGTCTCGTGACCACCACGCGGACGACGGGCCGGGGGAGCGGCGGGGGCGGGGCGTTCGACGAGGTCGTCCACGCGCCGAACCGCCTGCAGATCTGCGCGTTCCTCGAGCCGCTCGACCAGGCCGAGTTCTCGGTCGTGCGCGACGTGCTCGGCGCGAGCGACTCGGTGACGAGCAAGCACGTCAAGGTGCTGCAGGACGCCGGGTACCTGACGGTGCGCAAGCCGACCGGCAAGGGGCGCGTCAAGACGTGGTTGGCACTCACCCCGGAGGGACGAACCGCCTACCGCGGACACGTCGCGGCACTGCGCGCACTGCTGGGCTGACGCCGTCCGGCCGGTCGAGACCGGCTGACGTCAGCCCGGCAGCGCCGCGGGAACGGTCAGAACGGGACGCCGCAGACCAGCACCGCGTTCGCGAACGCCGTGGCCTCGCCGGTGCGGACGAACAGCCGTGCCTCGGCGGACATCGCCTTCAGCGCCTCGTGCGACACCCAACGGCGGTCCGGGAACCGGTCGCCCAGCCAGGTGTCGGCCTCGGTGCCTGCGGCTTCGGACGCCGCGATGCACTCCTGGAACACGGCGTCGCCGAGCAGTGCGTCGAGGACGTCGACGAACCGCGGGACGCCGTGCACGAGGGCGAGGTCGACGACCGGCACCCCGGGCGGGATCGGCAGTCCGCAGTCCGCGACGACGACCAGATCCCCGTGCCCGAGTCGGCTCAGTCCGGCGTTCAGCTCGGCGTTGAGGATCCCGCTCTTCTTCACGCGCGGACCTCCGCGTCCTCGGTCTCGACCCGCGGCAGCTCGTCGTCGAGCGTCGGGTAGGACGGCTGCGTGCCGACGCCCTGCACGGCGAATGCACCGACGCGGACGGCCTGTCGAGCCGACTCGAGCAGGGGCTCGCCCGCGGCCAGCCCGGCCGCCAGCGCGCCCACGAAGGCGTCGCCGGCGCCCGAGGAGTCCACCGCCGTCACCCGGGGCGACGGCACGGCGACCACGACGGGCCGGTCGCCGGCGTCGTGCTCACCGTCGGACACCAGCGCACCGCGTGCACCGAGCGTCACGACCACCGAACGGATGCCGAGCGACCGCAGCGCTCCGACCAGCGCTGCCTCGTCGGACGGCACCACGGTGTCGGGGACGAGCTGCGCGAGGACGAGGGCTGCCTCGTGCTCGTTGACGACGAGCGGGTCGGCCGCGAGCACGACCTGTCGTCCGACCGGCACGACGGGGGCCAGGTTGAGCAGGACCCGCCCGGTCGCCGCCGTGGCGGCGGCCGCGATGCCGTCTGCAGGGACCTCGCCCTGCAGGACGACCACGGCGGCCGACGCGACGGTGTCCGAGGCCGCGAGCACGGCCTCCGCACCGGTGGACGCGTTGGCCCCGGGGACCACGACGATCGTGTTCTCGCCGGTGCGGTCGACCGTCACGGTCGCGAGCCCGGTGGGGACGTCGACCGCGCTGACGTGCGTCACGTCGACGCCGCTGTCGGCCAGGAGGCTCGTGGCCACCTGCGCCGCACCGTCGCGTCCGACGCTCCCCACCATCACGGTCGGTGCACCTCGGCGGGCGGCCGCGACCGCCTGGTTCGCGCCCTTGCCGCCGGGCAGCAGGGCGAAGGAGGTCGCGACGAGCGTCTCACCCGGTGCTGGGTGGCGATCGACGGTCACGACCTGGTCGACGTTGAGCGAACCCACGACGACCACGGTTCCGGTGGGACGGCTCACTTGGTGAAGTCTCCGACGTTGCTCTTGGTCACCGACACGACGGGCACCTGGACGGTCTTGTCGGCCTTGCCGGAGACGGCCTTGACGGCCTGGTCGACCGCCAGCGCGCCGAGCTTGGCGGGCTGCTGGGCCACCGAGCTGCTCAGCGTGCCGTCCTCGATCGCCTTCAGGCCGTCGGCCTCGCCGTCGAAGCCGGCGACCTTGACGCTCGTGCCGGCCTTCGCACCGAGGGCCTTGATCGCGCCGAGGGCCATCTCGTCGTTCTCGGCGAAGACGCCGACGACGTCGGGGTGGGCCTGCAGCAGGTTGGTGGTGACGTCGAGTGCGGTGGCGCGGTCGAAGTTCGCGGTCTGCTTGCCGACCACCGTGATGCCCGGGTAGGCCTTGATGCCCTCGGCGAAGCCCTTGCCGCGGTCACGGCTGGCGGAGGTGCCGGCCTGACCCTGCAGGACGAGGATCTCGCCCTTCTCGCCGATCGCCTTCGCCAGGTCGTCGGCGGCCTGCTTGCCACCGGCGACGTTGTCGCTCGCGATGAACGAGTCGACCGAGGCGTCGTTGACGGTGCGGTCGACGGCGACGACCGGGATCTTCGCCTTGTTCAGGGCGGTGACGCTCGGGCCGGCGGCGTCGGAGTCGACCGGGTTGACGATGACGGCCTTCGTGCTGCCACTCGAGGCGGTCTGCAACTGGTTGGCCTGCTGGGCGGAGTCGTTCTGGGCGTCGACGACGTCGAGGGTGACGCCCTGCTTCTTCGCCTCGGCCTTCGCGCCGTCACGCACCTCGACGAAGAACGGGTTGTTGAGCGTGGAGAGGGCGAGCGTGATCTTCATGTCGCCGCCACCCGAGGCGCCGGTGCTGCTCGTGCGGTTGCACCCGGCGGTGCCGAGGACGACCAGGCCGGCGACGACGCCGACGGTGGCGACCTTCTGGAAGGAGGAGAACTTCATCGTTGATTCCTTTGGGGGAGAGGGAGAGGGAGTGGGGAGGGGGGGGAGTGAGGAAGCTGTGGGGGGACGCGCGTCAGCTGCTGCGCGTCTTGCGGCGGAGCACGTCGAAGCCGACGGCGACGGCGATCACCAGGCCGATGACGACCTGCTGCCAGAACGAGCTGACGTTGAGCAGGTTCAGCCCGTTGCGGATCACGACGAGGACGAGCGCGCCGATGAAGGTGCCCGAGATCCGGCCGACACCACCGGCGAGTGAGGCGCCTCCGATGACGACTGACGCGATCGCGTCGAGCTCGTAGCCGCTGGCAGCCTGCGGCTGCGCGGAGTCGAGGCGACCCGCCAGCAGCAGACCGGCGAGTGCGGCGAACAGCCCGGACAGGCCGAAGACGACCACGACGATGCGCTTGACCGGGAGGCCCGACAACCGTGCCGCCTCCGCGTTGCCGCCGACGGCGTAGATGCTCCGACCGATCACGGTGCCGTTGAGGATGAACGACGCGATCAGGGCGGCGACCACGAGGACGATGATCGGCACCGGCACGGGGCCGATGTCCCCGCCGAGGAAGGACACCTGGGGCGAGGTCGGCACCGGCTTGCCGTCGGAGAGCACGAGCGTCAGACCACGAGCGACGCTGAGCATCGCGAGGGTCGCGATGAACGACGGCAGCTTGCCGTAGGCGCTCGCCAGACCGTTCACGACGCCGGTGACGAGCCCCGCGACGAGACCGCCGACCAGGGCGAGCCAGCCGGGCAGCCCCGCGGTCGCGAAGAACCAGGCCGAGACCATCGCCGACAGCGCCGCGACGGAGCCGACGGACAGGTCGATGCCTCCCGCGACGATGACGAACGTGACACCGAACGCGAGCACGGCCACGGTCGACACCTGGATGCCGATGTTGAGGATGTTGCGGCCGGTCAGGAAGTCCGGCGTCGCGATGAAGAGGGCGATGCAGAGCACGACGAGGCCGACGAGGGCGCCGTTGTTCGCCAGGAACTTCGTGAACGAGGAGGACCGGTTCGGGGCCTTCACAGTGGTCGATGACATGCGGCTTGTGCTTTCTGGTGGGTACTGCGCTGTACGCGGGGAGGGCGCGCGGCCGTGTCGGGCCGTGCGGGGAGGAGTCGCTCGGACGACCGACGGCTCAGGCGGCGTCGGCCTCGGTGTCCGGGACGTCGCGGGCCGCCAGGGTCATCACGGCGTCCTCGGTGGCATCGGCGCCGTCGAGTTCGCCGGCGATCCGGCCGTCCCGCATCACGAGGATCCGGTCGCTCATGCCGAGCACCTCGGGCAGCTCGCTCGACACCATCACGACGGCGCCTCCGGCCGCGGTGATGGCGTTGACGAGTTCGTAGATCTCGACCTTCGCTCCGACGTCGACGCCGCGGGTGGGTTCGTCGAGCAGGAGCACGCTCGAGCCGGCCAGGATCCACCGCCCGAAGACGGCCTTCTGCTGGTTGCCGCCGGAGAGCGATCCGATCGGCTGCTCGATGTCGTGCATCCGGATCCGGAGTCGGGCCGCGACCTGTTCGGCACGCTGCTTCTGTCCGGCGAAGTCGGCGAGTCCGCCCCGGGCGCTGGACGCGAGCGTGGCGTAGCCGAGGTTGTCGTTGACCGAGGCACCGAGCACCAGGCCCTGGCCCTTGCGGTCCTCCGGCACGTGACCGATGCCGGCGCGGATCGCCCCGGCGACGCTGCCCTTGCCGAGCTTCCGCCCGCGGACCGTGACCGTTCCGCTGTCGTAGCCGTCCGCCCCGGCGATCGCCCGGACCAGTTCGGTCCGACCGGCGCCGACGAGTCCGGAGATGCCGACGATCTCGCCGGCGTGCACGTCGAAGGAGACGTCCTGGAACCGACCGGCCGCCGTGAGGTGCTCGACGCGCAGGACCGGGTCGGCGCGGTCCACGACGGCACTGCCGGTCGGGTACTGCTCCTCGATGCTCCGGCCGACCATCAGACGGACGAGCTCGTCCTCCGGGGTCGACGCCGGGACCTCGGCGACGAAGTGTCCGTCGCGGAGCACGGCGACCGTGTCGCCGATCTCGGCGATCTCGTCGAGGTGGTGGCTGATGAACAGCATCCCCACGCCCCGGGCGCGGAGGTCGGCGACGACCCGGAAGAGTGCCTCGGTCTCGTGGCGGGTGAGTGCTGCCGTGGGCTCGTCCAGGATCAGGATCCGCGCCTCCACGCTGAGCGCCTTCGCGATCTCGACCAGCTGCTGCCGGGCGATGCCGAGCTCGCCGACGGGCGTGTCGACGTCGACGTCGAGTCCGATCACGGCGAGCGCGGCCTCGGCCTGACGACGCAGCGTCTTCCGGTCGACCAGCCCGAAGCGGGTCGGGATCCGGCCCATCATCACGTTCTCGGCGACGCTGAGCGAGCCGACCAGGTTGAGTTCCTGGTGGATCGTCGCGATGCCGAGCCGCTCCGCGGCCGTGACGGTCGGGAGGCTCACCTCGGCTCCGTCGACCAGGATCCGTCCGCCGTCGGGCTGGTGGATCCCCGACATCATCTTGATGAGGGTCGACTTGCCGGCACCGTTCTCGCCCAGGAGGACCTGGACCTTCCCGGCGTGGACGTCGACCGTGACGTCGGTGATGACCTGGACCGGACCGAACGACTTGCTGACGCGGTCGAGGGTCAGGAGCGGTGTCTGGGCCATGTCAGTTCTCCGGGTGCTGCTCTGCGGCGGGGCGCGACGATGCGGCCGGCCGGACGGGGCGGATGGGGGTGGCCGAGGAAGCGCGGACGATCAGTTCGCTCGGCAGACGGACGGACTCGGGACGGCCACCGTCGATGACGTCGCGGAGGAGGTCCACGGCGACGCGGCCCATGTCCTCCACGCTGTGGGCGACGACGGAGAGCGCGGGCTCCAGCAGCGAGAACCACTCGATGTCGTCGAAGGCGACCAGGGCGATGTCCCGCCCCAGTCGGAGCCCGAGGCGGTTCAGGATCGCGATCGCCCCGACCGCCATCAGGCTGTCCGCGGCGAAGATCGCGGTCGGCGGGTCGGCGAGCTGCAGCAGGGTGGTGACCCCGGCCGAGCCCGACGCGGCCTGGAAGTCGCCGAAGACGATGAGGTCGGGGTCCTCGCTCAGCCCGGCTGCGGCGACGGCGTCCTGGTAGGCGGTGAAGCGCTCCCGGCCGGTCGAGACGCTCTGCGGGCCGGCGATGTACCCGATGCGGGTGTGGCCGAGGGCGGCGAGGTGCTCGACGGTCTGGCGGATGCCGGTGCTGCTGTCCGTCGTCACGCTCGGCACGTCGAGGCCGGGGATCACGCGGTCCACGAAGACGGTCGGGACCTGACGGTCGACGAGCTGTTGCACGGTGCCGGTGTCGTTGCCCTGGGGCGCGACGATGACGCCGTCCACCCGACGGGCGATGAGCGTGTCGAGGTACCGGTTCTGCTGGTCGGCGCGCTCGTTCGCGTTGCCGAGGAGCGTGACGTAGCCCTCGGCCAGTGCCGCCTGCTCGATGGTGTGGGCGAGGTCGGCGAAGAAGGGGTTGCGGACGTCGGAGACCAGCAGGCCGATCGTGTCCGACCGGGTCGAGCGCAGTGCGCGGGCCTGCAGGTTCGGCCGGAAGTCGAGGTCCTTCGCGGCCTGCTCGACTGCTCGGCGGGACTCTTCGCTGGTGGCGGCGTTGCCGGAGAGCACGCGGGACGCCGTCGCTGCGGAGACGCCGGCGCGGGCGGCGACGTCCTTGATGGTGACGGTGTTCATCGGTGAGCACTCCGTTGGGCGAGTCGTGGAATCGATTCCATGGAATCGATTCCATGACCCTACGGACCGCGCCCGGCTGATGTCAAGCACCGCCGAGGCTGTGCGCATGTGCTCGGGACGCGACTGTCGTCGTCACGGAGGACTCGGGCGAGCGGGACCAGGGCGCGCCCGAGCAGCGCCGGCCAGGCGGAGCGGGAGACCGGCGCCGAGTAGCGCCGTTCAGACGGCGTACGAGAACGGCGCCGGTCGGCGCTGGAAGAGGGAAGTGGAGGGGATGACGGGAATCGCGGATCGGCGCAGTGCCAGCCCGGATGCGCAGTGCTAGCCCGGATTTGGAGGGGATGACGGGAATCGCGGATCGGCGCAGTGCCAGTCCGGATGCGCAGTGCTAGCCCGGATTTGGAGGGGATGACGGGAATCGCGGATCGGCGCAGTGCCAGCCCGGATGCACAGTGCTAGCCCGGATTTGGAGGGGATGACGGGAATCGAACCCGCGTAGCCAGTTTGGAAGACTGGGGCTCTACCATTGAGCTACATCCCCGCGCCTGCGCACGTGTCGCAGCCCCACCACCATACCGGACGATCGACACCCCCATGATCCTGCCGCCGCCGGACGAGTCGTCGCAGCGCACGATCAAGCGCTCCCGGGTGCTGTCCTACGTGCTGGTGGCCCTGGCAGCGGTGGTGCTCTCGCTGCGCCCGGACCTGTTCGGCGACCCGCAGACCCAGCCCTGGCACGCCCTGCTGCACGTGTGGCGCATCGTCGCCGGGCTGCTCCTCGGGGTGGCTGCCCTGGCGGTCCAGGTCGTCGTCGGGGTGCAGTGGCGACGGGGTCTGCGGCGAGCCGCTGACGACTGACTTCCCACAACCGGGAGTCCTACCGGGGATCGTGCACCTGGAGCCCGCTAGACTCGTCGAGGTCGCTGGGCTGGACTCGTCCTGCCCGCGCGCTGAACGGCGCACGCGACGATCCTGGCCCTCGTACCGGGGCGTAGCTCAGCTTGGTAGAGCGCCCGCTTTGGGAGCGGGAGGTCGCAGGTTCAAATCCTGTCGCCCCGACCAGGTCACATCGAACGTCAACCAACAGGAGAACATCCCTTGGCCACCAGCACCGTCGACAAGGTGAGCGACACCCGCGTCAAGCTCACCGTGAACGTGACGCCGGACGATCTCAAGCCGAGCATCGACCACGCGTACAAGCACATCGCAGAGCAGATCAACATCCCCGGCTTCCGCAAGGGCAAGGTCCCGCCGGCGATCGTCGACCAGCGCGTCGGTCGTGGCGAGGTCCTGAACCACGCCGTCGGCGACGCCATCGACACCTTCTACCGCCAGGCGGTGGACGAGCAGGAGCTGCGCATCCTCGGCCGTGCCGAGGCCGACGTCGCCGAGCTCCCGAACGTCAAGGACTTCTCCGGCGACCTCGTCCTCACCTTCGAGGTCGACGTCCGTCCGGAGTTCGACCTGCCCGACTACAGCTCCTTCGAGCTCACGGTCGACGCGGTCGAGGTCTCCGACGACGAGATCGACGAAGAGCTGCAGAACCTCCGCACGCGCTTCGGCACCCTCGTCACCGTGGACCGTCCGGCCACCTCGGGCGACTTCGCCCAGCTCGACCTGACCGCCACCATCGGTGACGACGAGGTCGACTCGGCCACCGGCGTCTCCTACGAGATCGGTTCGGGCGACCTGCTCGAGGGCATCGACGAGGCGCTCGAGTCCCTCACCGCCGGCGAGTCCACCACCTTCGAGTCGAAGCTCGTCGGTGGCGACCGCGAGGGCGAGACCGCCCAGATCGCCGTGACCGTCACCGCCGTCAAGGAGCGCGAGCTCCCCGAGGCCGACGACGAGTTCGCCCAGATCGCGAGCCAGTTCGACACGCTCGACGAGCTCAAGGCGGACCTCAAGGAGCAGATCGCCAAGTCGAAGACCTTCGGCCAGGGCGCTGCCGCTCGCGACAAGCTCGTCGAGCAGCTCCTCGAGTCGGTGGAGATCCCGATCTCCGAGAAGCTCATCGAGGACGAGGTCCACCGTCACCTCGAGCAGGAAAACCGTCTGGAGGACGACGAGCACCGCAAGGAGGTCGCCGAGTCCAGCGAGAAGGCCTTCCGCTCGCAGATCCTCCTCGACTCCATCGCCGAGAAGGAGCAGATCCAGGTCTCGCAGGAAGAGCTCACGCAGTACCTGATCCAGGCCGCTGCGCAGTACGGCATGGAGCCGGCCGAGTTCATCAAGGTCATCGACCAGAACGGCCAGATCCCCGGCATGGTCGGCGAGGTGGCTCGCTCGAAGGCCGTCGCCACGGTCCTGTCGAAGGTCACCGTGAAGGACACCGCCGGCAACCCGGTCGACCTCTCCGCGTTCACCGCGGGTGTCGCCGACGTCGCCGACGACGAGTCGACCGACACCGACGACGGGTCGGCCGAGGCCGACGCGAAGTAGTCGCGACCATCCGCACGAACGGGAGGCACGGTGCCAGCTGGCACCGTGCCTCCCGTTCGTTCACCCGCACGTCCCGACCGCGTTCCCTGACCTGCTGACCGCCGACAGCGAACACACGCGACCACGTGCGTTGCAACCGATAAGTTCGACAACAAGCGACAACTGAACGGGAGCTTTTCCATGGCCGAAGCAACACTGAACCCCAGTGTTTTTGACCGCCTTCTGAGAGACCGGATCGTGTGGCTCGGCTCCGAGGTCCGCGACGACAACTCGAACGAGATCGCAGCCAAGCTGCTGCTGCTCGCCGCCGAGGACCCTGAGAAGGACATCTACCTCTACATCAACTCGCCCGGTGGCTCGATCACCGCCGGCATGGCGATCTACGACACGATGCAGTTCGTGCCGAACGACATCGTCACGGTGGGCATCGGCCTCGCCGCCTCGATGGGGCAGTTCCTGCTCTCGTCCGGCACGCCCGGCAAGCGCTACATCACGCCGAACGCGCGCGTGCTCCTGCACCAGCCGTCCGGTGGGTTCGGCGGCACCGCCGCGGACATCCAGACGCAGGCGAAGGTCATCCTCGACATGAAGCAGCGCATGGCGGAGCTGACTGCCGAGCAGACCGGCAAGTCCATCGAGCAGGTCCTCAAGGACAACGACCGCGACAACTGGTTCTCGGCACAGGAAGCCCTGGAGTACGGCTTCGTCGACCACCTCCGCGCCTCGTCCGCCGAGGTCGTCGGTGGTGGCGGAACCGTCAACGACGGCGAGACGCAGACCCCTGCGGCCGAGCCCGACGCCCAGTCCTGATCACCACCGAAGAAAAGGAAACGAGAATGCATCTCCCCATGCTCGGTGGCGCGCAGAACGTCCCGGCCCCCTCTGATCGGTACATCCTCCCGAGCTTCGAAGAGCGCACGGCCTACGGCTACAAGCGTCAGGACCCGTACGCGAAGCTCTTCGAGGACCGCATCGTGTTCCTCGGCGTGCAGGTCGACGACGCGTCCGCGGACGACGTCATGGCCCAGCTGCTCGTGCTCGAGTCGATGGACCCCGACCGCGACATCGTGATGTACATCAACTCGCCCGGTGGCTCGTTCACCGCGATGACGGCGATCTACGACACGATGCAGTACATCCGTCCGCAGATCCAGACGGTCTGCCTCGGTCAGGCGGCCTCGGCCGCGTCAGTGCTCCTGGCCGGCGGCACGCCGGGCAAGCGCCTGGCGCTCCCGAACGCCCGTGTGCTCATCCACCAGCCCGCTGTCCAGCAGGGTGGTGGCCAGGCGTCCGACATCGAGATCCAGGCGGCGGAGATCCTCCGTATGCGCACCTGGCTCGAGGAGACGCTGTCGAAGCACTCGAACAAGACGCCGGCCGAGATCAACCACGACATCGAGCGCGACAAGATCATGTCCGCGCAGGAAGCCGTGGAGTACGGCCTGATCGACCAGGTCCTCACCAGCCGCAAGAACCTCCCCGCGCTCGTCAAGTAGCGCTCGGTACGACGACGGCCCCGCACCTCTTCGGTGCGGGGCCGTTGTCGTGCCCGGGGTCGGTCGTCGTCCCCGGGGCGAGCTGATCCGCCACGCCCGCATGCGTCTCGCCGAGTGGTCACGAACGGTCGTTCTGGCGAGGCCAGTCCGACGAGTCGTGACCGCTCGGCGGAGGTGAGCGGGGTGTCCCGACCGGTCGGGACGACGGCGGCGGGCGTGTCGGCGTGCCGGTCGGCGCGCCGGTCAGTCCTCGTCGGCGTCAGCGGCGGGCGCCGGGCGACGACGCACGAGCAACAGGACGGCGACGACCGCGGCCACGACGACGAGCCCGCCGGCACCGATCCACAGTGCGTCGGAGGTCGTCGACGCCGAGGTGCCGGACTCCGTGCCCGTCGTGCTCGCCGCGGCGGTCGAGCCGTTGCCCGCGGTGGCGCAGGTCGGCGGCTTCGTGGTGCCGGTGGCGGGGGAGAAGCCCGCCGGGGCCTTCCACGTGAAGTCGTACGAGTCCGAGACGGTGTGCCCGTCCGCCGAGATGATCTGCCACTCGGCCTGGTACTTGCCCGACTTGCCGAGCGCGGCCGCGGTGGACATCGTCGGGCCCTCGACGTCGACGCAGCCGTTCTCGAAGTACCGGCCGTCCGGACCCACGATGCGGAACGCGAACCCCGAGTCCGTGTCGCCGATGTCGAGCAGGCGGTCGTTCGTGGTGATCGCGAACGTCTTCGGCAGTTCGGTCAGCGTGCTGTTCGACGCCGGGGTGGCGGCGATGACGTAGTTGTGCGCGCTGGCCGGGGCCGCGAGGCCGAACACCGCACCACCCACGAGCGTGAGGGCGGCGAGCGTCCCGGCACCGAGCCTCCCGGCCCGGACCCGGCCGCGCACCGCCGGACGCGTGCCCGGCCGCTCGCCCGTCGTCACTTGCTGCTGCCGCGTCGGCGCGTGGCGGCGACCGAGACGACCAGCGCGACGGCGCCCAGGAGCAGACCGCCGAGGCCGAGGAAGCGGCCGACCAGGTCCGGGTCCGCCGGGACGGAGGTGGACGAGCTGGAGGCCGTGGTCGCGGTCGCCTCGTCGGACTCGGTCGACGCGGTGGTGCCGTGCTCGTCGTCGCCTGCGGTGGCGGCGGTCAGCGTGATGGTCGGCGCGGGGTGCTCCGGCTCGGCCTGTCCGGCCTTGGTGGCCTGGTCCCACTCGGTGGAGCCCTTCTCGCAGGTCTGCGTGACGGGCATCGACACGGTGTCGCCGGCCTTGCCGTCGGGCAGGGAGAACGAGAGCGAGAAGGTGTCGCGCTCGTCGGCGGGCAGCGGGGTCTTCGCCGTGTAGGTGACGCTGGTGACGCGCTCGGCGGCGGCTTCGGCCTCGTCCTCGTCGGAACCGGCTGCGGAGCTCGGGGCCGTGTAGGGCTCGGTGGCCTTCGTGATGGTCCAGTTCGGGTTCACGGTCGGCGTGACCTCGATCACGGACTCAGGCACGTGGAACTGCAGCTTCGTGGTGGGGGAGCCGTCGCAGCCGTGCGGCACGGAGAACGTGACAGTGGTGTACGAGTTGACGGCGGTCGATGACGCTTCGGCCTCGACGTGGGCGCTGGCCGAGGCCGCGGTGCCGAGGACGATGGCGGCGGCGACGCCGAGGGTCACGACACCGCCGGTGGCGAGGCGCTTCTGCATGGTTCCTCCAGGAGCCGTTCTCTACAACTTGTAGAGAAACGCTGCTCACGCTACCAGGCCGACCACGCCCTGGGCGAACGCGGCCGGGGGTCCCCGACTGTGTCCCCGGTTGCGGTTAGGCTCGGTCCCACGACGACCTCGTGGACCGCACTGGCGGTGCACGTCGACCAGGGAAGGCCGAGAGCATGGCACGCATCGGAGAGAGCGCCGACCTCCTGAAGTGCTCCTTCTGTGGGAAGAGCCAGAAGCAGGTACAGCAGCTGATCGCCGGACCCGGCGTCTACATCTGCGACGAGTGCGTCGAGCTCTGCAACGAGATCATCGAAGAGCGCCTCGCCGAAGCGGGCGAGGACACCGGCAGTGGGGAGTTCGACCTGCCGAAGCCGCGCGAGATCTTCGACTTCCTGCAGGAGTACGTCATCGGCCAGGACCCGGCGAAGCGCGCACTCGCGGTCGCCGTCTACAACCACTACAAGCGGATCCGGGCGCAGGGGCAGATCACCGCCGCCGAGGACCGCGACGACGTCGAGATCGCCAAGTCGAACATCCTGCTCATCGGCCCGACCGGCTGTGGCAAGACGTACCTGGCGCAGACCCTGGCCAAGCGGCTGAACGTGCCGTTCGCCGTCGCGGACGCCACCGCCCTGACCGAGGCCGGGTACGTCGGCGAAGACGTCGAGAACATCCTGCTCAAGCTGATCCAGGCGGCCGACTACGACGTCAAGCGCGCCGAGACCGGCATCATCTACATCGACGAGGTCGACAAGATCGCGCGGAAGGCCGAGAACCCCTCGATCACCCGCGACGTCTCCGGCGAAGGCGTGCAGCAGGCGCTGCTCAAGATCCTCGAGGGCACGGTCGCCTCGGTGCCGCCGCAGGGCGGTCGGAAGCACCCGCACCAGGAGTTCATCCAGATCGACACGACGAACGTGCTGTTCATCGTCGCCGGGGCGTTCGCCGGGCTGGAAGAGATCGTGTCGTCGCGCGTCGGCAAGCACGGCATCGGCTTCGGTGCCCAGCTGCACAGCCCGACCGACCACCAGGACCTCTACTCCGAGGTCCTGCCGGAAGACCTGCACAAGTTCGGCCTGATCCCCGAGTTCATCGGTCGCCTGCCCGTCGTCACCACGGTGTCGAAGCTCGACCAGGCGGCGCTCATGCAGATCCTCACCGAGCCGAAGAACGCCCTGGTGCGCCAGTACCAGCGGATGTTCCAGATCGACGGCGTCGAGCTCGAGTTCGACCAGGCGGCGCTCGAGGCGATCGCTGACCTGGCGGTGCTCCGCCAGACCGGTGCCCGCGGCCTCCGCGCGATCATGGAAGAGGTCCTCGGGCCGATCATGTTCGACGTCCCCTCGGACGACGACGTGGCCCGTGTGGTCGTCACCCGGGCGTCGGTGCTCGAGAACGCGGCGCCGACGATCGTGCCGCGGTCCGCACCGAAGCGCGTCGAGAAGTCCGCCTAGCCGGACGCACCGGGCGGGCCGGCACCGCGCCTCCCGTCCGTCCGCGGAGCTCGCGGAACACCGGTGTTCGTGCGTCACGCCGCGTCTTTCCGCGGCGCAACCGACGAACACCGGTGTTTCGCGGACTGGACCGGCCGGCCGCGCCGCTACTCGAGGCCGCGTCGCCGCAGCAGCGGTCCGACCTCGGCATCGCGGCCGCGGAACTCGCGGTAGGCCTCGAGCGGGTCCTTCGCGCCGCCGACGCCGAGCACCAGCCGCGCGAAGCGTCCACCGGCCTCGCGGGACAACCCACCGTGCTCGCGGAACCACTCCACGGTGTCGGCGTCCAGCACCTCGCTCCAGATGTACCCGTAGTAGCCGGCGTCGTACCCGCCGGAGAACGTGTGCGCGAAGTACGTCGACGAGTAGCGGGGCGGGACGGCCGGGGCGTCGATGCCGGCGGCGACCAGGGCCTCCCGTTCGAACGCCTCGACGTCGGTGACCGCAGCGGCCTCGGCGGCGGTCAGTCGGTGCCAGGCCTGGTCGAGCAGCGCGGCGGCGAGGTACTCGGTCGTGCCGAACCCCTCGTTGAACCCCTCGGAGTCGCTGAGCCCCAGGACGAGCTCGGGCGGCATCGACGCACCGGTCTCGTGGTGCTTGGCGTAGTTCGCCAGGACCGACGGCCACGTGACCCACATCTCGTTCACCTGCGACGGGAACTCGACGAAGTCGCGCTCGACGTTCGTGCCGGAGAACCGCGGGTACGTCGTCCGGGCGATCAGCCCGTGCAGGGCGTGGCCGAACTCGTGGAACAGGGTCTCGACCTCGTCCTGCGTCAGCAGGGTGGGCGAGCCGGCCGCGGGCTTCGGGACGTTGAGGTTGTTCACGACGACGGGCAGTGTGCCGAGCAGGTGCGACTGCTCGACGACGGGGTTCATCCACGCGCCACCGCGCTTGCCGTCGCGCGTGTACAGGTCGAGCAGGTAGAGCCCGACCGGGGCGTCCTGCTCGTCGACGACCTCGAAGACGCGGACCTCGTCGTTGTAGCCGTGCAGGTCCGGGCGCTCGGTGAACCGCAGGCCGTAGAGGGTGCCCGCCGCGTGGAAGACGCCGTCGCGTAGGACCCGGTCGGCCTCCAGGTACGGGCGGAGTGCGCTGCTGTCCGCGGCGAACTGCGAACCGCGGAGGACCTCGGTGGCGTACGCCCAGTCCCACGACTCGACGTCGTGGCCGACGGTGCGGGAGCGTGCCTCGCGTTCGTCGCGGGCGTTCGCGACGGCTGCGGTGACCAGGGAGGACAGGAGGCCCGCCACGGCTTCCGGGGTGCCGGCCGTCTCGTCCGCGGTGACCACCGATGCGTGGTCGCGGAAGCCCAGCAGTTCGGCTCGCTCGGCGCGGAGGCGGACGATGCGCAGCAGGACGTCCCGGTTGTCGAAGGCGTTGCCGCGACGGCCGCGGGAGAGCGACGCCTCCATGATCCGCTGCCGGAGGCCCCGGTCGGTGAGCGTCGCCAGCCACGGGTGCCCCGTGTAGAGCGGCAGGGTGACGAGCCAGCCGTCGAGACCACGGTCGGCGGCGGCACCAGCGGCGGCGGACTTCGCGCCGTCGTCGAGGCCGGCGAGTTCGGACTCGTCGGTGACGTGCACGGCGGCGTCGTTGGTGTCCTCGAGCAGGTTGCGCTCGAAGGTCGTCGTCAGGGTCGACAGCTCCTGGTTGATCGCGGTCAGGCGTTCCTTGCCCGCGTCGTCGAGTCCGGCGCCGGCGAGGGTCATCTCGGTCAGCGTCCGTTCGGCCAGGCGGCGGTCCTCCTCCGAGCGGCCGGCGGTCGCATCGAGGGCGTCGTGCACGGCACGGACCCGTGCGTACAGGCGCCCGTCCAGGACGATCGCGTCGCGGTGGGCGGCGAGGAGCGGGGACAGCTCGGCCTCGAGGTCGCGCAGCTCGTCGGTGGAGTCGGCCGAGGTGACGGTGGAGAAGACCATCTCGACCCGCTGGAGCAGCTGCCCGGCACGTTCGAGCGCGACCAGGGTGTTCTCGAAGGTCGGCGGCTCCGGGTCGGTGGCGATCGCCTCGACCTCGGCGCGGTGTTCGGTCATGCCCGCGTCGAAGGCGGGCCGGTAGTGCTCGGTCCGGACGTCGTCGAACGGGGGGAGGGCGTAGGGGAGGGTGCTCGGTCCATCGAACGGAGTGGCCATCGCCCCAACCTAGCGATGCGGGCGGGTGGCCGGGTGGCGGGTGCCGGGCAGCAGGCCCGGTCCCGGTGTCGTCAGCGCGTCGCGGCGTCGATCAGCACCGCAGCCGCTCGGCGGGCGTGCACGGCCGCCTCGGTCGTCCCCGCGATGGCCGCGGTGGTCTGGGCCCCTTCGGCCAGCAGCGCGAGCTGTGCTGCGAGCTCCTCGGCGCGTTCGGCGTCCGGGACGGCCTGCGAGGTGATCCCGGCGACGAAGCGCTGGAACGAGTCCTTGTGCTCGCGGGCGATCTCGGCGATGGCGGGGGAGGTCGCACCGAGTTCCCCGAACGCGTTGATGAAGCCGCAGCCGCGGAAGGTCTCGTCCCCGAACCAGGACTCGAGGAAGTCGTAGACGGCGAGCAGTTGCGCACGAGGGCCGTCGGCGGCGTCGACCGCGGCCCGGATGCCCTGCTCCCAGAAGTCGTGACGGCCGGCGAGGACGGCGGCGATGAGCTGCTCCTTGCCGGGGAACGCGGCGTAGAGCTTCTTCAGCGAGACGCCGGCGGTGGAACGGATCTCGTCCATGCCGACCGCCTGGATGCCGCGCGTGTAGAAGAGCGTGTCCGCGGTCTCGACGATCCGTGCTGCCGTCTCGGGTTCGACCGTGCTCGTCGCCATGTCGGTGCTCCGTCCACTCGGTGTCCACGGCATCGGTGGCATGCCGGGAACGAACGTTCTCCATTCTAGCGCGTGAGAGCGGGGCCGGCCTGGTGCCGCGGTGGTCCCGCGGCGCCAGGCCGGTTCCGTTCGTGGGCGTCCGGACGGGAGGCCCGGGTCGGCCCCGCCAGGTTGCCTGGCTCGCGCGGTCAGCGCGCCCGGCTCGCGCGGTCAGCGCGCCCGGCTCGCGCGGTCAGCGCGCGGTGGTGAACGCGACCCGGTCGGAGGTCGTCTCGTGACCCGACCGGTCGTACGCCAGGACCGCGACCTCGTAGTCGGTACCTGCGGTGAGGCGGTCGACGATGACCGACGCCTGGCGCGGGTTCGCGATCACGTGTGCGCGGATGAGTTCGCCGTCCTGGAAGAGCAGGACCTGGTGGCCGAGCAGCTCGGGCGTGACCGGCGAGTTCCAGTTGACGATGACGCTGTCGGACTGCTCGGTGTTCACGTGGACGTCCGCCGGGGTGGCGGGCCCGGCGACCGACGGGTCGGCGGCCGTGGTGAACGAGACGGCTTCGGCGGCGCTGACGTTGTCGTCCGAGTCCCGAGCGGTGACGACGACCTCGTAGTCGCGGTCCGGGTCGAGGCGGTCGACGACCTGGCTCGTGCGGTGGGCGCCGGGTACGGGGTACTCGCGGATCACGTCGCCGTCGCGCAGGAGCGTCACGGTGTACAGGATGCCGGGGCCGTCGTCGGTGCTCGGGGTCCAGTTGACGGTCACCCGGTCGTGCGCGACGTCGGTGACGCGGACGTCGCCCGGCGTGGTCGGTGCCTGACCCTGGTCCTCAGCCGCCGAGCAGCCGCCGACCGCGGCGCCACCGAGGTCGCAGCCCTGGACGCTGAGGGCGCTCGACCCGTCACCGGCGATGCCGAACGAGACGTACTCGCTCATGCCCGCTGCCAGTGCGCCGTTCTTCGGCGTGAGCGTCACGCGGTCGCCGTCGACCTGTGCGTCCACGTTCCAGTCGGAGTGGTTCTCGAACGACCCGTTCGGCACCGAGAACGTCAGCTCCCAGTCCGACGCACCCGCGGTCGGGTTCGTGATGACGAACTGACCGCTGCTGTAGTGCTGGCTGCCGTCCCACATCTGGAGCTGGCCTGCGGTGCCGGTCGCGGCCTCCTGGGTCGGTGCGGCCGAGGCGACGGACGGGGCGAGCAGCGTGCACCCGATCATCGCGGCGGTCATCGCGGCGGTGGCGAGGGTGGAGGAGCGGAGGGACATCAGGATGCCTTTCGGAGGGGAACGTCCGCCGGAGCGGATGGTGTCCGCCGGTGCGGACGTCGACCATCGTGCAGCGTGCCCGGGCCGGCGGGGCGTCTCCGGAAGTCGACAGGAAACCATCGCTGCCGCTTGGTCTACACTCGATACGTGATATCCAACATGTCGACTCATGCGACGATCGATCGTCCGCTCCGCCCGCTCGAACGACTCGTCGAGACGCCGTCGGACCGCCTCCGTCGGATCGCGCGCATCGGCGCCGTCGTCCTGCCGGTGGCCGTCACCGGCTACAGCGTCTGGTACGACGCCCTCGCGGCCCGGGCTGCGCCGGACCTCCTGCAGGTGCTCGTGTTCGTCATCGGCGGGCTGTCGCTGTACGCCGTGCACCGCTGGCCGCTGCTGCCGACGGCAGTGGCCCCGATCGTCTGGGCGATGACGGGCTCGTGCTCGTTCGTCGTCGTCATGAGCGCCGTGGTCGCCGCGCGCCGGGGACGCGGCTGGTGGGTCGTCCTCGGCGTCTTCACCGTCCTGCACCCCCTCGGGCTGGTGCCGGACCCGTGCATGTTCCGGGCCGGCCACGTCGCGGTCCCCGCCGAGTCCGCGCCCCTCGTCGCCGTCGTGCTCCCCGCCCTGGTGGGTGGCGCCGTCGGTGAGGCGCGTCGGGTGGTCCGCGCCCGGGAGGAACGGCTCCGGCTGCAGGCCGCCGCCGCAGCCGCGCGGGCGGCCGACGTCGTCGCGCAGGAGCGGCTCCGCCTCAGCCGCGACCTGCACGACGTCGTGGGACAGGGGGTGAGCCGGATGACGCTCCACGCCACGGCGCTCGCTGCCCAGAGCGACGACGAAGCGACCCGTCGTCTCGCCACCCGCATCGCCGACAGCGGCGCCGGTCTGCTCGAGGACCTGCACTTCGTCGTCGGTCTGCTCCGGAGCACCGAGGCGCAGTCAGGCACCCGCCAGCCTGTGGCGCCTGATGCCGCCACCCTCGCGACACCGTCCTGGCAGGAGTCCTTCGACGCGGCGCTCGAGGACGGTCAGGAGGTCGTCCGCCGGGGACCCGCCGCCGGACCGCTCGCCCGGACCGCGGGGCTCGACACCCGGTGCACCGCGGTCCTCGACGCCGTCGTCGCCGAGGCACTGCACAACGCACGGAAGCACGCTCCGGCCAGCGTGGTCGAGGTCACCGCAGCCCTGCTGCCGGACCGCCTGGAGGTGACCTTCCGGAACGCCGTCCCGTCGCGCTCCGATGCGGCCGGCGTCGCAGCGGGCGGCGGGCTCCCCGACGCCCGCCGGACCGGGGGCCACGGGCTGGCGGTCGCCGCCGAACGTGCGGCCGAGGTCGGCGGTCTCCTCCGACACACCCGGACGCCGGACGGCCGCTTCCGTCTCGACCTCGAGCTGCCCCGATGACCCGCGTGCTGCTGGTGGACGACGACGACGACATCCGGTCGAGCCTCCGGATCGTCATCGAGTCCGAGCCCGGGCTCGTCGTGGTGGCGCAGTGCAGCGACGGCGAGCGTGCCGTGGCCGCAGCCCGCCGCCTCCGGTGCGACGTGGCCGTGGTCGACCTGCGGATGCCCGGCATCGACGGCATCGAGACGACCCGGCGGTTGCGCGAGTGTCCGGCAGCTCCGGCCGTCCTCGTCCTGACCGCGTTCGACGACGGCGACGACGTGCTCCGCGCCCTCGCGGCCGGCGCCTCCGGGTTCCTGCTCAAGGGCACACGCCCGCACGAACTGCCCGCCGCGATCGCGGACGTCGCCGCGGGCCGGTGTGTGCTGGCACCCGCGGTCGCCGACGCCGTCGTCCGTCGTGCCGTGGCCCGCGACCACGAGGAGCAGCCG
This sequence comes from Curtobacterium sp. CFBP9011, assembly GCF_034045095.1. Lineage (NCBI taxonomy): Bacteria > Bacillati > Actinomycetota > Actinomycetes > Micrococcales > Microbacteriaceae > Curtobacterium > Curtobacterium sp. CFBP9011. The sequence goes on from NZ_JAXCWN010000001.1 coordinate 378,466, forward strand.
CTGCCGTTCGACGACCTGGGCGACCTCACCGACCGGGAACGCGAGCTCGTCGTCGCCGTGGGTGAGGGGCTGACGAACGCCCAGATCGCCGGGCGGCTCGGCGTCACCGCGACGTCGGCGAAGACCTACGTCTCCCGCGTCCTCGACAAGCTCGGCCTGCAGAACCGCACGCAGCTCGCCATCGCCGCACATCGCGCCGGTCTCGTCTGAGCCCGGCCGTCACCATTCGGAGACGTGGCTCGTGCCGGGGACGCCCGGACCATGGGAGGACCGTCCCGTCACACCGAGGAGTCCTGCCGATGTCGTCCCGTCCCCACCGCCGACCCCGTCCGCGCGCGCTGCCCGCACTGGCCTGCCTGCTCGCCGGGTCCGTCCTGTTCGCCGACCCGGCCGTCGCGCTGGACCGGGCAGCGCCCACGACCGCCGGCTCCGGCTCGGGCTCGGTCTCCGCCTCGCTCGAGCTGTCGGACGCGACCGCGTGGTACGCCGGCGGACAGTTCGTCGTCCGGAACACCGGTGAGACACCGGCCGGCTGGCAACTCCGGTTCCGGGTCACCGGTGGTGCCTTCGACAGCTGGGTGAGCTGGATGGCGGACACCGAGCAGCACGGCGACGAGGTCACCATCACGGCGAAGCGCGGCCAGGAGCTCGCGCCCGGCGCCACCGCGAACCTGTCCTTCGGCATGACCGGCGACGGCTCGGTCGTCCCGGCGGTGCAGGCGTGCAGCATCGACGGCACCGACGTGGCCGGCTGCACCCCGGACGACGGCAGCGACGACGGCGACGGCAGCGGTCCGGAGGTCCCCGCCGAGGACACCGTCGCGCCGAGCACCGTGCCCGACTTCGCCGGCGACCCCGTCGACGCGCACACCGCTCGCCTCCGCTGGGCCGCGGCCACCGACGACCGCGGCGTCGACGGGTACGTCCTCACCCGTGCGGGTGCCGCCCCGACGCACCTGCCGGCGGACGCCCGGGAGGCCCGCATCGCCGACCTGCCCGCCGGCACCGCCGTGCGGTTCACCATCAGCGCGGTCGACGCCGCCGGCAACACCGGTCCGGCAGCCATCACCACGGTCACGACCCCCGAGGCGCCGACACCGCCCCAGCACCTCGTCGTCGCGCCGTCCCACTCGGTGGTCCCGGTCCGGGCCCTCGGGGACGCCGAGGCCGCACGTCGTGCCGAGGGACGCTCGTACCGTCACTCGGCACACGAGCCCACCGGTCGTTCCGTCACCGCCGGCGACACCGTCACGATCACGGTCCCGGCGGGCGTCTCCGGGCTCTCCGCACGCTTCGGTCTGTACGGCGTGTACGCGGGCATCAACGGCGGGAAGGACGTCGGCGTGCAGACGGTCCCGCTGCAGCCGGGCGTGAACCGCCTGACCGTGCCGAAGAGCGGGCCGGTCCACCTCCTCGACACCGCTGCCGAGGGCTCCCGGACCACGACCGTGCGCGTGGACGGCGGAGCCCCGATGGCGACCTTCGTCGAGGGCGAGACGACCGAGGCGCAGTTCGCCGAGCGGATGGCGTCATCGACCGCGCCGATCGTCGAGCTCATCGGCGACGACGTCCTCGTGCAGGTGCAGAAGCCGATCGCCCAGCGTTGGCTGCTCGACCGGGGCATCCAGGTCGGCCCCCGCATCCGGATGATGGAACGCTTCGTCGCGAAGACCGACGCCGTGTTCGGGCTCGACCGGGCCGCGACCGGGGCAGCACACCGGGCACCGCAGCGGGTCCTCGTCACCAACCCCGACACCGGGGGTGGCTACGCGAGCGCGTCCCACGACTGGATCCGCTTCCAGAACGACACCGGCGCGATGCGGGACCTGCTGTCGAAGGCGCCCGCCGACCAGTGGGCGTTCTGGCACGAGGTCGGGCACACGTACCAGCCCGACTGGATGAACTGGGCCGGCCTGGGCGAGGTGTCCGTCAACGTCTCCGCCCTGGCGAACCAGGAGCACCTGACCCCGGGTGTGAACCGGCTCGACGACGCGGCCACCCGGAAGAAGGCGGCCACGTTCTTCGCACTGCCCCAGGCCGAGCGGCACTTCGACCGTCAGGACATCTGGCTGCGCGTGCTGATGTTCGACCAGCTCCGCCGGGCCTTCGGGGACGACGTGTACGGCCGGATCGCCCAGCAGTTCCGCGTCGACCGGGCGCTCGGTGCGACGGTGCCGAGCACCTCGGACACCGCGGCGCGCAAGCAGCAGTTCGCCCTGGTCGCCTCCGAGGTCACCGACCGGGACCTCACCGCCTTCTTCGACGCCTGGGGGCTGGGACTCACCGACCAGACGCGCGCCGCGATGGCCGAGCGCCCCGACCCGGCATTCGACCTCACCACCAACCACGACCGCCGGACCGACCGTCTGGACCACGTCGTCCGGCACACCGTCCCGACGGGCGCGGTGCAGGTGACGGGGACCGCGACCTACGGGCAGCGGACCGCGGGCGGAGCGCTCGAACTCACGACCACCCCCGACCCCGACGTCACGGTCGGACGGACCCGGCTGCAGACCCTGGCCGTCGGGACGGGCGCCGGGTCGGCCCACGTCGAGTTCCTCGCCGCGGACGGTACCCCCGACGTCGTCCGCGTCCCGGTCGACGTCCGGCGCGGCACCATGGTGCAGTACCGCGGTCTCGGTGACACCGTGATCGCCGAGCTCGTCCTCGACCCGGCGAGCGGCACCCTCTGGCTGCACAAGGCCGGCGGTGGCACGACCGCCCACGGGAACTTCTCCACCCGGTACGCCGGTGCCCGCGTGGTCGAGGCCGACGGCACCACCGTCACCGACGGCTGGCTCCGGGGTGTCGAGACCGCGGGTGCCTTCGCGGCGCGCTTCGGCGAGGTCGCGGTCCACGACGGGCAGTTCCTGGTGCTCGACCACCTCGAACCGGGGAACCGTCTGCTCCGCTGGAGTGCGGACACCGCCCTCGGGCGGGACACCGCCACGCGGCAGGCGTACCGGATCGAGGGCGGTGCGCTCGTCCCGGTGCCGGTCGAGTCGGTGCCGAAGCGCTGACCGCGCAGCGCTGACCGCGCAGGACGGACGCCGGACGGCCGGGGTGACCATCACGTCACCCCGGCCGTCCGGCGTCTGCGCAGTCCGACGACTCAGTCCTCGGACCCCGCGTCGTCCGGGTCGGTCACCTGCGCGTGCCCGAGCGGGTCCAGGTGGATCGACGTCCCGTCGTCCAGCTCGACCATCGGCTTGCCCTCCAGGAACGTCAGCGTCCACCGCCAGGTCGATGCGTCGACCGACTGCGCCGCCAGGTCGTCCTCGACACCGCGCACGGCGACGACCATCGTCTCGGGCAGTCGCGCGGGCGGTTCCGCGCCCACGTTCCATCGCGTTCCCAACTGCATCCGTGCCTCCAGTCCGTGTCGGCGGAGCCGTGTCGACGGCGGAGTCCGCCACGACGACGGACGCCCCGCCCGTGTCTCCACGGTAACGGGGCGTCCGGTGTCCGGTCCGTCAGGATCAGGCCGGCGGCTGTTCCGCCAGCTCGATCTCGACGACGGCGAACTCGTCACCGTCGACGAAGGCCAGGTCCTGGATCCGGCCGACGGCCGCCAGGTCCGCGGCCGCGCGCTCGACGAGCTCGCGGACGGCAGCGGGTGCCTGCACGACGGCGCGGGTCACCGGCGTCTTCTGGGACGCCTTGGCCGCGGTCTTCGCCCCGCGGATGCCGATCAGCGCCTGGCCGACGGCTGCGAGCAGCCCGGTCTCGGCCTGGTCGACCGGCAGGTCGGCACGGACCGGCCAGGAGGCCCGGTGCACGCTGGTGTCGTGGGTCCAGGCCCACACTTCCTCCGTCGCGTACGGGAGGAACGGTGCCAGCAGGCGGAGCAGGACGTCGATCGCACCGCGGAGCGCGAGGACTGCACTGGCCTGCGTCTCGTGGCCGGCGTCCGGGGCGGTGCCGTACGCACGCTCCTTGACGAGCTCGAGGTAGTCGTCGCAGAAGGTCCAGAAGAACCGTTCGGTGACCTCGAGGGCCCGGGCGTGGTCGTACGCGTCGAACGCGGCGGTGGCCTGGTCGACGACGGTGCCGAGCGCGGCGAGCATGTCGATGTCGAGCGCCTCGGTCACCTGGTGGGCGCCGGTGGGCAGCTCGAAGCCGTAGACGAACTTCGCCGCGTTGAGGACCTTGATCGCCAGACGGCGGCCGACCTTGATCTGCTTCGGGTTCTGCGGGTCGAAGGCCGCGTCGGTGCCGAGCTTCGACGAGGCCGCCCAGTAGCGGACGGCGTCGGCGCCGTGTGCCTCGAGCACGGACAGCGGCGTGACGACGTTGCCCTTCGACTTCGACATCTTCTTGCGGTCGGGGTCGACGATGAAGCCGGAGATCGAGGCGTTCTTCCAGGGCACCACGTCGGCCTCGAGCTGGCTGCGGAGGACGGTCGTGAACAGCCAGGTCCGGATGATGTCCTGCGCCTGCGGGCGGACGTCGTACGGGTACACCAGGTCGTAGAGGGCCGGGTCGGTCTCCCACTTGCCGGCGAGCTGCGGGGTGAGGGACGAGGTCGCCCAGGTGTCCATCACGTCGAGCTCGCCCTGGAACCCACCGGCGACACCACGCTGCGACTCGTCGAACCCGGGGGCCGGGTCGGACGACGGGTCGACGGGCAGCTGCGCCTCGGTCGGGACGATCGGCTGGTCGAACACCGGGTTGCCGTCCGCGTCGAGGGGGTACCAGACCGGGATCGGCACACCGAAGAAGCGCTGGCGCGAGATCAGCCAGTCGCCGGACAGGCCACCGACCCAGTTCTCGTAGCGGACCTTCATGAAGTCCGGGTGGAAGGCGATCTGGTCGCCGCGCTCGAGCAGCGTCTGCTTGAGCTGCTCGTCACGGGCGCCGTTGACGATGTACCACTGGCGGGTGGAGACGATCTCGAGGGGCTTGTCGCCCTTCTCGAAGAACTTCACCGGGTGGTTGATGGTCTTCACGTCGCCGACCAGCTCGCCGGACTCGGTCAGGGCGTCCACGACGACCTTCTTGGCGGAGAACACGGTCTTGCCGGCCATCTCGGCGTAGAGCGCACGACCCTCGGCGGACTCGATCCAGGCCGGCTCGTCGGACCGGATGCGGCCGTCGAAGCCGATCACCGAGCGGTTCGGCAGCTGCAGTTCGCGCCACCAGACGACGTCCGTGGTGTCACCGAACGTGCAGATCATCGCGATGCCGGCGCCCTTGTCCTTCTGCGCCAGGTGGTGTGCGAGCACCGGGACCTCGACGTCGAAGAGCGGGGAGCGCACGGTCGTGCCGAAGAGGTCCTGGAACCGCTCGTCGTCGGGGTGTGCGACGAGGGCGACACAGGCCGGCAGGAGTTCCGGGCGGGTGGTCTGGATGACGACGTCGCCGCTGCCGTCGCTCTTGTGGAAGGCGAGACCGTGGTAGGCGCCGGGCATCTCCTTGTCCTCGAGCTCGGCCTGCGCGACCGCGGTGCGGAAGGTCACGTCCCACAGCGTCGGGGCGTCGGCCTGGTAGGCCTCGCCACGCTCGAGGTTGCGGAGGAAGGCACGCTGGGCGCTGGCACGGGAGGTCGCGTCGATCGTGCGGTACGACTGCGTCCAGTCGACGGACAGTCCGAGGGTGCGGAAGAGCTCCTCGAACTGCTGCTCGTCCTGCACGGTCAGCTCGTCGCACAGCTCGATGAAGTTGCGGCGCGAGATCGGCAGCTGGTCGGCGGCCTTGCTCGACTTGCCGTCACCACCGGCGAACGGCGGAGTGAACTCGGGGTCGTAAGGGAGCGACGGGTCGCAGCGGACGCCGTAGTAGTTCTGCACGCGACGCTCGGTGGGGAGACCGTTGTCGTCCCAGCCCATCGGGTAGAAGACGTGCTTGCCCCGCATGCGCTCGAACCGGGCCTTGAGGTCGGTGTGCGTGTACGAGAACACGTGCCCGATGTGCAGCGAGCCGGAGGCGGTCGGCGGCGGGGTGTCGATCGAGTAGACGGCGGACCGGTCGCCGGCGGCGTCACGGTCGAAGCGGTAGGTGCCGTCCTGCTCCCACTGCGGCCCCCAGACCTGCTCGAGTCCGTCCACCGATGGCTTGTCGGGCATGGGCTTGGTCATGGCTGCGCCTTCCGTTCGTATGTGCGGCACCGAGTCCGTGATGAGGTGCCTGAGTGTCCCCGCGTGGTGCGGGTGCAGTCCTCAGCGTACCGGTCGGCCGCGTCGGACAGCCCACCTGCTAGGCTTCCGGGGTTTGTCCGGCGAGCGCGGTTCGCAGGACGCCAGTGTCGCTGTCTCGCCGGATGCCCGGCCGTCCCGCCGGGAGCCCGAAGGACGCCACAGCACACCGGAGGAACACCTTGCCAGCCAACGACACACCCCAGCAGCAGCACGGCGATCGCCCGCTGCGGACGAAGGGCGCCGTGAAGCGTGCTCGACGGAAGCTGACCGAGGACGACGTCACCGTCGTCGAGGAGTCGATGCTCAAGCGTGCCGTCGCCGCAGCGGCCCTCGGCAACGCGATGGAGTGGTTCGACTTCGGCATCTTCGCCTACCTGACGGTGACGATCTCGCAGGTGTTCCTGCCGGCGGGCGACCCGGCATCGAACATCGTCGCCACCTTCGGGTTCTTCGCCGCCGCGTTCATCGTCCGCCCCATCGGTGGTGCGGTCTTCGGCCCGATCGGCGACAAGATCGGCCGCCAGAAGGTCCTCGCGCTGACGATGATCCTGATGGCCGCCGGCACGCTGATGATCGGCCTGATCCCGTCGTACGACACGATCGGCGTCTGGGCACCGATCCTGCTGCTCGTCGCCCGCTTCGTGCAGGGCTTCTCGACCGGTGGTGAGTACGGCGGCGCCGCGACCTTCATCGCCGAGTACTCGCCGGACAAGCGCCGCGGGTTCATGGGCTCGTGGCTCGAGTTCGGCACGCTCGCCGGGTACGTGCTCGGTGCATCGATCGTCACCGGCCTGCAGTTCGGCCTGTCCGAGGACGCCCTGCTCAGCTGGGGCTGGCGCATCCCGTTCATGATCGCCGGTCCGCTCGGCCTGATCGGGCTCTACCTGCGGCTGAAGCTCGAGGAGACCCCGGCCTTCCAGAAGCAGCAGGAGCAGGCCGCCGAGCGCGAGTCGCAGAAGACGCCGTTCCTCAAGCTCTTCGCCGAGAACTGGCGCTCGCTGATCATCTGCATCGGGCTGGTCCTGGTCTTCAACGTGACCGACTACATGCTGCTGTCGTACATGCCGACCTACCTGGAGCAGAACCTCGGACAGAACGCGACGTTCGGGCTCATCCTGATCGTCGTCGTGATGCTGCTGATGATGGTCGTCATCACCTTCGGTGGTCGGCTGTCGGATCGCTTCGGCCGCCGTCCGGTGCTCGCCGCGGGCTGCATCGGCTTCATCGTGCTGTCCTGGCCGGCGCTCAAGCTCGTCCAGTCGGGCACCGGGGTCGGGGTGTTCTCCGGCCTGCTGATCCTCGGCGTGGTCCTGGTGACCTTCACGTCGACGATGCCGTCCACACTGCCGGCGCTGTTCCCGACGATCATCCGCTACGGCGCCCTGGCCATCGCGTTCAACGTGTCGGTGTCGCTGTTCGGGGGGACCACCCCGCTCGCCACCGCCGGGCTCATCAAGTGGGCGCAGGACGCCGGCTACGGCTGGGCCGAGGACATCCCCGCGTTCTACCTGATGCTGGCCGCCGTGATCGGGCTCGTGGCGGTGTACTTCACGAAGGAGACCGCCGCGTCGCCGCTGATGGGCTCCGGGCCGACGGTCGGTTCCGAGGACGAGGTCGCCGGGGTCATCGACGACTACAACGACCCGACGTCGGAGCTCGCGCAGTCCGACTGGGCGAAGGAGTTCTCGACCAGCCAGATCCCGATCGTGACCGCCGACGGTCCGGTCGGCGACGGTGCCCAGGACAAGGCAGCCGCCGGTTCCTGACCCGCACCACACGCCCTGGAGGCCCGACCCGCGTCACGCGGGTCGGGCCTCCGTCGTGTGGGTGGCCGGTCCGGCACCCCGTCCCGCTCGCCCTGCCCCGCGCACCCCACCCCGCGCCGAGCCTCGGCTCGGCGGCCGGACGGCGGCCGGCGGCGCGGACGGCGGCCGGGCGGCGAGCGGCCGGCGCCGTCAGGCGGACGGGCCGGCGGCCAGCCGCTCGGCGGCACGCACGAGCCGCTGCGTCACCGGGTGCTCGGGGTGGCCGAAGACGGCCTCGGCCGTGCCGTGCTCGACCACGGAGCCCTCGTGGACGACGAGGACCTCGTCCGCCAGGCGCCGGACGGCCCGCAGGTCGTGCGACACGAACACCATCGCCACACCGGTGTCGTCGCGCAGCCGTTCGAGCAGGCCGAGCACCGCGTCCTGCACGGTCGCGTCGAGCGCGGTGACCGGTTCGTCGAGCACCAGGACCTCGGGCTCGGTGGCCAGGGCCCGGGCGATCGCGAGCCGCTGCCGCTGCCCGCCGGACAGCGTGCGGGGCGAGCGGGTCCGGAGGCCCGGGTCCAGGTCGACCTGTCGCAGTGCGGCGTCGACGCGGTCACCCAGGGCACCGGTCGCCCGGCGTGCCCGTCCGCCGCTCAGGGCGTCGGCGAGGACTCGATCGACGTCCCACCGCTCGTCGAACGTCGCGCCGGGGTCCTGGACGACCGCGGCCATCCGGTGTCGGCGTGCACGACGGTCGCGCTCGGGGAGCGGTGCCCACGCCTCGCTGTCGACCGTGACCGTGCCGGCGTCGGGCGTCTCGAGTCCGAGGAGCATCCGCGCCACCGTGGTCTTGCCGGAGCCCGATGCCCCGACCACCCCGAGGACCCGGCCGGCCGCGACCCGGAGCGAGACGTCGGCGACGGCCGCGACGCCCGGGTAGGACCGCTGGAGTCCCGTGGCGGCGAGCACCGGCAGCGCCGAGCGACCGGCCGCCGACGACGCGCCCGCAGCGCCGGCGGCACCGGCCACCGGCGTCGACCGGCCCACGGGCGTCGACCGGGCTGCACGCACCAGAGCCTGCGTGGCGGGGTGGACCGGGGCCTCCAGGACGGAGGCGGTCGGACCCTCCTCGACGATGCGGCCGACGTCCATCACGGCGACCCGGTCCGCCCACCCCGCGACGAGTCCGAGGTCGTGCGTGACGACGAGCAGCCCGGTGCCGCGCTGTTGCGCCGCCCGCAGCTGCTCCATCACGCGGAGGGCGATGCCGGCGTCGAGGGCCGTGGTCGGTTCGTCCGCCACGAGCAGCCCGGGGCGACCGATCGTCGCGGCGGCGATGAGGGCACGCTGTCGCATCCCGCCGGACAGGGTGCCCGCGGTGCGGCCGTCGGTGGCGAGTGCGGGGTCGAGTCCGACGGCCTCCAGTTCGGCGCGCACCGCCTCGACGCGCTCACGTGCCGACAGGTCGGTGTGCAGGCGGAGGGCGTCGGCGACCTCCCGCCCGACCGGACGCAGCGGGTCCAGGGCGCCCAGGGCCTCCTGGCCGACGTAGCCGACGTGACGTCCGCGGACCGCGCGCCACCGGCGTTCCGACAGGCCGCGGACGTCCTGGTCGCCGACGGTCAGTCGGTCGGCTGTGACCCCGGCACCGGTGGCGGACAGACCGAGCGCGGCCCGGACCGTGACGGACTTGCCGGAGCCGGAGGCGCCGACGAGGGCGACGCACTCGCCCGGCGCGACCCGGAGGGTGACGTCGGTGACGACGGGGACGCCGTCGATCGTGACCGAGAGCCCGGCGACCTCGAGGGCGTTGCCGTGGCCGCTCACCGCGCGGCTCCGGCACGGCGGAGGGCCCGGCCGAGCACCGTGACGGCGGTCGCGAGGACCACGATCGCCAGGCCCGGGAACGTGCTCATCCACGGCGCGGTCGCCAGGTAGGTGCGGCCGTCGGCGAGCATCGCGCCCCACTCCGGTGCCGGCGGCGGTGTCCCGACGCCGAGGTAGCTGAGCGCCGACGCCCACACCACGGCCTGACCGATGCCGAGCGTGCCGACCGCGACGACCGGCCAGAGCGCCGCCGGCAGCACGTGCCGGACCACGACGGCGGCGGGGGAGCGGCCGAGCAGGACCGCGGTCTCGACGACCTGCGACGAACGAGCGGTCCGGACCAGTCCGCGGACGATCCGGGCGTACCCGGGGGCCGTGGCGAACCCGACCGCGAGCATCGCCGGCACCGGTCCGGGCCCGGTCACCGCGATGACGACGAGTGCGACCAGGAGCAGCGGCAGGGCGAAGGCGACCTCGGTCACACGGCCCACCACGGCGTCGACGACCCGGCCGCCGAGTCCGGCGAGGACCCCGAGGACCACCCCGGTCCCGCCGCCGACCAGGGTCGCGACGACGCCGACCAGCAGCGACGCCCGCGTCCCCGCGACCACCCGCGCCAGGACGTCACGGCCGGACTCGTCGGTGCCGAAGAGGTGGCCGGCGCCGGGCGGCAGGAGCGCCTCGGACGGGTGCACCGCGAGCGGGTCGGCGCCGCCGAGCAGCGCCGGCCACAGCGCCGCCACGACGGCGACCGCCACCACCACCGCGGCGACGGTTCCTGCCGGGCCGAGCGTCCCCCCACGGAATCGCTCGGACCGGCGTCCGGCGCGGACGCCGGGGCCCGGGGACGGCGTGCTGCCGGGCACACCGTCGATGCTGCTGCTGCGTCCGGCCGGGAGGCCCGGGTCGACGATCCCGCTCACCGCGCCACCGCCTCGTCGGACGTCGCGCCGCCGCGGTCCGGTCCGGTGCCGCGGTCCGGTCCGGCGTCGCGGTCCGGTCCGGTGCCGCGGGCCTGGTCGCCGCGGCGGGTGCCCCGGTCGCTGCCGCGCGGGTCGACCGCCCGCTCGACGAGGTCCGCCACCGCGAGCACCACCACGTAGGCGGCCGCCGACACGAGGGCGATCCCGGCGACGAGGGGCATGTCCCGCTGCGTCACGGCGGTGACGAGTGCACGCCCGATGCCGGGCAGCGCGAACACCGACTCGACGACCACGGCCCCGGACACCAGCGACCCGAAGGCCCAGGCGGACAGCGCGATGCCGGGCAGGGCCGCGTGCCGGAGCAGGTGGCGGCCGAACAGCCCCGCGCGGGACTCGCCCCGCCCCCGGGCCGCGAGTGCGAACGCCGAGCGCTGCGCGTCCACGACGCCGTCACGGATCGTCTCGGCCAGGTACCCGGCGACCGGCACCGCGACGACGAGCACCGGCAGCACCCAGCCGCGGACGGTCCCGTCGCTGACCGCGGGCACCCATCCCAGGCTGCTGGCGAAGACGACGATGAGCACGCTGCCGAGCCAGAAGTGCGGCATCACGCTGGCGGTCACCGACAGCCCGGTGGTCAGCAGCGCCGCGATCCGACCGCGCTGCGTCGACCACCACGCGGCGACGACCGCGAGCAGCCAGGCGACGACGAGCCCGGCGACCGCCAGGGTCAGCGTCACCGGCAGCTCCTGCGCCAACAGCGTCGACACCGGCGTCCGGAAGGCGTACGAGTCGCCGAGCTGCCCGGTCGCCAGACGTCCGAGGAACACCGCGTACTGCACCAGCACCGGCCGGTCCAAGCCGTACTCGTGGCGGACCTGCGCCACTGCCTCGGCCGAGGCCTGCGACCCCGGGCCGCCGAGGATCGCGAGTGCTGGGTCACCGGGGATCAGGCGGATGGCGACGAACACGATCGTCGCCACCGCCCAGAGGACTCCGACGCCGCCGAGGAGCCGGCGCACCGCCCAACGCGCCCACCCGGCGGCGGGGGAGCTGCGGGGCGGGCGGGCACCGGGCCTCCCGGCTGTCACCGGACCGTGCACCACCGGAGGGTCAGCGGGCGAGCCAGGCGGTCCCGAACCACGGCGTCGAGACCGACGTGGTCGAGATGCCGTGCACGGCCGAGCGGTACAGGAAGTGGTTCTGCTGGTCGTAGAGCGGCAGGACGGTCCGGCTCTCGAGGATCGTCTGCTGCGCCTGCTCCACCAGGTCGGCGCGCTCGGCGGAGTCCGCGGTCTGTGCGGCCCGCTCGAGCAGCCGGTCGAGTGCCGGGTCGTCGAGCTGGGCGAGGTTCGCGAAGTAGCCCGACGGTGCCGGCGTGATCGACGCGGAGTCGTAGAGGATGCGGAGGACGTCCGGGCCGACCTTCGTGTACGGCGCGCTGACGACGTCGTACTGGTTCTTCGCCAGCGCGGCGTACCAGCTGGACAGGTCGAGTTCCTCGAGCTTGACCGAGATCCCGACCTTCGCTTCGGAGGCCTGGATCTGCTGGAACAGGCTGCGCTCGGCGGGGACCGACTGGTTCGTCGAGACCGGGAACGTGACGATGAGGGGCTTGCCGTCCTTCTCGCGCACGCCGTCGCCGTTCTCCTTCCACCCGGCGGCGTCGAGCAGGCGCTCGGCTTCCGACGGGTCGTACCCGAAGAGCGCCTTGTCCGAGTACGAGGTCGGTTCGACGCTCGACAGCACGGAGTACGAGCGCTTCGCGGTGCCGAGGAACAGCGACTTGAGGCCCGGGTCGATCTCGGCCGCGGCGATGAAGGCCTTGCGGACGGACTCGTCCTGGAAGACCCCGTGACCGGAGTTCAGCTCGAGCCGGTTCGAGGCACCGGGGCGGGGCGCGTCGAGGTCACGGATCGCGGCCTTCGACGACGCCGCCTCGAGCTGGTCGGGCTGCGCGTTGTCGATGACGTCGACCTGCCCGGACTGCAGCGCCGCGTAGCGGGAGGTCGAGTCCGGCAGGAAGCGCCAGGTCAGCCCGTCGAGGCGGGGCTTCGTGGTCGAGCCGCCGAGCGGCGTGTAGTCGGCGTTCTTCGTCAGGGTGACGCGGTCGCCGTGCTTCCAGTCGGTGACCCGGAACGGGCCGGTACCGACGGGGGACTCGCAGTTCGTGGCCTGCTTGCGCTGCAGCGCCTTCGGTGACTCCATGCCGACCCAGGGCTGCGAGAACGACTCGAGCAGTGCGGCGTCGGGGCGGCTCAGCGACAGGGTGACGGTCCGGTCGTCGGTGGCCGTGGCCTTCGCGATCGACTGCAGGGCGAGGTAGCCGGTGCTGGACGCGGTCGCCGGGTCCTGCACGTGCTCGATGTTCGCCACGACCGCCGCGGCATCGAAGGGGGTGCCGTCGGTGAAGGTCACGTCGTCACGGAGCGTGAAGGTGAGGGTCTTGCCGTCGTCGCTCGTGGACCACTTCGTGGCGAGTTCCGGCGTCGGTTCGCCGTCGTCGAGGCCGACCAGTTCCTCGATGTACTGGGTCGCGAGCAGCGCCTGCGGGTAGTTGCCGCCGACGTGCGGGTCGAGGCAGGTCGGCTCGGCGTCGCCGGACGCGTAGGTCAGGGTGCCGCCACGCACCGGGGTGCTGCTGTCGCCGGGGGCGCCACCGCCCGAGCACGCCGCGACGGCCAGGAGGATCGTGGCCGCGCTGGCGACGCCGGTCACGATGCGCCGCAGCGCCGGGATTTTCTGTACTGGGTCCAAGATCATGGCTCAGCGAGTCTAGCGCTTTACTGGAGGGCATGGACGAACCCACCCGCCGAGGCGGTCGACCGCGCCGATCGAGTGCCGAGGTGCTCGCCGACGCCGCCGCCGAGCTCTTCCTCGAGCAGGGCTACACCAAGACGACGGTGGACCACATCGCCGCCCGCGCCGGGGTCAGCCGCGCCACCTTCTTCAACTACTTCGCCGCGAAGTCCGACGTGATGTGGCTCGACCTCGACGCCGCGGTGGCCGACCTGCCGCAGCACCTGGCGACCTCTGCCGAGTCGAGTGTCGTCCGCGCGGTCGAGGACGCCCTGCTCGCCGCCGCCCGCGCCCACGACCCGGACCGGGTGCCGTGGGCGATCGCCCAGGCCGAGGTGATGGACGTCGGCGCCGAACTCGTCGCGAGCGTCGCCACCCGGGTCACCGCGCAGCACCAGGCGGTCGCGTCCTTCGTGGCCGGGCGGACCGGGGAGCACCCGGGGTCGCTCTGGCCGCAGACCGTGGCCGGCGCGATGCTCGGGGCGGCGGCCGCGGCGTTCGGGGTCTGGGTGACGGACGGCGTCGGTCGTCGTCCACTCGTCGAGTACGTCGGTGCCGCGTTGACGCCCGTCGTGGCGGGGCTCGACGCGCGCTGACCCGCAGCCGGTCCGCTGGTAGGTTCTGGGTGCGCCGTCCGAGGGGGACGGCCACCGACTCCAGGGGGAACCGTGCCCGACACACCCGATCAGCAGCAGCCGTCGTCGTCCGGAGCGGGTGGTCCGGACCCGGAGCGCCGCGAGGGTGATGCCGCCCAGGCCCCGGAGTACCCGGCCCAGGCGCCGCAGGACGCCGCAGCACCGGCACCCGAGTACCCGGCACAGGCACCCCAGGACGCCGCTGCGCCGGCACCGGAGTACCCGTCGCAGCAGCCGCAGTACCCGGCCGGCCAGGCACCGCAGTTCCCCGGGCAGCCCGGCGGCCAGCAGGCGCCGCAGGACAGTGGCCAGCCGCCGCAGTTCGGTGGCCAGCAGCCCCAGTTCGGTGGCCAGCCGCCCCAGTACGGTGGTCAGCCCCCGCAGTACCCCGCCGGTGCGGCCGGCCCCCAGGGTCAGCAGCCCTGGGGGGGCGGCGGCGCGCCGATGATGCAGCCGGGCGGTGCCGCCGCGTACGGTGGTCGCCCGCAGCAGCCCCGCGGCCGTCGGGTCCTGGTGGCCGTCGTCGGCATCGTGGCGTTCCTCGTCGCCGGTGCCCTGGTGCGCTGGGGTCTGTCCTCGTTCGGCGGTCCGTCGAAGCAGGAGCTCGTCGACGAGGGCGTCAAGAAGATCACCGAGCAGACGACCTTCCCGAAGCAGGTCGACGCGATCACGACCTGGACCGGGGTCGACGCCGAGGACGACGCGATCCACTACCGCTACAGCGTCGCCGCCGACCCGACCGCGATCTCGGAACGGGCGATCCGCAGCTCGGTGCTGTCGAACCTCTGCTCGACGACGGCGACGCGGGACATCCTCGAGGAGGACATCGCGATGCGGTACTCCTACGTCTTCCCGGGCTCCGACAAGACGGTCGACCTCGAGTTCACCGAAGCCGACTGCTGACCGGCACCCGCGGCCCGGTCAGGCGCGGAGGGTCCCCGCGCCGCCGGCCGCGACGTCCTCGACGGTCCCGTCCTTGACGACCTCGGGGATCTCGTCCCCGGTCGGCACCAGGACCGCCGCACCCGGCACGGACAACGTGAGCACGGCCTCCTCGACGTACTGGCTGTCCTCGAGTGACTGCTCGATCTTCCGGAGCCGGCCGGCGACGTGCTCCTCGGTGTCGTTGCCGACCAGGTCGACCGCGGCGACCATGTAGACACGCGACGGGCCGACGAACTCCAGGTGCAGGTAGCTGACGCTCTCGACCTGGTCGCGGGTGAGCAGCTCGACGAGCACGGCGTTCTCGAGCTCGGGCGACGTGCTCTCACCGAGCAGGAACCGGCGGTTGCGGTCGATCAACACGATCGCGACGACGCCGAGCAGCAGGCCGACGGCGATCGACCCGATGGCGTCGAACACGGCGAGGCCCGTGACCTGGTGCAGGAAGACACCGAGGAACGCGATCACCAGGCCGACGAGCGCGGCGGCGTCCTCGGCGAACACCGCTCGGAGCGTCGGGTTCGACGACTGCAGCACGTGGCGGAGGACCGGCACCCGGCGCTTCGTCGCGGCACCGTGCGCCTGCCGGAAGGCCTGCAGGAAACTCGTGCCCTCGAGCAGGAACGACACCCCCAGCACGATGTAGTTGAGCATGACGTCCTCGGCCGGTCCGGTGTCCCCGAGCTCGGTGATGCCGTGGTAGATCGACACGATCGCACCCGCGGTGAAGAGTCCGAACGCGGCGAACATCGACCAGATGTAGGTCTCCCGGCCGTAACCGAGCGGATGCCGGGCGTCGCGCTTCCGGGCACCCCGGCGTTCGGCGATGAGCAGGAACACCTCGTTGCCGGTGTCCGCCCACGAGTGCGCGGCCTCGGCCACCATCGAGGCGGACCCGGTGAGCATCGCGGCGACGGACTTCGCGACGGCGACGAGCAGGTTCGCGCCGAACGCGATGAGGACGGTGAGCAGGGACTCCGGCTTCGCTTGCGAGCTGGAGGACGAGGCGTCCGGAGCGGTCTCCGGAGCCTCGGATGACGTCGACGAGGGCATCGCTCCAGCATGCTCTCGTCCGGTAGAGTCGGGTGCACAGGCATCGATCCGGCCATCACCGGGGAGTCATCCGGAAGAACGCGGCACCCGACGGGGGTCGTCAGTAGAACCGGACGGGTTCGGGACCGTCATCATCCCCGACGCAGAGTGGTCACGAACAGGCGGTCGCGCCGGTCCGAGGCAAGCGAGGTGGTACCGCGGAGCGCATGCTCCGTCCTCGTGGTCCAGTTCCACCGACCTCCAGGAGCCATCCGGTGCGTTACCCCCTGAACCGCGATCCCGCGAACGAGCCGTCGAACGGTGCGGACGGTGTCTCCCCGTCCCCGTCCTTCCCCGCGGTCGAGGACGGCATCCTCGCCTTCTGGAAGGGCGACGACACCTTCCGCGCCTCGATCGCGCAGCGCGAGGGCTCGGACGAGTGGACCTTCTACGACGGCCCGCCGTTCGCCAACGGCCTGCCGCACTACGGGCACCTGCTGACCGGCTACGCCAAGGACGTCTTCCCGCGCTACCAGACCATGCGCGGCAAGCAGGTGCACCGCCGCTTCGGGTGGGACACGCACGGCCTGCCCGCTGAACTCGAGGCGATGCGGCAGCTCGGCATCACCGAGAAGCACGAGATCGACGCCATGGGCATCGACGTGTTCAACGCCGCCGCCAAGAAGTCCGTCCTGCAGTACACCGACGACTGGCAGCGGTACGTCACCCGCCAGGCGCGCTGGGTCGACTTCGAGGACGACTACAAGACCCTCGACGTCACCTTCATGGAGAGCGTCCTCTGGGCGTGGAAGACCCTCTGGGACAAGGGCCTGGCGTACGAGGGCTTCCGGGTCCTGCCGTACTGCTGGAACGACCAGACGCCGCTGTCGAACCACGAACTGCGGATGGACGACGACGTCTACAAGACGCGTCAGGACCAGTCCGTCACCGTCGCGTTCCCGCTGACGGGCGCCCGGGCGGACGAGCTCGGCCTGGCCGGCGTGCGCGCCCTCGCCTGGACGACGACGCCGTGGACCCTGCCGACGAACGCGGCGCTCGCGGTCGGTCCGGAGATCGCCTACGCGGTCGTGCCGGCCGGGCCGGGAGGCGCGGCGGACGGTGGCAGCGCCGGTTCGGCGCAGTACCTGCTCGCGTCCGACACCGTGGCCGCGCACGCGAAGGACCTCGGGTACGCGTCGGCCGAGGAGGCCGTCGAGGCCGTCACTCGCACGGTCGCGGGCCGGGAGCTCGACGGCGTCACCTACGAGCGCCTGTTCGACTTCTTGGCGGAGACCGAGGGCATGGAGAACGGCTGGAAGATCCTGGTCGCCGAGTACGTCGAGACCGGCGAGGGCACCGGCATCGTGCACCAGGCCCCGGCCTACGGTGCCGACGACCAAGAGGTCTGCGCGGCCGCGGGCATCCCCGTGGTGCTCTCGCTCGACGACGGCGGCGTCTTCACGTCCCAGTTCGGCGAGGTCGCCGGCATGCTCTGGTCGGACGCGAACAAACCGCTGACGAAGGCCGTGCGCGACGCCGGACGTCTGCTCCGCCAGGCGTCCTACGAGCACAGCTACCCCCACTGCTGGCGCTGCCGTAAGCCCCTCATCTACAAGGCCGTCTCGTCGTGGTTCGTCCGCGTGACCGAGCTGCGCGACCGCATGGGCGAGCTCAACCAGGACGTCAACTGGGTGCCGGACAACGTCAAGGACGGCCAGTTCGGCAAGTGGGTCGGCAACGCCATCGACTGGTCGGTGTCCCGCAACCGCTACTTCGGCACGCCGATCCCGGTCTGGGTGTCGGACGACCCGGAGCACCCCCGTACCGACGTCTACGGCTCACTCGCGGAGATCGAGCGTGACTTCGGTCGCCTGCCGCTGAACGCCGAGGGGCAGGTCGACCTGCACCGCCCGTTCATCGACGACCTGACCCGCCCGAACCCGGACGACCCCACCGGGCAGTCCACGATGCGCCGGATCACCGACGTGTTCGACGTGTGGTTCGACTCCGGGTCGATGCCGTACGCCCAGGTGCACTACCCGTTCGAGAACGCCGAGTGGTTCGACGCCCACAGCCCGGCCGACTTCATCGTCGAGTACATCGGGCAGACCCGCGGCTGGTTCTACGTCATGCACGTGCTCTCCACCGCGCTGTTCGATCGGCCGGCGTTCACGAACGTCATCAGCCACGGCATCGTGCTCGGCTCCGACGGTCAGAAGATGTCGAAGAGCCTGCGGAACTACCCGGACGTGTCCGAGGTCTTCGACCGCGACGGAGCCGACGCCATGCGCTGGTTCCTGATGTCGTCGTCGGTGATCCGCGGCGGCAACCTCGTCGTCACGGAAGAGGGCATCCGCCAGGGCGTCCGCGAGTTCCTGCTGCCGCTGTGGTCGACGTACTACTTCTTCACCCTCTACGCGAACGCCTCGGGCGCCGAGGGGTACCAGGCGAGCCGCAGCACGGCGAGCACCGACGTGCTCGACCGGTACCTGCTCGCGAAGACCCGGGTCCTCGTCGCGGACGTCACGACGCACCTCGACGCGCTCGACACCCCGCTGGCCGCCCAGGCGATCCGCGACTTCGCCGACGTGCTCACGAACTGGTACGTCCGCCGGTCGCGCGACAAGTTCTGGGCGGGCGCCGAGTCGTCCGCAGAGGCGACGGCCGCGTTCGACACGCTGTTCACGGTCCTCGAGACACTCGCCCGGGTGTCGGCGCCGCTGGCGCCGCTCGTCACGGAGGAGGTCTGGAAGGGCCTGACCGGCGACCGCAGTGTGCACCTGACCGACTGGCCGTCGGCGGACGAGTTCCCGGCCGACGACGCCCTGGTCGCGGCGATGGACCGCGTGCGTGACGTCGCCTCGAAGGGACTCGCACTCCGCAAGTCGACCGGCAAGCGGGTCCGCCTGCCGCTGGCGACCCTGACGCTCGTCGTGCCGGACCCCGCCGCGGTCGAGCCGTTCGCGGACATCCTCCGCGACGAGCTCAACGTGAAGCGGGTCGTCCTCGAGGAGCAGGCCGAGGAGTCGCTGGCGCAGTACGGCATCGAGCGGAAGCTCACCGTCAACGCCCGTGCCGCCGGCCCCCGCATCGGCAAGGCCGTGCAGCAGGTGATCCCGGCCGCCAAGAAGGGCGACTGGGTGGCGACCGAGACCGGCGTCACCGTCGGTGGCATCGACCTGGTCGAGGGCGAGTACACCCTCGA
The DNA here is from genome assembly GCF_034045095.1 of Curtobacterium sp. CFBP9011. Taxonomy (NCBI): domain Bacteria; kingdom Bacillati; phylum Actinomycetota; class Actinomycetes; order Micrococcales; family Microbacteriaceae; genus Curtobacterium; species Curtobacterium sp. CFBP9011. The sequence goes on from NZ_JAXCWN010000001.1 coordinate 397,717, forward strand.
CCTCACGGTCGCGGACGCGGCGACGGCCGTGGCGTTCCTGGACGGCGGCGGCTTCGTCGTCCTCGACACCGTCACGACGCCCGAGCTCGAGGCCGAGGGCCTGGCCCGCGACGTCGTCCGCGCCGTGCAGCAGGCCCGCCGTGACGCCGGACTCGACGTCGGCGACCGCATCGCACTGACGCTCCGGGTCTCGACCGCCGCCGCCGACGCGGTGCGCGAGCACGACCAGCTGATCGCCGGGGAGACCCTGGCGACGACGATCGACGTCGTCGCGACCGACTTCGGCGCGGACGACCCCGCGACCGAGGTCGGCGACGACGCGAAGGTGTCCGTGGAGGTGGCACGCGCATGAGCGACAGCAACGAGTACGACGCGCACGACGACGACACGGACGACACCGCGCCCGACGGGGTCGAGATCCCCGTCGGGCCGGCCGGCGACACCGCCCCCGGCGACGCCCTGCCCTACGGCGGTGACGACGACGAGGTCAAGCGCGTCGAGGCCGCCCTCTACGCCCGGATCGGCGAGCAGTCGCCCGAGCACCGCCTGACCGCGACCCGCCGTGCCGTCGAGCTGCTCGGCGACCCGCACCTGGCGTACCCGGTCATCCACATCACCGGCACGAACGGCAAGACCTCGACCGCCCGGATGACCGAGAGCATCGTCCGCGCCCACGGCCTGCGCACCGGCCTGATGACCAGCCCGCACCTGGTGTCGATCCGGGAGCGCATCGTCATCGACGGTGAGCCCATCGAGTCGAGCCGCTTCGTCGAGAACTGGGACGACATCACCCCGATCCTCGAGATGACCGACGCCGAGCTCACCGCGAAGGGCGAGCTGCCGCTGACGTTCTTCGAAGCGCTGACCGTCCTGGCGCTCGCGTGCTTCGCCGAGGCGCCCGTCGACGTCGCCGTGATCGAGGTCGGCATGGGCGGCGAGTGGGACTCCACCAACGTCGTGCAGAGCCAGGTGCAGGTCTTCACCCCGATCGCGATCGACCACGCGAAGCAGCTCGGCAACACCGTCGCCGAGATCGCCCGGACGAAGTCGGGCATCGTGAAGCCGTCCTCGTCCGTGGTGTCGAGTGCGCAGACGCCCGAGGCCATCGCCGAACTCGAGCGGGCCGCCGAACTCACCGAGTCGACCCTCGCGGTCGAGGGGACGGCCTTCCGGGTCACCAGCGACACCCCGGCCGTCGGCGGACAGCTCGTCAGCGTGCAGGGCATCGCCGGCACCTACGACGACCTGTTCGTGCCGCTGTTCGGCGCACACCAGGCCCACAACGCGGCCGTCGCCATCGCCGCCGTCGAGTCGTTCCTCGGCCGCGGCAGCCAGGCCCTCGACGAGGACGTCCTCAGCGAGGGGCTCGCGAACGCAACGAGCCCGGGTCGTCTGCAGCCGATCGCGACCGGGCCGACCGTCGTGGTCGACGCGGCGCACAACCCGCACGGCGCGAAGGCCCTCGCCGACGCGCTGCCGGTGGCGTTCCCGTCCGACCACGTCGTCGGCGTCGTCGGGATCCTCCGCGACAAGGACGCCCGCGGGTTCGTCCGCGCCCTGAAGGACACCGTCGCCACGTTCGTCGTGACGCAGCCGCCGGGGGAGCGGGCGCTCGACGCCGACGAGTTCGCCCGGGTCGTCGTGGACGAGGTCGGCAACGACCGGGTCGTCGTCGAGCCGTCGCTCGCCGGCGCCCTCCAGGAGGCCCGTGACCTGGCCGACGACGCCGACGCCGAGGACGCGATGGTCCTGGTCGCCGGCTCGATCGTCATGGTCGGCGCCGTGATGGAACTCGTGCACCGGGAAGGCGGGTCGAAGTGACGGACGCAGGACGGGCCTCCCGGCCGCCGCGGGCACCCCGGATGCGACGTCCGCGTCGTGACCGTGGGGCGCGCGAGAGCCTGCTGTCGATCACCCTGGTGCTCGAGGCGATCATGTTCTTCTTCCCGATGCTCGTCGTCTTCGGCAAGCACACCCTGCCGGCCGGGCTGGCCTTCGGCGGCGGGATCGCGGCGATCGTGATCCTGGCCCTCGCGTCCCGTCTGACCGGTTCCCGGGCCGGTGTATGGTTCGGGTGGCTGCTGCAGGCGGCCATCCTCGCCACCGGGTTCATCGAGCCCTTCATGGTCGCGGTGGGCGTGGTGTTCCTGGCGCTGTGGGTGTTCTGCTTCGTCAAGGGCGGTCAGCTCGACCGCCAGAACGCCGCCCGCCGAGCCGCACTCGGCGAGGACTGACCCACCACCACCCCCGAACCGCAGGGAGTCCCGCTGTGTCCGAACTCGAAGAGACCCTCGTCCTCGTCAAGCCCGACGGCGTCGCCCGCCAGCTCACCGGTGAGATCCTCCGCCGGATCGAGGCCAAGGGCTACGAGATCGTCGACCTGAAGATGCTGACCGCGCCGCGCGACCTGCTCGACAGCCACTACGAAGAGCACCAGGGCAAGCCGTTCTTCGAGCCGCTCGTCGAGTTCATGCAGTCCGGTCCGGTCGTCGCCGTCCGCGTCGCGGGCAACGGCGTCATCGCCGGGTTCCGTTCGCTCGCCGGCACCACCGACCCGACCTCCGCCGCGCCGGGCACCATCCGTGGTGACCTGGGCCGCGACTGGGGCCTCAAGGTCCAGCAGAACCTGGTGCACGGCTCCGACTCGACCGAGTCCGCCGCGCGCGAGCTCGGCCTCTGGTTCGCCTGAGCTGAGGCCAGCCGATCTGGCTGAGCCGAGCTGCTCTGGCTGAGCCGAGTCGCAACGAGGAAGGCCCCCGCACTCGAGAGTGCGGGGGCCTTCCTCGTGTCCGGTGGCTACTTGCCGCCGTTCTGCTCCACGAAGGAGGCGAACGACTGCGCGTCGGACCAGGCGTTGGTGCCGGTGCCGTTGTACTGCTTGCCGTTGACGATGACGGTCGGCGTACCGGTCAGCTTCGGCAGGTCGGAGTTGGCGAGCGGCTGGGTCAGGACGCGGTTCGTGGCGTCACCGACCCAGGCGGTGAACTTCTGGTCGGTGATGCAGGACTGCACCTTCGCGTTCGTCGCGCCGGCCTTCTTCGCGATCTTGGCCAGCTCGTCGTTCGTCAGACCGCGGGTGTTCTCCGACGGCTGGTTCGCGTAGAAGGCGCTGTTGACGTCGAGGAAGGCCTCGGGGTCGTAGTTCGCGACGCAGGCGGCCGCGGCGGCCGAGCGGGTCGAGTACTTCGAGCCGAGCGAGGAGCGGTCGAGCAGGTTGAACGGGTGCACCTCGAGGGTGGCGGTGCCGTCCTTGACCCACTGCTTGATCTGGGTCATGTTGCCCGTCTCGAACTGGTTGCAGATCGGGCACATGTAGTCCTCGTACACGGTGATGTTCGCGACCGAGTCGTCCTGCTTCGTCGCCGTCGGCTTGCCGCCCTCGGGGATCGCCTTCGTCTCGACGGGGACGATCTTGCCGCTCTTGCCGGTGAGCAGGATGCCGTCGCTCGCCATGTTCTTCGGTCCGGGCCCGACGGGCTGGATCGAGTTCGCGACCACGAGCACGACGATCGCGACGACCGCAAGGGCGCCGACGATGATGCCGCTGATCAGGAACGTCTTGTTCCGTCGGCGGCGGGCCTGCTCCTTCTGGCGGGCCTCGCGGGCACGCTCGCGCGCGGCGTTGCGGCGCGCCTTCTTGCTCTCGTTGTCGCTCATCGGGAACGAGCGTAACGGCTCCGACCGTCGGGACCGGGTCCCTGCGCTGGGAAGACCCCAGGAATCAGGTGACACGTCACCGCGGAGGCGCGCCCGGCGCGGCCTGTGCGTGGTGCGTGCGCGGTCCGCGCGTGAGCGCAGACGGTTAGAGCGTGCTGAGGAGCAGCGGGAACTTGACCAGGATCGTCACGATGATGAACAGGATGTTCGCCAGCGGTATCGCCCAGCAGAACGGCAGGAGCGCGCGGCCCACCCGACGTGCGCCGGCGCCGAACGGCAGGTTGCCCTTCGCCAGGTTCCAGACCGTGAACACCCAGAACAGCGGGATCGTCATGGCCCAGACGAGCATGCACCAGAGGCAGAGGTACCCGATGAACCAGACGGTCTGCGTGAACAGCCAGGTGACGAAGACCCAGGCCAGGAACAGGCCGGCGTTGAAGAGGACCCAGAACCACTTCGTCCCGCGGAAGCCCGCCAACAGCGCGACACCGACGGCGATCGGCGCGACGAAGCCCATCATGCCGAGCAGCGGGTTCGGGAAGCCGAACAGGTGCCCCTGCCACGTCGTCATGACGTTCGAGCAGTTGAGGAACGGACTGACGTCACACGTCAGTACCTTCTGTGGGTTCTCGTACTTCGCGAACTCGTCCACCACCAGGTTGAAGGCGGCGAACAGCCCGACGGCACCCGTCACGATCAGCAGGATCGCGACGGCGACGGGACGGCGGGGAGCAACAGACGTCGAACTCACGGCGTCATCTTCGCACGGGCCTCCCGGCGTTCTCCCTGACCGCGTGCGATGATGGGGGAGTCACCCGGCCGATCCGGGTGACGACGAGAACTTGCCGGGCCACCGCCCGGACGTGATGGTGCTGTGACAGAGCACCGTGACCGGACGACGCGTCACCTCCGACGCCGAGCCGCCGTGAGCCGGGTGCCCACGACGACCGGGCGCGGACGAGACGCCGATCGGTCACTGACAGCAGCGAGCGCGGGGGCGGAGTCGCCGCCCGCACCGATACGAGAGAGTTCCCGCCACCCTCGCGGGTGAGTGCGGGGTCGAGGAGTGCACCAGTCCATGGTGGAGCAGAACGAGAACCAGAACCAGAACACCGACGACGCGCCGAAGCGCCGGACCCGCCTGTTCGGCGGCCGTCGCGCCCGGTCCGGCGGCCTGGAGGCCCGTGACCCGTCCGACACGTCGACCGACGCCGTCGAGACGGTCGCCTCGGACGAGGTCGACGAGGCGCCCGCAGCGGCACCCGCGGTCGACGTCGCCGAGGCGCTCGACGCCTCCGACGGGGCCGACGTGACGGACACCGCGGACGTCACCGACACGGCCGAGGCCGACGTCGAGGCGGCCCCGGTCGAGGCGGCCCCGGTCGAGTCGGCCCCGGCCGTCGAGGTCGTCGTCGACACGACCTCGGGTGCGAGCACCGCGCCGGAGGACGTCAGCACGCTGACGGGCGACATCCCCGTCGTCAGCGACGGCGCCGAGCAGGACGCCCAGTCGGCTGAGGCGGCACCGACCGACGCCGCCGAGGGCACCGACGCGGCCACGACGACGGACGGAACCGACGTGCCGGACGCGGAACGGGCCTCCCGTCCCGACGACACGACCGCACCGGCACCTGCCGAGCCGTTCGTCCCGAAGGCGACGAGCACGCTCAGCCTGATCTTCCACGCCCCGGTGCTGCCGGAGCTGCCGGCCCGTTCCGAGCGCGTCCACGACCGTGACCGCGGCGACCGGTACGACCGTTCCGACCGCCCCGAGCGTTCCGGACGCGGCTCCCGCTCGGGCCGGAACGACCGGTACGACCGTTCGGACCGGTACGAGCGCGACGAGCGCGACGACCGCGACGACCGACCGGCGCGCGACGAGCGCACCGACCGGGTCGACCGTTCCGATCGTTCCGACCGCTGGGACGACGAGGACCGCGAGGAGCAGGGTGGCAGCCGCCGCCGGACCCGCCGCCGGGGGAGCAGCAGTGACCGCGAGCAGGCCGAACCGCGCCGCCGCGAGCCCGAGCTGATCACCGAGCCGCAGCGCATCAAGGGCTCCACACGGCTCGAGGCGAAGAAGCAGCGCCGCCGTGACGGCCGTGACGCCGGACGCCGCCGTCAGGTCGTGACCGAGGACGAGTTCCTCGCACGCCGCGAGAGCGTCGACCGCCAGATGATCGTCCGGTCGAGCTCCTCGACCATCGAGATCGGCGTGCTCGAGGACAACGTCCTCGCCGAGCACTACGTCACCAAGTCGCAGAACGTGTCGCTGATCGGCAACGTCTACCTCGGCAAGGTGCAGAACGTCCTGCCGTCGATGGAGGCCGCCTTCGTCGACATCGGCCGCGGTCGGAACGCCGTCCTCTACGCCGGTGAGGTCGACTGGAACTCCGTCGACACCAGCCACGGCCGTCGCATCGAGGCCGCGCTCAAGCCGGGCGACAAGGTCCTCGTGCAGGTCACGAAGGACCCGGTCGGCCACAAGGGTGCGCGCCTGACCAGCCAGGTGTCCCTGCCGGGCCGCTACCTGGTCTACGTGCCGAACGGCTCGATGAACGGGATCTCCCGCAAGCTGCCGGACACCGAGCGTGCCCGTCTCAAGAAGATCCTCAAGGAGGTCCTCCCCGAGCACGCCGGCGTCATCGTGCGCACCGCGGCCGAGGGCGCCACCGAGGACCAGCTGACGCGCGACGTGCAGCGCCTCACCAGCCAGTGGGAGGCCATCGAGAAGAAGGTCCAGAGCGGCCAGGCGCCGGTCATGCTGCACTCCGAGCCCGACCTGCTCGTGAAGATCGTCCGTGACGTCTTCAACGAGGACTTCACCAAGCTCATCATCGACGGCGAGTCCGCCCGCGAGACGATCGACGAGTACCTGTCGGCCGTCGCGCCGGACCTCAAGGACCGCGTCGAGCTCTACCAGGGCCCGGACTCGTTCGAGGAGCACCGGATCAACGAGCAGATCGAGAAGGCGCTCGACCGCAAGGTCTGGCTGCCCTCCGGTGGTTCGCTCGTGATCGACCGCACCGAGGCCATGACGGTCGTCGACGTGAACACCGGCAAGTTCGTCGGCTCCGGGGGCAACCTCGAGGAGACGGTCACGAAGAACAACCTCGAGGCCGCCGAGGAGCTCGTCCGTCAGCTGCGTCTGCGCGACATCGGCGGCATCATCGTCGTCGACTTCATCGACATGGTGCTCGAGGAGAACCGGGACCTCGTGCTCCGTCGTCTCATGGAGTGCCTGAGCCGCGACCGGACCAAGCACCAGGTGGCCGAGGTCACCTCGCTCGGTCTCGTCCAGATGACCCGCAAGAAGATCGGTGTCGGCCTGCGCGAGTCGCTCGACGAGGTCAACGCCAAGGTCAACGACAACAACGCCGACCCGGGCCCGACCAAGGGCCGTCGCAAGCCCCGTGGCGGGAACGGCAACGGCAACGGGAACGGCACCGCCCCCGCGGCCGAGCCGAAGGCGTCGCAGGCGCACCAGATCACGGACGACGTGAAGCACGCGCTGTCCCGGATCGCCGCGTCGACGATCCCGCACGAGGAGTCCGACGTGCCGGTCACCGGCATCGCCGGTGCCGCGTCGCCGGTCATGCCCACGTCGCCGGTCGCCCCCGCGGCCGAGGCACCGAGCGAGTCGACCGGCGGCTCGAAGCGTCGCCGCCGTCGTGGCAGCCGTGCCGGTGATGCCCAGCAGGCGAGCACGGATGCGCAGCAGGCGCCCGCCGATGCGCAGCAGGCCTCGGGCGACAGCCAGCAGGCGCCGCAGGCCCCGGACGCCCCGGAGGCGCAGCACGCGCCGCTCGAGACGCCCGCTCCGGAGGTCGTGCTCCCCGCGACGACGACGGGTGTCCACACGCGGTCCACGCGATCCGAGTCCGCACCGGCGGAGTCCTCGTCGGCGCAGCGGTCCGCTGCCGCCGCCGAGCAGCCGGCTGCCGCGCCCAAGGAGCGCCCCGCCGGTCGCCGTCGGGTCAGCTCGTCGGCCCCGGTCACGCCGGCCGACACCACGGTCGCCATCCTCGACATCCCGGTCGGGGTCGCCAAGCGCGAACCGCGTCGGGTGAGCGAGGAGGCTGCGGAGTCGCTCCTGGACTCGGTGCTGCAGGCACTGCCGGAGCCGAAGCAGCCCGGTCAGGGTCGTGCGCGGTCGCGTCGCGTCTCGTCGGGCAGCATCAGTGCCCCGGCGAACCCGACGGCCACCGAGGGCGACGGCACCGTCATCCTCGGGCAGTGATGTGACGGACGAGCAGCGTCCGACCGGTCGTGGCCCGGCTGCGGGTCACGACCGGCCCGGATCCGGCTGGGGTGCCGTGCCGCCGCGCGCGGTGCCCCCGCCGGGACCGTCCGGGTCCCGCTCGGTCCGTGTGACCGTCGTGGTGCCCGGGGTCTCCACGCTGGCGACGACGGGTGCCGCCCTCGCGGTGGTCAGCGTCGTCCTGGTCGAGTTCCTGGCTGGACTGATCGGCCTGGTCGGCACGAGCACGATCGTCGGGCCGTTCCGGAGCCACGGCGGCACGAGCCTGGTCGAGGCGTTCGTGCAGAACGTCTTCGTCGCCCGGTTCCCGTTCTGGCTGGCGGCCTTCCTGGTGCTGGTGTTCCTGGTGCCGGTGGTGCCCCGTGCGCCGCTGCCCGTCGTGCTCCTGCGCGCCGTCCTGGCGGGCGCTGCGGGGACGGTGGCGCTGGCCCTGGTCGGCGTCACCACCGGGGCGTACGGCGCCGTCCAGCAGCGGGGCCTGGGCTCCGGACTCGGTCGACTGCTCGTGGAGGCCGTCACCACGCCGCTGCAGCTCGGGCTGCCGATGACCCTGATGCTCGTCGGCTCGGCGACGGCCGCGTGGCTGTGGCTCGGGCGACACCCGCGCTGACGCCTGCACTGCCGCACCGCGACGCCCGCGCTGCCGCACCGCGACACGCCGGTCCGGGGAGTCCGCGGAACCCGACTTGCCCGGCAGGTCGGAGTCGGTGGTCAGTGCTCCGTGCGGGACGGCTTCCGCTTGTCGCGCTGGGGGACCCGTAGTCCGCTGGCGATCAGGCGCAGCACCAGTTCCCGCCCGGTCACGGCCGAGGCCCCGGAGGCCACCAGTTCGGCGTAGCGGTCCTGCGGCACGTCGTAGTGGTCGTGGTCGAACGCGCGCCGTGGGACGCCCGCCCGGTCGGCGAAGGCGTGCAGCTCGTCGTAGGATGAGTCACTGACCAGGTGTGACCAGAGCGTGTCGTGCGCGGGCCAGGCCGGGGGATCGATCAGCACGGTCATCCCTCGATCGTACGCGTGTCGGCGTTTGACCCGCCTGGTCGGATCGAGTATTCTCGATCCCTGGTGTCAGCGGGCCGTTCTGCCTGCGTCGCCGATCGTCCCGGGGTCACTCAGGACGCTCGCGCAGAAGTGGGCACCCGAGACTTCCCTCAAGCAGAGTTACGTAAGGATTCCACGTGGTTTACGCAGTAGTGCGCGCCGGCGGCCGTCAGGAGAAGGTCGAGGTCGGCTCGATCATCACCATCGACCGCATCAAGGCCGACGACAATGGCAACATCGACCTCGCGCCGGTGCTCCTCGTGGACGGGGACAAGATCACCTCCGCCGCGGCCGAGCTCGCGAACGTGACGGTCACCGCCGAGGTCCTGGCCGACCTCCGCGGCCCGAAGGTCGTCATCCAGAAGTTCAAGAACAAGACCGGTTACAAGAAGCGCCAGGGCTTCCGCGCGGACCTCACGCGCGTCAAGGTCACCAAGATCGCATAGGCGGGAGACAGACATGGCACACAAGAAGGGTGCGAGTTCCACTCGCAACGGTCGCGACTCGAACGCTCAGCGCCTCGGCGTGAAGCGCTTCGGTGGCGAGGTCGTCAACGCCGGTGAGATCATCATCCGCCAGCGCGGCACGCACTTCCACCCGGGCGCCAACGTCGGCCGCGGTGGCGACGACACGCTGTTCGCCCTCTCGGCCGGTGCGGTCGAGTTCGGCACCAAGGGTGGCCGCAAGGTCATCAACATCGTCAACGCGTAGTCGCTGACGACGAGCTTCACCGGGAGGGGCAGGCCGTGTGCCTGCTCCTCCCTTGCTTTTCCCCGAACAACAACAGGAGTGACCCATGGCGACGTTCGTCGACCGCGTGACGCTGCACCTCTCAGCAGGCAACGGCGGCAACGGCTGTGTGTCCGTCCGTCGCGAGAAGTTCAAGCCCCTCGCGGGCCCCGACGGCGGCAACGGCGGTGACGGCGGCGACATCGTCCTCGTCTCCGACCCGCAGGTCACCACGCTGCTCGGCTACCACCGCTCGCCGCACCGCTCCAGCCGCAACGGCCAGCCCGGCATGGGCGACCACCGCAGCGGGGTCAGTGGCGACACGCTCGAGCTGCCCGTCCCCGTCGGCACGGTCGTGTACGACGAGAACGGCGACGTGCTCGCGGACCTCACCGAGCCCGGCATCCGCGTCGTCGTCGGCCCCGGCGGCCAGGGCGGTCTCGGCAACGCCGCGCTCGCGACCACGAAGCGCAAGGCCCCGGGCTTCGCACTGCTCGGCACCCACGGCTGGAGCGGTGACGTCAGCCTCGAGCTGAAGACCATCGCCGACATCGCCCTGGTCGGGTACCCGAGTGCCGGCAAGTCCTCGCTGATCGCCGCCATCTCGGCCGCCAAGCCGAAGATCGCCGACTACCCGTTCACCACGCTGACCCCGAACCTCGGTGTCGTCGAGTCGGGCAGCACGCGCTTCACCGTCGCCGACGTCCCGGGTCTGATCGAGGGCGCGTCCGAGGGCAAGGGCCTCGGCCTCGAGTTCCTGCGCCACGTCGAGCGCTGCGAGGCCCTGCTGCACGTGATCGACTGCGCCACGCTCGACAACGGCCGCGACCCGATCAGCGACCTCGACGTGATCCTCCACGAGCTCGAGCAGTACCCGGTTCCCGAGGGTCAGGTCCCGCTGCTCGAGCGCCCGCAGCTCATCGCGCTCAACAAGATCGACGTGCCGGACGCCGCCGAGCTCGCCGCGTTCGTCACGGCGGAGTTCGAGTCCCGCGGCTACCGCGTGTTCCCGATCTCCACCGCATCGCACAAGGGTCTGCGCGAGCTCACCTTCGCCCTGGCCGACGTCGTCGAGAAGGCCCGCACCGAGCGCGCCGCCGAGCCCGCGGTCGAGCGCATCGTGCTCCGTCCGAAGGCCGTCGACGAGAAGCCCTTCACGGTGCGTGCCGAGGGCGGCGAGGAGCACCGCTTCTACCGCGTCCGCGGCGGCAAGCCCGAGCGCTGGGTGCAGCAGACCGACTTCACCAACGAAGAGGCGATCGGCTACCTGGCCGACCGGCTCGCCAAGCTCGGGGTCGAGGACGGTCTGTTCAAGGCCGGAGCCGTCGCCGGGTCCACCGTGGTCATCGGTGGCGAGGGCGGCATGATCTTCGACTGGGAGCCGACCCTGACCTCCACCGCGGAACTCATCACGAGCGCCCGCGGGACGGACTCCCGACTCGACCTCAACGCCCGCCCCACGCGCAACGAGCGTCGTTCGGACTACTTCGAGCGGATGGACGCCAAGGCCGCAGCCCGTGCCGAGCTCGAGCAGGAGCGCATCGCCGGCCTGTGGGCAGACGACGACACCGCGGCCGAGTCGGTCGAGCAGACGACGTCCGAGCGCGACTGAGCACATGGCCGGAGCGAACACCGGGGCGAGCTCGGACACCGTGCCCGGACCGGGCATCGTCGCGGAGCGTGCGGACATCCCGCGCGCCCGCCGGATCGTCGTGAAGGTCGGTTCGTCCTCGGTCAGCGGTGACAACGCCTCGCAGATCGGTCCGCTCGTCGACGCCCTGGTCGGCGCCTACCGCCGGGGCACCGAGGTCGTCCTGGTCTCCTCCGGCGCCATCGCCACGGGGTTCCCGTTCCTGGGGCTCGAGGGGCGTCCGGAGGACCTCGCCACGCAGCAGGCCGCAGCAGCGACCGGGCAGGCGGTGCTGGTCTTCCGGTACCAGAAGGAACTCGACCGGCACGGGGTGACCGCGGCGCAGGTCCTGCTCACCGCGGGCGACCTGCAGAACCCCACGCACCGGGTGAACGCCCGGCGGGCGATGAACCGGCTGCTCGAACTGCGGGTGCTGCCGATCGTGAACGAGAACGACACCGTCGCCACCCACGAGATCCGGTTCGGCGACAACGACCGGCTCGCGGCGCTCGTCGCCCGACAGGTCGAGGCAGACGCACTGGTGCTGCTCTCCGACGTCGAGGCCCTGTACACGAAGCCGCCGGAGCAGCCCGGCGCCACCCGCATCGACGAGGTCCCCTTCGGCGACGAGCTCGCCGGGGTCACCTTCGGGTCGATCGGGGCAGCCGGGGTGGGCACCGGGGGAGCCGGCACCAAGGTCGCCGCGGCCCGCCTGGCGGCCGAGGCCGGCACGTCCGTCCTCGTCACGGCCACCGCGCTCGTCGAGCGCGCGCTCGGTGGCGAGCACGTCGGCACCTGGTTCCGGGCCGCACCACGCGCCTGACGCTGGCTGCAGGGCGGACGGGAGGCACGCCTCCAGTCCGACTCGTCACCGCGGACCGCTGACCTAGGATCGGGTCATGTCGCTCACCGCTCCCGCGCAGGCCCACGCGGCCACGCCCCTCGTCGACACGCTGACGGCCGCCCGGGCCGCCTCGACGGTGCTGGCGACCACGCCGACGGCCGGCAAGGACGCCGCCCTCCGGGCGATCGCGCTCGAACTGCGTGCCGGCACGGCGGAGATCGTCACCGCGAACCACGAGGACCTGGTCGCGGGGGAGGACAGCGGGCTCAGCTCGGGTCTGATCGACCGGTTGCGGCTCGACGTCGACCGGGTGGACGCACTGGCGGACGCGGTCGAGCACGTGGTGGGGCTGACCGACCCGGTGGGGGAGCACGTCCGTGGCTCGGTGATGCCGAACGGACTGCAGCTCGCGCAGGTCCGCGTGCCCTTCGGCGTCGTCGGGGCCATCTACGAGGCGCGCCCGAACGTCACGGTCGACATCGCGGCCCTGGCGCTGAAGTCCGGCAACGCGGTGGTCCTCCGAGGCGGGTCGGCAGCGCAGCGCACCAACGCCGTGCTCGTCCGTCGGATCCAGGACGCGATCGCCTCGGTGGGGCTCCCGCGGGAGCTCGTGCAGACGATCGACCCGCTCGGACGCGCCGGGGCGACCGAACTCATGCGTGCCCGCGGACTGGTCGACGTGCTCATCCCGCGGGGCAGTGCCTCGCTCATCCGGACCGTCGTCACCGAGTCGCAGGTCCCCGTCATCGAGACCGGTGCCGGCGTCGTGCACGTCTTCCTCGACCAGTCCGCACCCCTCGAGCGGTCCGTCGACATCGTCCTCAACAGCAAGGTGCAGCGACCGAGCGTGTGCAACGCCCTCGAGACGCTGCTGGTGCACGAGCGGGCGGCCGAGCGCCTCCTGCCGGTGCTGGCCGACCGTCTCCGCGCCGCCGGGGTGACCCTGCGGGGCGACGACGCCACCCGGACGATCGTGCCCGGGGTGCTGCGGGCCACCGAGGCCGACTGGGCGACCGAGTCGATGGACCTCGACCTGTCGATCCGCGTCGTCCCCGACGTCGACGTGGCGATGGCGCACATCGCGCAGTGGTCGACGCACCACACCGAGTCGATCGTGACGAACGACGTCGACACGGCCGAGCACTTCCTGGCCGGGGTGGACTCCGCCGTGGTGATGGTGAACGCGTCGACGCGGTTCACCGACGGCGGGGAGTTCGGGTTCGGCGCCGAGGTCGGCATCTCCACGCAGAAGCTGCACGCTCGGGGCCCGATGGGGCTGCCCGAACTCACGAGCACCAAGTGGCTCGTGCGCGGGCAGGGACACATCCGCGGCTAGGATGGTCCGGAGTCTTCCTCGATCGATCGGAGCACTGCCAGATGTCACTCCTTGCTGAGGCCGCAGAACACGCGGCCGGCGTCCCCGCGATCGTCTTCCCGATCGTCGCGGCCTGCGTCTTCACCCTCCTCGGCTTCGTCACGTGGAGCTTCCGCGACGTCGCCTACCGCCACTCGCACAAGTTCCAGGCCACCCGGCAGCACGAGACCGGTGTGGACGAGTTCGGCCACTCGAAGATCTGATCCGCCACCCGATGCTCGAGAGCACGGGTCGGCCGCGCATCGGGGTGATGGGCGGGACGTTCGACCCGATCCACCACGGTCACCTCGTGGCAGCGTCCGAGGTCGCCAAGCACTTCGACCTCGACGAGGTCGTCTTCGTCCCGACCGGCCAGCCGTACATGAAGTCCGGCGTCACGGATGCCGAACACCGGTACCTGATGACCGTGATCGCGACCGCGGCGAACCCGATGTTCACGGTCAGCCGCGTCGACATCGACCGGCCCGGACCGACCTACACGGTGGACACCCTGCAGGACCTCCACGAGCAGCGGCCCGACGCCCAGCTCGTCTTCATCTCCGGAGCCGACGCCGTCCAGCAGATCGTCGACTGGAAGGACCACGACGGCCTCTGGGACCTCGCACACTTCGTCGCCGTGACCCGGCCCGGCCACCAGCTGAGCATCACCGGACTCCCAGAACGGGACGTTAGTGTGCTCGAGGTCCCCGCGCTGGCGATCTCCTCGACCGACTGCCGTGACCGGGTACGGAGCGGGTCCCCCGTCTGGTACCTCGTGCCCGACGGTGTCGTCCAGTACATCTCGAAGCACCATCTGTATCGGAGCGTTGCATGAGTCCGTCCGACGCGCAGCCGCCGCTGTCGCGGCGTCAGATGCGTGAGCGCGAGCGCGCCGCCTCTGGCGGTGCCCAGCCCGCGACGCCGCCGCCGACCGTCGCCGCCGCTTCCACCACGCCGGAGGCCCGTCGTCGCCCCGGCTCCCACGTCGCCCCCGGTGCGGCCTCGGCCGCTCAGGCGGCACCGCGATCCGCGGGCGCCGCGACCGGCGTCTCCGACGTTCCCCCGGCCTCCGCGACCGAGATCGTCCCCGGCACGGGCGGGATGTCCCGTCGGCAGCTCCGGCTGCTGCGTGAAGCACAGCAGCAGGGTGGCCGTCCGGTCCCGCTGCAGAACCCGACCCCGCAGTCGTCCGACCGCACCGTGCAGGACGTCCTCGGCACGCTGACGGACCCGTCCGCCGGGCCCGCTCCCGACGCGCGGGTGCCGCCGCTGTCGACCCCGGTCGAAGCGGCAGCCGCCGGCATCGGCGCGCAGTCGTCCCTCGTGCCGCTGACGGTCGACGGGCCGACGGACGACCTGGTCCACGAGGGCCGTGCCGACGAGGACCGGGCTGGCGCCGACACCGATGCCGACTCGCGCGTCGACTCCGACTCGCGCGTCGACTCCGGCTCGCTCGTCGGATCCGACGAGGACGCCGACGCCGACGAGAACCCGGTCGACGCCGAGCCCTCCGTCGCTGCGACTGCCTCGGATGCTGCGCCGGCGGACGTCGAGTCCGACGACGACGCCGCCCCGGCAGCCGAGGACGACGAGTCCTCGAACTGGCAGGACCCGAACCCCGAGATCTCGCACCTCGAGCCCGCCGCCGTCGAGCAGGCCACCGAGGCCGACGGCTCCCCGGACGCCATCGAGCCCCTCGAGGAAGCCGCTGCGCACGGCGAAGAGCCCCGTCAGCACCGGACGACCTGGGCGCCGCACGACGCCGACCCCGACGCGATCATGGCGGCGACCGACGACGTCGCCGCGCCCGCCACCGACCTGCCCGCAGCGGCCCCCGGTGTGTTCCCGCTCGACCTCGACGACGACGACACGAACGAGGTGCCGGTCGTCGTGCCGGCGGACGCCCCCGTCTCCCGACCGTCGTCCGCTGCGCAGCCCGGGTCGACCCCACGCCCGACGTCCGCCGACGCCCCGCGCGAGCCGAAGCCCGTGACGACGGCCTTCCAGCCGCCGGCCGGCCACTGGTCGACCTTCGCGCACGACTCCAACGACGCCGAGGTGCACGACGAGGAAACCGGCACCCGCCGCGTCGCCGAGTCGCACACGAACGCGCTGATCCTGCCGAACTCGGCGCTGGCCGACCCCACTGGTGCGTTGAACGCCACCGGCGAGGTCATCCTCACCGGGTCGATCGACCTGCCCTCCTCGCTGTCCTCGACCGGGTCGCACCGGCCGATCGACGGTGCCGAGGTCGACCGCCTCCTCGAGCAGCACGACGAGCAGCCCGACACGGACGCCAGCCCGGTCCGCGCGAGCCGTGCCGTGTCGAGCCACACGTCGACGCGCCAGGTCGTGCTCGCAGCCGCCAAGCCGAAGGACTCGAAGACGCCGGTCGTGCTGGCCGTCGCCGCGAGTGCCGTCGGCGTGGTCGCGGCCGGTGTCATCGTCGTCGCCCTCGTCGCGACGAACTTCTTCGGCTCCTGAGCGAGCCCGGAACACCCACGACCAGCTCGGACCGTCTGGCCCCCACACCAGCCACGGTCTGGCCTATGATCGTGACCCATCATGAACATCCAGGCGACCGCGTCGGGATGACCACCGGAAGGAATCCGTGACCGCCTCCGCTCGCGCACTCGAACTGACGCAGATCGCCGCTCAAGCGGCGGACTCCAAGCAGGCCGAGGACCTCGTCGCCCTCGACGTCACCCGACCGCTCCAGCTCACCGACGTCTTCCTGCTCGCCACCGGCCGGAACGAGCGCAACGTGCTCGCCATCGCCGACGAGATCGAAGACCGTCTGCTCCAGGCGGGCGCCAAGCCGCTGCGTCGTGAAGGCCGGAGCGAGGGCCGCTGGGCGCTCATCGACTTCGGGGACATCGTCGTGCACGTCTTCCACGAGGAAGAGCGTCAGTACTACTCCCTCGAGCGTCTCTGGTCGGACTGCCCGGTCATCCCGCTCGAGCTGCCGGCCGACCAGGCGCAGGCTGCCGAACAGTCGGCCTGACACCGGCCACCAGCGCGACGCGCCCGGGTGGCGGTGACGATTTCGTCACCCGGTGTTCGCGTGGTGTACGCTGTACTGGTGCCTCCGGGGAACCGGAGGAACACGAACTGGCCTTCTGGTCAGCCGTTCTGGGTCTGTGGCGCAGCTGGTAGCGCACCTGCATGGCATGCAGGGGGTCAGGGGTTCGAGTCCCCTCAGATCCACCAGGACCAGGAAGCCCCGGCACTCATCGAGTGCCGGGGCTTCCGTCGCTCCACGGCCGGTGCTCGGCTCGGGGTGCGACCCCGCGGTGCCGATACGCTGAGCGCATGAGCAGCGCTGCACCCCGGTCCGGAACCCAGACGTCCATCGCCGCCGGCGGGTACACCGCCGACATCGCGAGCGTCGGAGCCACCCTGCGGGCACTGCGGCACGACGGCCGAGACCTCGTCACCACGTTCGACGCCGACGAGGTCCGCCCGGTCTTCCGCGGAGCCGTCCTCGCACCGTGGCCGAACCGCGTCGTCGACGGCCGGTACACCTTCGACGGGGTCGAGCAGGAGCTGGCGCTGACCGAGCCGAAGCGGTCGCACGCCCTGCACGGGCTCGTGGCCTGGACCGACTTCGCCGTGCTCGAACATGACGCCGACCGGGTCGTCCTCGCGACCACCGTGCAGCCGCAGGAGGGTTACCCCGCTCGTGTCGAGGTCCGGGTCGAGTACCGCCTGGACGCCGACGGCCTGCACACCACCATCACCGGCACCAACACCGGGGACGACCGTGCTCCGTGGGGGACCGGCCCGCACCCCTACCTGGTCGCCGGCGCCGGCACGGTCGACGACTGGACGCTGACGCTCCCCGCAGCCGAGGTGCTCGAGGTCACCGAGGACCGGCTCATCCCGACCGAGCTGGTGCCCGTGCACGACGAGTTCGACCTCCGCCAGCCGACGGCCATCGGCAGCCGGTTCATCGACCACGCCTTCACCGGCTTCGACCGCGACGCCGACGGCACCGCCGCCATCACCGTGACCGCGGCCGACGGACGCGGCGTCCGGGTGGCCTTCGGCACCGACTGCGGGTGGGCCCAGGTGCACACCGCCGACCACGTCGTCCCCGAGTACCACCGCTCCGGACTGGCCGTCGAGCCGATGACGTGTGCCCCGAACGCCTTCAACGCCGACGCCTTCGCCGGTGACGTCGACGCCGGCCTCGTCGTGCTCGAGCCCGGCGCCGCACACGCCGCCACATGGACGATCTCGGCAGTCTGAGCGCCACGCCGGACCGTCCCGTGGGCTCGCCGCGGATCGTCGTCCAGCGCCTCGCCGACGTCCCCGACCTCGGGGAGCTGGCCGCGGGCAGCGCCGGGGACCTCGTCTGGCTCGACTCGGCGCTGCCGGCCGGCGCACCCCCGGCAGCGTCACGCCGTGCGGCCTGGTCGGTCCTGGCGGTGTCGGACGGCCCCTTCGCCGCGCGACTCCGGCACCAGGACCGGATCGCCCACGTCACGGTGTCCGAGCCGGCCGTCCGGTGGTTCGGACCGAGCCGGACCGAGGACCGCCCGGCCTTCGCCGTCCTCGACGAGCTGCTGCACGCCATGCCGACGCTCGACGAGCCCGTGCCGGGGTGCGCGTTCGCCCTCGGCTGGGTGGGGTTCCTCGGTTACGAACTCGGCCGCGAGGTCGACGGACCCGACCGGACCGCGGACGGACACGCCGACGCCGACCTCCGGTTCGTCGACCGGGCGGTCCTCGTCCACGCGGACGGTCCCGCCTGGGCGGTCGCGATGGTGGACGACGACGCGCCGACGGCTTCGCGAGCGAACCGCGCGTGGCTCGCGGAGGTGCGCGCGTCGACGACGCGGGACGACGTGCCGGCGGCGCCCCCGGGCCTCCCGGCCGGCGGCGCGACCGACGACGTGGTCGTGGTCGGGCGTGTCCCAGCGGCCAGCGTCGTCCCGGTGGCCGACGGCCGCGTCCGGGAGGCCCGTGGGCGCGTCCGCCGCGCCGCTTACGAACTCGCCGTGGACGCGTGCCGACACGAGATCCGCGAGGGCAACGCGTTCCAGGTGTGCCTCACGACCGCCTTCGCGGTGCCCGACACGGAGCCGGCTCTGCTGTCGGGGTCGTCTGAGTCGTCTGGGTCGCTCGGGCCGTCTGCGCCGCCGAGCCACGGCGACGACCGGTACCTGGCCGAGTACCGACGCGTGCGCGCCGGGGACCCGGTGCCGTTCGGCGCGTACCTGCGCTGGGGTGACCTGCGGATCGCCAGCCGCTCACCGGAACGGTTCCTGCGGATCGACGCGGACGGCGGCGTGCTCGCCGAACCGATCAAGGGCACCCGTCCCCGCCACCCGGACCCGGCGACGGACGCGGCGACACGCGCGGAGCTCGCCGGCAGCGCGAAGGACCGCGCCGAGAACGTGATGATCGTCGACCTGCTGCGCAACGACCTGCTGCGGACGGCGCGCCCGGGCACGGTGCACGTGGAGCGGCTCTGCGAGGTCGAGTCGTACGCCAGCGTGCACCAGCTGGTGTCGACGGTCGCCGGGGTGCTGCCGGCGGGGGCCCGACGCGCCCTGGTGGTGCGGGCCGCGTTCCCGCCGGGGTCGATGACCGGCGCACCGAAGCGCAGCGCGACGGCGATCGCGGACCGCCTGGAGGGCGCGCCACGCGGGGTCTACTCGGGGGTGGTCGGGTACTTCTCGGCGAGTGGGGCGGTCGATCTGTCGGTGGCGATCCGGACACTGGTGACGGTCCTCCGGCCCGACGGCAGCGTGCGGAGTCGGTCGCTCGGCGCCGGTGGTGCGGTGACGTGGTCCTCCACCGCGGCGGACGAAGCGGACGAGGTCGAGGCGAAGACCCGGTCGGTGCTCGGCGGGGTCGGGGCCGCGGCGCACTGGTAGTCCGACCCTCCTGACCAGTCGAACGGGTGTTCGACCGGTTGTCCACCGGATGTCGGTGCTGGTTGACATGATCGAACACATGTTCGAATATGAGGGCATGCAGACGGCGGCGGCACTCCGGTCGCCCGATGAGCGAGGCGACCGCGGACGCGGGGACCTGGAGCACATCGGGCGGAACGGTGCTGCTCGAGACGGTGCTGGTGCTGGTGCTGCGGGTGTGCGTGCTTCCGACCACGTCAGTGCAGCTCGGGCGGCGCTCGACCGGATCACCTCGCTGCGGTCCCGGGTCGCCGACATGGAAGCGACCCGTGTGGACACCGAGGGACTGCCCACGGCGGACGCCCTCGCGCCGCTGCTGCCGGGCGGCGCCATCCGTGCCGGGGGCACGTACTCCGTGCCGGAGTCGGTGCTGCTCGCCCAGACCATGCTGCAGGCGGCCTCCGCGGCCGGGGCCTGGTGCGCCGTGGTCGGGGTGCCGTCCTTCGGTGTCGAAGCCGCAGCGGCGGCCGGCATCGACCTGGACCGACTCGTCCTGGTGCCGGACCCGGGCGACCAGTGGCTGGCGGTCACCGCGGCCCTCGCCGACGTCGCCCAGATCGTCCTCACCCGGCCGCTCGGCCGGGTGGTGCCCGGTGACGTCGCCCGGCTCTCCGCTCGACTGCGACAGCGCGGGGCCGCCCTCGTCGCGCTCGGGTCCTGGCCCGGTGCGGACGTCACGCTGCGCGTCACCGAGTCGCACTGGAGCGGCATCGGCCAGGGGCACGGCTACCTCACCGAACGGCGGGTGACCGTCACGGCATCCGGTCGTGCCGGAGCCGTCCGGCCGACGAGCACGGAGCTGCTGCTGCCCGCGGCGGACGGTTCGGTCCGCGCGGCGGTCCCGGTGGCGGCCTCGGCCGGTGCACGGGTCCTGCGTCCCGTGGCGGTGGCCTCGTGAGCCCCCGCGGACGCCGGGCGTTGGCCGCCGGACCGCGTGGCGGTGCCGTGCTGCCGGGTGCCGGAGGGTCCCGAGCCGGGCTGCCCGGGGTGGGGCTGCCCGGCTCGGGGGCCGTCCGGGCCGATGCGCTCAGCCGCGGTGCCGGTCTCCCCGAACCCCCGCCGACCCGGACGATCGTGCTCTGGTGCCCGGACTGGCCAGTCATCGCGGCTGCCCGGGCCGCCGGTGCACCGCCGGAGCAGCCGTTCGCCCTGATCGCGAAGGGCCTGGTCTTCGCGAGCTCCGCCTCGGCACGCCAGGTCGGGGTGGTGCGTGGTCTGCGGGTCCGCGAAGCGCAGGCGCGCTGCACCGACCTCGTCACGCAGCCCTACGACGATGCCCTCGACCACCGGGCCTTCGAACCGGTCATCCGCGCGATCGAGGCCGCAGCACCCGGGGTCGAGGTCCTGCGCCCCGGGACGATCGCGCTCCGTGCCCGCGGACCGGCGCGCTACCACGGTGGTGAGCGGGCAGCGGCGACCATCCTGGCCGGCATCGCCGCCGACCACGGGGCCCCCGGTGTGCGAGCCGGTGTGGCGGACACCCCGTTCGCGGCGGAGCAGGCAGCCCGGGCACGGCCGACCCGCCCGGGGGAGCGCGTCCGGATGGTGCCGGTCGGCGGATCGGGTTCGTTCCTCGCCCCGCTGCCGCTCGGTGTGCTCGGCGACCCCGACCTGGCGATGGTGCTCGGGCGCCTCGGCCTGACGACGCTCGGCGACTTCGCCGCCCTCACCGACGAACAGGTGCGCGACCGCTTCGGCGTGCCCGGGGCGTTCCTGCACCGGCTCGCCGGCGGCCGTGATCCGCGCGAGGTCTCCGCGCGGGACGTCCCGCCCGACCTCGAGGTCCAGGCGTCCTTCGAGCCGCCCCTCGACCGGGCCGACCAGATCGCGTTCGCCTTCCGCCGTTCCGCCGACGAGTTCGCGGCGAAGCTCCGGGCGGCGGGGCTCGTGGCGACGACCATCCGCGTGGGCATCGTCGACGAGCGGGACGTCCTGCTCGAACGGGTCTGGGCGCACCCGCGGTGGTTCGACGCCGCCGACGTGGTGGACCGGGTGCGCTGGCAGCTCGCGGGCGGGGTCGACCCCACCGGGCTCGAGGCGCCGGTGACCACGGTCGTGCTCGAACCGGTCGCGGTGGACGACCTGGCGAACCACGAGCGCGGGCTCTGGGGCTCCGGGCCGGACGAACGGGTCCACCACGGGCTGGCCCGCGTGCAGGGCATGGTCGGACACGACGGGGTCGTCACACCCCGCATCGGCGGTGGCCGCACCCTGGCCGAACGCATCGTGCTCGTGCCGTGGGGCGACGCCCCCGCCGGTGGCGAGCGCGCGCTGGCCGTGGTGCGGGACCGCCCGTGGCCCGGCAAGCTGCCGGGTCCGCCACCGGCGACGGTCCTCGAACGACCCCGCCCGGTGGACGTCGTGGCGGCGGACGGCGGCTCCGTGGACGTCGACGACCGCGGCACCCTGACCGGCGAACCCGAACGGTTCCGCTCCGACGGTGACCGCGGGGGGCGGTTCTCCGCCGTCACGGCCTGGGCCGGTCCCTGGCCGCTCGTCGTGCGCTGGTGGGAGTCCGGCGGGCGACGACTGCACCGGCTGCAGCTCGTGGACGACGACGGGCGGGCGTGGTACCTGGTCCTCGCCGACCACCGCTGGTGGGCAGAGGCGATCGCGACGTGAAGGACGGTTCCTGATGGGGTACAACAACCCGCCGATCCCGTGGTCGCAGTTCGAGCGCGCCCTCTCGGACAAGCGCAGCCCCGGCACGACCCCCGAGGGCGACGGCGGTGACAGCCCGGCCTGGTCCCGGAAGCGCGCACCGTACCGGCCGACGGACCTCGCGACCCCGGACGCACCGCCGGCCGTCCCGTACGCCGAACTCCACGCGCACTCGACCTTCAGCTTCCTGGACGGCGCGAGCCCGCCGGAGCACCTGCTGGAAGAGGCAGCACGCCTGGGCCTGCACGGACTGGCGATCACCGACCACGACGGCTTCTACGGGGCCGCCCGGATGGCCGAGGTCGCCGAGACGTACCCGAGCATCACCACCGTCTACGGCGCCGAACTGTCGCTCGGGCTCACCGAGCCGCAGAACGGCGTCCCCGACCCCGAGGGCTCGCACCTGCTGCTGCTGGCCGACGGGCAGGACGGGTACCACCGGATGGCCGGCGCGGTGACCGCGGCGCACCTCGCCGCGGGCTCCGAGAAGGGTCGGCCGCGGTACGACCTCGACGACCTGGCGGAACGCTCGGGCGGGCGGTGGCGGGTGCTCACCGGCTGTCGGAAGGGCAGCGTCCGCCAGGCCCTCGAGCGCGGCGGTGAGAGCGCGGCCGAGCAGGCCCTCCGCGCGCTGCTGGACCGGTTCGGCACCGGCAACGTGGTGGTCGAGCTGTCGGACCACGGCGACCCGCTCGACAGCGCCCGGAACGACGTCCTCGCCCTCCTGGCCGACCGGCACGCGCTGCCCGTCGTGGCGACCGGCAACGTCCACTACGCCACCCCGGACCGGTTCCCGGTCGCGACCGCCCTCGCCGCGGTCCGGGCTCGCCGCAGTCTCGACGAGATCGACGGGTGGTTGCCCGCCGCCGACACCGCGCACCTGCGCTCCGGTGCCGAGATGGCGCGGCGGTTCGCGCGGTGGCCGGGTGCGGTCGAGCGGAGCGTGGAACTCGCCGACGAGCTCGGGTTCGCACTGCGGACGGCGAAGCCCGGTCTGCCCGACCTCGACGTGCCGGACGGGCACACCCCGATGAGCTGGCTGCGCGACCTCACCTGGCGTGGGGCCCGCCGGTTCTACCCGGGTGACGCCGACGGGGTCGACGCGCACAAACGGGAGCGCATCGAACGCGAACTGTCCGTCATCGAGGACAAGGGCTTCCCCGGGTACTTCCTCATCGTCCGCGACATGGTGCAGTTCGCCCGCAGCCGGGGGATCCTCTGCCAGGGGCGCGGGTCGGCGGCGAACTCGGCGGTCTGCTTCCTGCTCGAGATCACCGCCGTCGACTCGATCCGGTACGGCCTGCCGTTCGAACGGTTCCTGTCGTCGATGCGCGACGAGGAACCCGACATCGACGTGGACTTCGACTCCGACCGGCGTGAAGAGGTGATCCAGTACGTCTACGACAAGTACGGCCGGTTCAACGCCGCACAGGTGGCCAACGTCATCACCTACCGGCCGAAGGGTGCCGTGCGGGACATGGCGAAGGCACTCGGCCACAGCCCCGGGCAGCAGGACGCCTGGTCGAAGCAGGTCGAGCGGTGGGGCTCGGTCACCGAGAGCCAGGACCACGACATCCCGCAGCCCGTGGTCGACCTGGCCCAACAGGTGCTCGGGTTCCCGCGGCACCTCGGCATCCACTCGGGCGGCATGGTCCTGACCGACCGGCCCGTGGGCGAGGTCGTGCCGATCGAGCACGCCCGGATGGACGGCCGGACCGTGCTGCAGTGGGACAAGGACGACTGCGCCTACATGGGGCTCGTGAAGTTCGACATGCTCGGACTCGGCATGCTCGCCGCACTGCAGTACTCGTTCGACCTGGCGGCGGACCACTGCGGGGAGCGGTGGGACATGCACTCCATCCCGAAGGAAGAGCAGGGCGTCTACGACCAGCTCTGCCGTGCGGACACCATCGGGGTGTTCCAGGTGGAGTCCCGCGCCCAGATGGGCACGCTGCCACGGCTGCTGCCCCGACGCTTCTACGACCTGGTCATCGAGGTGGCCCTGGTCCGTCCCGGGCCGATCCAGGGCGGCGCGGTCCACCCGTACATCCGGCGTCGGACCGGCGAGGAACCGGTGACGTACCTGCACCCGGCACTCGAACCGGTGCTGGAGCGGACGCTCGGGGTGCCGCTGTTCCAGGAGCAGCTCATGCAGATGGCGATCGCGGTCGGCAACTGCTCCGGGGACGACGCCGACCTGCTCCGCCGGGCGATGGGGTCCAAGCGCGGCCTCGAGAAGATCGACCGGCTGCGGGACAAGCTCTACCGGGGGATGGCGGAGAACGGCATCCACGGCGAGGACGCCGACACCATCTACGCCAAGATCCAGGCGTTCGCGAACTTCGGCTTCGCGGAGAGCCACTCGATCAGCTTCGCGCTCATCGTCTACGCCAGTGCGTGGATGCGCCTGCACTACCCGGGAGCCTTCCTGGCGGCACTGCTCCGGGCGCAGCCGATGGGCTTCTACTCACCCCAGACCCTCGTCGCCGATGCCCGGCGGCACGGCGTCAGTGTGCTGCGGCCGGACATCCTGCGGTCCGAGGTCGACGCCAGCCTCGAACCCGTCGAGGACCAGGACCGGCCCGGCGGCCCTGCCGGTCATGCTGCTGGCGGGCTGGGGGACGCGTGCCTGGCGTCGGAGCAGCCGCCGGTGCTGCCCTTCGACCGGGACGCCGCGGACGACACCGCCGCCCACCGTCGGGACGGCGCGTTCGCCGTGCGGCTCGGGCTGGCCGAGGTCGCCTCGCTCGGCCGACGCAGTGCCGAGCGCATCGTGGCCGAACGGCGGGCGAACGGCCCCTTCACCGACATGTCCGACCTGGCACGTCGGGTCGGTCTGACGACGGCGCAGCTCGAGGCCCTCGCCGCCGCCGACGCGTTCGAGTCCCTGGGCATCGACCGTCGTGCCGGCATGTGGTCCGCGGCGCAGGCTGCGGCGGAGCGGGCCGACCAGCTGCCGGACACCCAGGTCGTCGTGCAGCCGCCGTTGTTCGGGCAGATGACGAGTGGGGACGTCCTCATCGCGGACATGTGGTCGACCGGCATGTCGACCGACGACCACCCGATGGGACACCTCCGGCCGGGGCTGTCGGACCGCGGGGTGCTCAGCGTCGAGGACACCCGGACGGCGGAGACCGGCCGACGGGTCGAGGTCGGCGGCATCGTCACACACCGGCAGCGTCCAGCGACGGCGTCGGGGATCACCTTCCTCAACGTCGAGGACGAGTCCGGACTGGTGAACGTCATCTGCAGCGTCGGCGTCTGGGGGAAGTACCGGCGAGTGGCGCGTGAGTCGACGGCGGTCGTCGTGCGGGGGATCCTCGAACGCTCACCGGACGGCGTGGTGAACCTGGTGGCGGACCGGATCGAGCACCTGCCCCTCGCGGTCCGGACCCGGTCCAGGGACTTCCAATGACCAGCCTTCCAGTGACCAGCCGCCCAGCGTCCCGGTTCGCCGACGCGTGTCAGCGTGCCGGGCTCGGTGCGGTCCGCACCTCCGGGACACGGATGGTGACCTCGAGGCCGCCGGCGGGGACGTTGCGGAGGGTGGCCGAGCCTCCCGCCCGTTCGGCGACGGCCCGGACGATCGCGAGTCCCAGACCGGAGCCCCCCGGCATCGGGATGCCGGGGGCTGCGTCCGGGTCGCGACGGGACGTGCGGGCCTCGTCCGGCCGGGTGAAGCGGTCGAACGCGACGGGGACGAACGACTCGGGGACACCGGGGCCGTCGTCGGTGATCTGCAGGACGCCCTCGCCGGGGGTGGTCCGCCAGGTGACGACGACGCTGCCGCCGCGGGGGAGCGCGGCGACGGCGTTGCCGGCTGTGTTCGTGACGAGCTGTGCCATCCCGCCGGTGTCGAGCCGGTACCGCGGTTCCACCGTGCCGCCGCCGATGCCCGGCCCGGAACCGCCGACCGCGACGGGTGGGTCGAGCTCGAAGTCGACGGTGACGTCCTTGGCGCTCGCGATGAGCCGGACGCGGTCGACGGCGGCCATCACCTCGTCGCCGAGGTCCGACCACGCGGTGGCCGTCTCCGTGGCGCCGTCGGCCGAGCGGCGTTCCGATTCCTCGATGCGGGACAGGGTGAGCAGGTCGTTGGCGAGCCTCGAGAGCCGGGCGACGCTGTTCTTCGCCCGCTCGATGTGGGCGGCGAGGGCCTGGGCGTCGTCCCCGTCGAGCGAGGCCAGGTCGAGCTGGGTGGTGAGGATCGCGAGCGGGGTGCGCAGCTCGTGGCTGGCGTCGGACACCATCTGTCGTTCCCGCTCGGTGGCCTGGCGGGTGCGGGCGAGGAAGGCGTTCAGGGTCGTGGCGAGGGACGCCAGTTCGTCCTGGGCGGGGCCGACCGGCAGCTCGGCGCGTTCCGGGGCGACGGAGAGCCGTTCGGCCTCGCGACGCATCCGGGTGACGGGGCGCAGCGCGGTGGTCGCGAGCACCCAGGACGCGACACCGAAGGCCACCAGGATCGCCAGTCCGGTGACGGACAGCGTCGTCGTGAGGTCGTCGACGACGATGGCCTCGGCCTGGGAGTTGCGGGCGGCGACCACGGTCCAGCGGCCGGCCTGGTTGACGGGGTGTTCGATGACGACGCGGTACTCGGAATCGCCGACGTCGATGACCGAGGTGCCGGCGGGGGTGGTGCGCAGGCTGCCGAGTGCCTGTTCGAGACGGCCGGGCATCGACGACAGGGTGATGTCACCCGTCGGCGAGACCACGGCGACGAACTGGGCGTTGCCGGGCGGCGAGAGGTTCGGGTCGCTGTCGACCTCGAGCGTTGCGACGTACGGGTCGGTGTCGGCGTCGAGCAGTGTCTCGGTGGCGCGCGCGACGACGCTGACGACCTGCAGCCGCATCACGAGCACGAGCAGCGCGATGACGACGGCGGCGATGACCGTCGACCCGATGGTGATGCGGAGGCGCAGCGACAGCGCGCCCACGGTCCACCGGGGCGGCCGCGCGGGTGCTGCCGCGTCCGACCGCGTCACGCGGTCGTCACGCGCCGATCAGGTCGAGCCGGTAGCCGCGACCCCGGACCGTGCTGATGGCGACGGTGGCCTCCTGCGCGACGAGCTTCTTGCGCAGGTACGAGATGTACTGCTCGACAACGTTCGGGTCGACGTGCTGCGAGCCGTCCCAGACCTCTTCGAGGATCTTCGGCCGGTCCACGACGGTGCCGACCGAGCGGGCGAGCAGCCGGAGCAGCGCGAACTCGGTCGGGCTCATCGCGACCCGCTGGCCCTTGATGGACACGCGGCGGGCTTCGGAGTCGATGGAGACGTCGCCGACCTCGATGGTGCGGGGGGCACCGACCGGCTCGCGACGACCGAGGGCGCGGAGCCGGGCGGTCAGTTCGGCGAAGGCGAACGGCTTGGTGAGGTAGTCGTCGGCGCCGGCGTCGAGCCCGAAGACCCGGTCGTCGACGGCGTCGCGTGCGGTGACGAGCAGGATCCGGACCGGGTCCTCTCGCTCGCGGACACGTCGTGCGAGTTCGAACCCGGACATGCCGGGCATCATCACGTCGACCACGGCGATGTCGTACGCCTGCTCACCGAGGGCGATCAGCGCCTCGACGCCGTTCTCGACCGCGGTGACGCGGTACCCCTCTGCCGCGAGCCCGCGCTCCATGAGCGCGCGCATCTCGTCATCGTCCTCGACCACCAACAAGCGCATCTGGACCTCCTGCGACCCATCGTGGCACCGAACCGGCTCCGGCGGGCGGATCGGTACCCGCGAGGCCTGAACACCGTCACAGCAGATCCGGGCTCCGGCTGCGCCCTGTGGACAGGTCGAGACCCGTCGGTACTGGCCGATCGCATCGCGTTGCTATGCTCCGGCCCGGACGCTGTACCCGACAGACCGTCCTGTACTTGGGGGCACCATGCACGACCCGGACCATCCGGAGATCGTCCGCTTGCGCGCCGAACTCGACTCCGCCTGGAAGGGCGTCGTCGGCCTCGGCTCGCTCGACGGACCACATCGCGACCGCGTCGTCGCCGACCTGCACACCGCCGTGCCGGACGCAGCGGGGCGCGCTGCGCGTGCCGCCGGCCGGGAGGCGGTGGTCGCCGAGATCCGCCGGTTCGCCGACCTCGACGTGGCCGGCTCCGACCCGTCCTGGCCGGCCGCCGGGGTGTGGGCGGACGTCCTCGAGACGGCACGCCAGGCAGCGTGCGGCATGGACGAACCGGTCCGCTGAACCGTCGAACCGGTCTGCTGGCCCGTTCCGCGGCTCGGACCGCTCAGTCGTCCTCGCCGAGCAGTTCCTCGCGCACGCGTCGGACGTCCTCGAGCAGCGCCCCGATGAGCACCCAGTGCCGCGAGTTCGGCCGGACGACCGCGAGCGGCGCCGTCAGCGCGTGCTCGACCGCGGTCTCCTCCGGACCCTCGGCGAGCTCACCCGGCGTCAACCGTGTGGACTCGACCTGGGCCCCGAGGCGGCGGACGTCCGAGCCTATCCGGGCGACCTCGGTGGCGATCCGGCCGACCATCGGGTCGTCCCGGAGGTCCGGCGCCGTGTTGTCCCGGACGGCGCGGGTCATGCCGGTGACGCGGGTGACGAGGACGCGCAGGTGTTCGGCGACGGCGACGTCCCGCTCGAGGATCGTCCGGTGCCGTCCGCCGCGGGGGTTCATGGCGAGCGAGTCCCGGGCGGAGGTGAGTGCTACCTCCGTCCGGGCGTGCTGCTGCCGGAGCGCCCGGGCCTGCAGCAGCGCCGCGTGCCACTGCTCGTGGTCCCACCCCTCGGTGAGTCCGACGGCGATGCGCTCGAACGCCGCCGCGGTGTCGCGGGCCAGGCGGGCGACGGCCAGGTGTGCGGGTTCGAGCAGCACCGGCGGCACGATGACGGCGTTCACGACGAGGGCGACGACCGCTCCGATCACGGTCTCGAGGATGCGGTCGGCCGAGTAGTTCGGCGTGACGACCCCGGCGGTGAGCACGAGCATCCCGCTGATGCCGACCTGGGTGGCCGACGTCGGCGTGAGGCGCAGGGCCCAGGCGAGCAGGATCGCCAGGACGACGACGAGCAGCACGATCCACACCGCGTCACCGAGCAGCAGGTGCACCCCGGTCGCCAGGACCACGCCGAGCAGGACCCCGGCACTGCGCTCCAGGCCCTTCACGAACGACTGGTTGATGCTCGGCTGCACGACGAGCAGGGCGGCGATCGCGGCGAACGTCGGGAACGGTCCCCGGATCAGCAGCTCGCACAGCAGCACCGCCGCGACCACCGCCACCGCGGTCTTCACGACCTGCAGGAAGGGGGTGCGGCTGGAGCTGCGGAGGCGCCTGACCGGGTTCACCCCTCCACGCTAGCCAGGACCCGCACGCCGAGCCGACCGACTACGCCACGAATCCGCGCACACACGGTTGACTGTCGCCGTGTGGCCGAACCATGAGCGCGTCATCCCCGAGGCCTTCGCCGGGTCGGGGACGAGCGTCGTCGCTGCCCGCGCGCACTCGGTCGAACCGTCGGGCAACGGCTACCTCTACGGCTACGAGGTGGACACCGTCGACCGGAACGGCCAGCGCGCCACGGTCCTGACGTACGTCGACACGGGCGGCACCCACGACCAGAACAGCGCCATCGTCACCGATCCCGCGTCGGGGGAGCCGGTGTCGGTGTGGGCCTACCCGAACGACCCGGGCCTCCCGGTCCTGCCGCAGGTGACGTACCGGGACGCCGTCGCGGAGCTGCTGACCACCCTCGGCATGCCGGTGACGGACCCGACCCTGACGGTGGCCGCGTACCGACCCGGCAAGCGGGCCGTGGTCCGTGTCGACGCGCCGGAGCGCACCCTCTTCATCAAGATCGTCCGCCCGCACCGGGTCGCCCCGATCGTCCGGACGCACGAGCAGTTCGCCGCGGCCGGTCTGCCGGTGCCCCGCGTGCTGTCGAGTCGTGGGGACGGGCTGCTCGTCCTCGAACTCGTCCGGGGTGTGCCGGCCGGCAGCCGGATCACCGAGATCGCCGACGACCCGCGCTTCGTGGCGTCGCTGGCGGCACTCACCGGTCGCATCGCCGCGGTGCCGATGACGCAGCAGGCTCGGGCCGACGCGATGGACCACGCGGACTGGCACCGCCGGACCCTGACGACCGCGCTGCCCGGCGACGCCGAGGAGATCGACCGCCTGTACGACGCGATCGGACGTCGGTCGATCGGCTGGAACGCGGCACAGAAGCAGGTGGTGCACGGCGACCTGCACCTCGAGCAGGTGTTCGTCGACGAAGACGAGCCGTGGCGCATCTCGGGTCTGCTCGACATCGACACCGCCGGGTGGGGCTACCCGGTCCGCGACGTCGGTGCGGTCGTCGCGCACCTCGTCGTGACCGGGCTGTGGCACCGCTCCCGTGGCGACGTCGACCGCGGGGCCGCCGCCGAGCGCCTCGCGGACGCGGTCGCGCGCGACTGGGCAGCCCGGAACCCGCAGGAGGCCGAGCGTCTCGGTCCGGCGATCGGCGCGCAGCTCCTCGCGCACGCGGGTGGGCAGGCGACCACCGGGTCGGCGAACGGGATCGCGACGGCGGAACAGCTGCTCGCGGCAACGCGAGCCGCCCTGGCGGAACCGGCCCCGAGCCTCCCGTCCGCTGCCGGCCGGCCGCGGTCCGCACCGCACGTCTGACGCGGTCCGTACCGCGCGTCTGGCCTGGTCCGTACCGCACGTCTGACCCGGTCCGTACCGCACGTCTGACCCGGTCCGCGCCGCCGTCGTCCCGGTCGCGTCGTGAACCGGCCGGGAGGCCCGCCACGCGCGGGGTGTGGAGAGTCGCCTCCGTCGGTGGCTGGGGAGTAAACTGACCGCGCACGCACGGCGTGCTCGCATGTCGCGGCGATCCCTGCCGCGACGACTGGTCGCTGGCCGGTGCGGGCCGCAGCCGCGTCGCCTGGCAGGTCAGACCTCCAGGACGTTCTCCGGGGGACCTCCTCCGGGATGGGGGCGTGCGTGAGACGCCGCCGGACTCCCGCGCAGACCGTCACATCGACCACCGGCCCGCACCTGGGCCCGCGATGCGGCCTGTCGGATCGATCCGGCGTGCTGCGGGCCACGGCGGCCCGTGGTGGACACCGGTGCGACGGCCACGACACGCGGCAGCCGCACCACACGACTTCCGCCCGTACCGGGTGGCTCGCCCCGACGAGGGCGGAACAGGAGGAGCCTTGGCTCGATCAGGTACCCGTCGCGCTGCCGGTGGCACGCGGACGGCTGCGCGCCGGACCCGGCCGCTCGACAACGACGGCCTCATCCCCGTCCTCGCCCGCGCCGTTCGTGAGGTCGAGGCCGCAGCACAGCGCGGCCCCCTCAAGGCGACGAACCGCACGAAGTTCCAGGCGGTCGCCCTGCTCATGCGCGAGGAGCGTGCCCGCGTCAAGGCGGACGCCACGCTCACCGACTCGCAGCGTGCAGAGCAGCTGAAGCGCCTGGACGGTGTCGCGACGATCCTCGCGAAGACCGCGGCGCGGGACACCAGCGTCATCCAGCTCCTCACCGAAGAGGCGCAGGTCTCCGAGGCGACCCGCACCGTGAAGCGCGACATGATGATCGACGCCGGTCTCGAACTGCAGCCGGAGGACCTGGTCATCGCGGCCGAGCCCACCGCCGCGGTCGAGGCCCCCGAGCGGTCCGTCGTGCCGCAGTCGGTCGTGCGTCGTCAGCTCGCCAACCCGTTCCTGCCGCCGGACTTCGCGCTCGCCGACCAGCCCGTCGCGCACCCGCGGCGCCTGGCGAACTGGGAGCTCTTCGGTCCGCTCTTCAAGTCGTTCGAGTACGGCGCCGGCGGGGGAGCGGCCTCGATGCCGCTGCCCGAGCCGACGACGCTGCAGACCCCGGCCGGTGCCTCGCTGATGAAGCACCAGGCGGAACTCGTCACCTCGGCGGCGCAGGGGCACCGCACCTTCCTGCTCGCCGACGAGCCGGGCCTCGGCAAGACCGCGCAGTCGCTGATCGCCGCCGACGCCGCCAAGGCCTTCCCGCTGCTCGTCGTCGTGCCGAACGTCGTCAAGACGAACTGGGCCCGTGAGGCCGAGCGCTGGGTCCCGAACCACCGCGCCACGGTCATCCACGGCGACGGCCAGGACCTCGACGGGTTCGCCGACATCATCATCGTGAACTACGAGATCCTGGACCGGCACGTCGGCTGGCTCGGGTCCTTCGGGTTCAAGGGCATGGTCGTCGACGAGGCGCACTTCATCAAGAACAAGGACTCGCAGCGGTCGAAGTTCGTGCTGCAGCTCGCCGAGAAGATCCGCGAGCGCACCGCGAACCCGCTGCTCATGGCACTGACCGGTACGCCGCTCATCAACTCGGTCGAGGACTTCCGCACCATCTGGGAGTTCCTCGGCTGGATCGACGACAAGAAGCCCCGCGCGCAGCTCATGAACGAGCTCGAGGAGATCGGGCTGACCCCGGCCGACCAGGGCTTCTTCAGCGAGGCGCGGAAGGCCGTGATCGACCTCGGCATCGTCCGACGCCGCAAGGTCGACGTGGCCGCGGACATCCCGGCACGTCGGATCGCCGACATCCCGGTCGAGCTCGACGGCGACGAGGGCCGCTCCATCCGCGACGCCGAGCGCGAGCTCACCGCGAAGCTCGTCAAGCGGTACCACCAGGCGCTCGCCGCCCGCACCGGCCAGGCGCCGGTCGAGGGCATCGACGAGAAGCTCGTCCGCCAGGTCGCCCGCTGGGAGCTCGAGGACCAGGACGCCTCGTCCACCGGCGAGAACGTGTTCTCGATGGTGCGTCGCATCGGCCGTGCCAAGGCGCAGCTCGCGGCGGACTACGCGGCGCAGCTCGCCTCGAACGTCGGCAAGGTCGTGTTCTTCGCGAAGCACCTCGACGTGATGGACCAGGCGGAAGAGGTCTTCGCCCGCCGGCACCTGCGCACCGCGACGATCCGTGGCGACCAGACCCTGGCGCAGCGCACGGCCGAGATCGACTCGTTCGTGAACGACCCGGACGTCGCCGTCATCGTCTGCTCGCTGACCGCGGCCGGCGTCGGCCTGAACCTGCAGGTCGCCTCCAACGTCGTCCTCGCCGAACTGTCGTGGACGAGCGCCGAGCAGACGCAGGCGATCGACCGCGTGCACCGCATCGGTCAGGAAGAGCCCGTCACCGCATGGCGGATCATCGCCGCGCAGACGATCGACACCAAGATCGCGGAGCTCATCGACTCGAAGGCCGGGCTGGCCGCGCGCGCGCTCGACGGCTCGGATGAAGAGGTCGTCGACTCCGGCGACATCCAGCTCGACGCGATGGCGGCGCTGCTGCTCGACGCGCTGTCGCGGTAGCGGCCGGCCGGCGGGCTGGCGCCGTTCGGCGCGGGCGTCCGGCCGGCGCCGTTCGGCTGCGCACGACAGGAACCCGCTCGAACCACGGGAGACCGTGGTTCGAGCGGGTTCCTGTCGTGCGGGTCCGGCTGACGCCGGGGCTGCCGCGGATCAGACGCGGGACTGCACCTCGGCCAGGGACGGGTTCGTCGCCGTGCTGCCGTCCGGGAAGACCAGCGTCGGCACGGTCTGGTTGCCGCCGTTGACCTCGGCGACGAGTTCGGCCGTCCCGGGCGTGGTCTCGATGTCGACCTCGCGGAAGGGCACGCCCGCCTTGGTCATCTGGTTCTTCAGCCGGGCGCAGTAGCCGCACCAGGTGGTCGTGAACATGGTGACGCCGCCGGCCTCGGGCACGAACGCGTCACGGGTGATCGTCTCGCTCATGTGCTCACGGTAACCCCGGATCCCGGGAGGCGCTTGACCGGCTAGTCCTACATAGGTAGGTTCATGACATGGAACCGTTGGTCCGCGTCACCGCACCCACGCTCGACGTCCTCGCCGCCCTCCTCGCCGCCGAGGGGCCGGCCTGGGGACTGCGGCTCATCAAGGAGCTCGGTCGCCCGTCCGGCACCGTCTACCCGATCCTCGAACGACTCGAGCGGCAGGGGTGGATCACCTCGGACTGGGACGACGACGCCGATCGGCCCGGCCCGCGTCGCCGCCTCTACGAGTTCACCGCCGACGGGCAGCAGGCCGCGACCGACCTGGTCGCCGCCCGACGCGCGGCCGAGGCCAGCGCCTCCCGTCCCGCCACCCGTCCGAGCACCCGGCCGGCGACCTCGTGAGCGCCCTCAGCCGTGTCCTCGTCGACACCGCGGTCGCCGTCTCGCCTGCCGAACACCGGACGGTCCGCCGCGAACAGTGGCACGCCGACCTGCGCGACGCCGCCGAGGTCGGGCTCTCGCCGACCGCCCTGGCCGACCTCAGCCCTCCGCGGACACACCCGTGGCGAGGACCACGCCCCCACCCTGGTAGACAAGACCGTGTGAGCGACACGCACCTCGAGATCGAGCGCACCTACGACCTGTCCGCCGACGCGGCGCTGCCCGACCTGGTCGGCGCCGGCGGCATCATGCAGACCGACACCCAGGAGCCGTTCGAGCTCGACGCCACCTACTGGGACACCCAGCGGTACGACCTGGTCGCCGCCCACGTCACCGTCCGTCGGCGCACCGGCGGACACGACGCCGGCTGGCACATCAAGCGCGCCGAGTCCGACACCGTCCGCCACGAAGAGCACTTCCCGCTCACCGAGGACCCGGACACCGTGCCCAGCGAGGTCCTCGCCGCACTCTTCACCGAACGGCGTGGCCGCGGACTGCACCCCGTCGTCCGGATCACCACCACCCGCACCGTCACCCGCCTGCTCGACGAGGACGGTGACCAGGTCGGCGAACTCGCCGACGACCAGGTCGTCGCCGAACGCCTCGACGACGACGCGCCGGCCCACCCGACCACGTGGCGGGAGGTCGAGGTCGAAGCCGTCGAGGGCGTCGACCCGCAGATCGCGCACGAGCTCTTCGCCGCCCTGGACGGTCGGTTCGCCGCCGTCGGCGCCGGCCCCGCCGCAGTCGCGTCCAAGCTGGCACGTGGGCTGGCGGGGGCACCGGCACCGCGCCTCCAGGCCGAGGAGAAGCCGCACAAGGGCACCGCGGCCCGCGCACTCACCAAGCGGTTGCGGAAACTGCGGGGCACGCTGCTCCGCCTGGAGGCCGGACTGCGGTCCGGCGCTCCGACCGACCTGTCCGAGGTGGCTGAGACCGCCCTCGGCATCGCCGCGGTCCTCGGCTCCTACCGGCCGGCGTTCACCGACGGCGACGAGATGGACCGCGCCGCCGCTGCGGCCGATGCGCTCGCGGCCGTCACGGCACGAGCCGCCCTGGCTGAGTACCTCGTCGACCGGTTGCCGCGGGCCTCCAGCCCGGCGCAGGAAGCCCTCATCGACTCGATCACCCGCGAGCGGATCCTGGCCTCCACGCGCCAGCGCCGCGATGACGCCACCCGCGAGGTCCTGCTGTCCCTGCACGAGGAGTCGTTCCTCGAACTGCTCGACGCCCTCGACGACGCCGTCGAACGCCCTCAGCCGACCGAGTGGGCACTCCGCGACCCGAAGCGCGTCGCCCAGGACGTCTCGGCGATCGAGAAGCCGCGCGTCCGCGACCTCGTCCGTGCAGCGGTCGGAGACGACCCCGCCGACGAGGCCGGTGACCGCGAGGCCACCCAGCGCGCCTGGCACGCCACGCTCCGGGCCCGGATGGCGATGGACGTCCTCGGCGACGACGCGTTCCCGCACGCGCTCTGGAAGCGGATCGGCACCGCGGCCGACGTGCTGACCGAGCGGGTCCGGTCGCTGCACGCGCTCGAGCAGCTCCGCGTGCAGGCCGGCATCGCCGAGCGCGCCGGAGAGGGCACGTTCGGGTACGGCGTCCTGGCCGGCGACCGGGTCCGCGTGGCCGAGGAGTCCTACGACGAGGCGGTGCACGCGCTCAACCGCGTGTGACGGTCTGTCCGTCCGCACACGACGACGGCGCGCACCCGAGCAGGGTGCGCGCCGTCGTCGTGAGGCCTGCTGCCTGTCAGCCGGCCGCGATCGGGTCCGCGCTCGCCGCCGCGGGGGAGACGTCGGCCAGGCCGAGCACGTCGAGCAGCCACGCCAGCTCGGACGCACGCTCCTTCCACGAGTCGTACCGACCGCTGACGCCACCGTGTCCGGCGGACATCTCGGTCTTCAGGAGCACCGGGGCGCCGACCTCCCGCAGCTTCGCGGTCCACTTCGCCGGCTCGACGTACAGCACGCGGGTGTCGTTGATCGAGGTCACGGCGAGGATGCGCGGGTACTGCACGTCGTCGCGGACGTTCTCGTAC
Organism: Curtobacterium sp. CFBP9011; assembly: GCF_034045095.1. NCBI lineage: Bacteria > Bacillati > Actinomycetota > Actinomycetes > Micrococcales > Microbacteriaceae > Curtobacterium > Curtobacterium sp. CFBP9011. The sequence continues at coordinate 434,001 of NZ_JAXCWN010000001.1, forward strand.
GGGGTGTACTCGCTCATGTACCGGTAGACCTCGGGGTCGTGCAGCGGGTCGCCCCACTCGTCCCACTCGATGACGGTCAGCGGCAGGTCCGGGTCGAGGATGCTCGTCAGCGCGTCGACGAACGGCACCGCGGCCAGGATGCCCGCGAATCGCTCGGGCGCCAGGTTCGCGACGGCGCCCATCAACAGACCGCCGGCGCTGCCACCCTCGGCCACGAGACGCTCGGGTGTCGTCCGACCGCTGTCGATGAGGTGCTCGGCGACCGCGACGAAGTCGGTGAAGGTGTTCTTCTTCGTCAGGGTCTTGCCGTCCTCGTACCAGTGACGGCCCAGTTCGCCACCACCGCGGACGTGGGCGACGGCGAAGACGACACCGCGGTCGAGCATCGACAGACGCATCACGCTGAAGCCCGGGTCGATCGAGTGCTCGTACGAGCCGTACCCGTACAGGTGCAGCGGGGCCGGGGCGTCTGCGTCGACGGCGTCACGGCGCCACACGAGGGAGATCGGGATCCGTGTGCCGTCGGACGCCGTCGCCCAGTCGCGCTCCTGCACGTAGTCGGCCGGGTCGTAGCCGCCCAGCACCGGCTGCCGCTTGAGCACCGTGACCGCACCGGTCGCCAGGTCCAGGTCGCTCACCTCGGACGGGGTCACGAAGGACGTGTAGCCGAGCCGGAGCGTCGGCTGGTCCCACTCGGGGTTGCCGCCGAGGCCGGCCGAGAACAGTGCCTCGTCGAAGGGGACCTCGTGGGCGTCGCCGTAGCCGTCGCCCTCGATCGGGATGATCGCGATCCGGGGGAGTGCCTCGGACCGGTACTCGAGCGCCAGGTGCCCGGCGAAGGCGTCCACCGACTCGATGCGTCGTTCGGGGTGGTGCGCGACGACGACACGGCGGTCGGACTCGGACGTCGGCTCGTCGGCGGGGACGTCCACCAGCTCGAAGTTCTCGGCGCCGTCGTTGTGCAGGACGAGCAGCCGGTCGCTGCCGCCGACGATGGCGTGTTCGATCTCGTACTCGACGCCGTCGCGACGGGGCCACACGACGCGGAACTCACCGGTCGGGTCGGACGCGTCGAGGACGAGCGCCTCGGAGGTGATCTTCGACCCGAGCTCGATGACGATGTACTGCGACGAGCGGGTCACACCCACGCCGACCCAGTAGCGGTCGTCGGGCTCCTCGAACACCACGACGTCGGCGTCCGCCGAGGTGCCGACGGTGTGGCGCCAGATGCGGTCCGGACGCCAGGAGTCGTCGACGGTCGGGTAGAACACGTAGCGGCCCGAGGGGTCGAACGTGGCGCCGGCCCCGGTGTTCGGGATCGTGTCGCCGAGGTCCTGCCCGGTCTCGAGGTCACGGACGGCCAGGGTGTAGCGCTCGTCGCCCTCGACGTCGACGCCGTAGACCAGCCGACGACCGTCGTCGCTGATGTCGTAGGTGCCGAGCGAGAAGAAGTCGTGCCCCTCGGCCAGGGCGTTGCCGTCCAGGACGACCTCTTCGCCGGGCAGGGTGCCGGCGCTCGCCGATCCCGCAGTGTCCGCCTCGAGCGACGGCGGGGTCCAGTCGTCCGGCCCGCTGATCGGGGCGCGGCACTGCACGCCGTACTGGCTGCCCTCGCTGGTCCGGGTGAAGTACCACCACTGGCCCATGCGCACGGGGACCGAGAGGTCGGTCTCCTGCACGCGGGTCTTGACCTCGTCGAAGAGCCGCTCACGGAGGGCGCCGAGGTGCTCGGTCTGCGTCTCGGTGTACCGGTTCTCGGCTTCGAGGTACGCGATGGTGTCCGGGGACTCCTTGTCGCGCAGCCACTCGTAGTCGTCGACGAAGTCGATGCCGTGGTGGGTCCGCGTACGAGGCCGCTTGGCGGCGGTCGGCGGGGTGGTCACGTCGTGCTCGCTGGTCACCGGCCCACCCTATGCGCTCAGGATGGAGGCCCGACCCGGCTCCGGGACAGCGGCTGCCGGTCCGACCTGCCTCGGTCCGGCCTGCCTCGGTCCGGCCTGCCCCGGTGTCGGCACCGCCGCCGCCCGGATGCGCTCCGCCAGCGCATCGAGTTCCGCCAGCACATCCGACGCCACCCACGCCCGGTCGCGTCGCCGCTCGGTCACGGGGCGCAGGACGCCCGCGTCGACCAGCTCGTCGATGACCGCGTCCGTCCACGGCAGGTCCGGTGGCAGCGCGGCGGTGATGGCCGCTTCGGTCAGCACCGGGTCGGCGAGCAGGACGCGCAGCACCGTCGAGTCGTGAGCCACACGGGACCCGGGACCCGAGTGGTGCACTGCGGCACGGTCCCGCTCGAGCTCGTCCAGCCGGAGGGCCGCGTACTCGACCTCGTCGCACACGGTGCCGATCGCCGCGGCGACCAGGCGCACCACGCCGTCGACGTGCCCGTCCCGGTAGCGGACGAGTTCGGCGAAGTACCCGGCCCGGTCCGCCACGAGCGCCGCCGCGACCGGGACCACGAGCGAGGAGGTCAGTCCGCGCCGGCGGAGCACCGCGTTGACCAACGCCCGGCCGACCCGCCCGTTGCCGTCGGTGAACGGGTGCACCGACTCGAACTGGGCGTGCGCGATCGCCGCCTGCACGACCGGGTCGAGGTCGTCGCGATCCAGGAACGCGAACAGGTCGTCCATGGCGTCGGGGACGTCGTCGGCCGGTGGCGGGACGTAGGCGGCGTCCCGCGGTGACGCGCCGCCACCGATCCAGTTCTGCACCTGCCGCCAGCGCCCGGCCTCCGGACCGTCGACCGGGTCGTCCCGCATCAGCACCGCGTGCGCGTCGAGCACCGAGCGTTCGGTGATGCCGCCCTGCCCGGCGTCGTCGATCATCGCCCGCAGCGCCGCGGTCGCGCCGACCATCGCGGTGGCGCTGCCGTTCGCGCGGATGCCGACGAGGGCGCGGGCGTAGTCGTCGAGCGTCGCGTGCTCGTCCTCGATCCGGGAGGACGAGACGGCCTCGGTCCGGGCGAGCAGCAGGTCGAACGTCGCGGTGCGGTCGCCCAGACGCCGGTCGAGGTCGGCGAGCCGATCGGCGACCCGCGACACCAGGCCGGCGGTGTCCGAGGACGGGGTCCAGGTGCGGTCCGCGATCCGCGGCGGCAGGGAGCAGCGGACCGAGCGGACCATCCGGTCGGCTCGTGGCGGCCGGCCGCTGCTCCGCCACGGGCGGGTCGTCGTCCGGTGCGCAGGCCAGCCGGGCCGGGTGTCGTCAAGGTGCATCGTGCCTCCGCTCGTCGGGTCCGACAGAAAGTACCGACCACCGAGCGCGCAGCACCAAGAACCTGTATTCCGTACACGAACCCCGTGGCGTGCGGCGACGGCATCGGTAGCGTTGTGGGATGACTGACAACTCGTTCGTGATCACCGGTGCCCACGTCGTCCCCGTCGACGGCGCACCGTTCGACGGCGGCGCGGTCGTCGTGCAGGACGGCCGCATCACGGCGGTCGGACCCGACGTCGTGGCACCCGACGGCCTGCCCGTGGTCGACGCCGCTGGCGCCTGGCTCCTGCCCGGCTTCGTCGAGGCGCACGGCCACGTCGGCATCCACGAAGAGGCGAACGGTTCGGCGGGCAACGACACGAACGAGATGACCGGCCCGAACATGGCTGCCGTCCGGGCCATCGACGCGGTCGACATCGACGACGAGGGCTTCCGTGACGCCCTGTCCGGTGGCATCACGAGCATCGTCGTGAAGCCCGGCTCCGGCAACCCGATCGGCGGGCAGACCGTCGCGATCAAGACCTGGGGCGGCCGGACCATCGACGAGCAGCTCATCTCGGACGCCGTGAGCATCAAGAGCGCCCTCGGTGAGAACCCGAAGCGCGTCTACGGCGAGAAGGGGCAGACGCCCTCCACCCGCCTCGGCGTCGCCAAGGTGATCCGTGAAGCGTTCGTCGCCGCGCAGGACTACCGCGCGGCCCGCGACGCCGCCCACGCGAAGGACGAACCGTTCACCCGCGACCTCACGAAGGAAGCACTGGTCCGCGTCCTCGACGGCGAGCTCGCCTGGGACCAGCACACCCACCGGCACGACGACATCGCCACCGCGGTCCGTCTCGCAGAAGAGTTCGGCTACCGCCTGGTCGTCAACCACGGCACCGAAGCACACAAGATCGCGGGCCTGCTCGCCGAGAAGGGCATCCCGGTGATCTACGGGCCGCTGTTCACCAGTCGCTCCAAGGTCGAGCTGCGCGATCGCGGCATCCCGAACCTCACGACCATCGCTGCGGCCGGCGTCCGGGTCGCGATCACCACCGACGCACCCGTCGTCCCGATCAACATGCTCGTCACCCAGGCGACGATGGCGGTCCGCGACGGGCTGCCCCGACAGACCGCGCTCGAGGCGATCACCTCCGCGCCGGCCGACATCCTCGGCTTCGGTGACCGGGTCGGCCGCATCGCCGAGGGACTCGACGCCGACCTCGTCCTCTGGGACGGCGACCCGCTCGACGCCACCAGCCGCGCGCAGCGGGTGTGGATCGAGGGCAAGCAGGTCTACGCGTACGTCGACGGACAGGGTGTGACGACCCCGCGCTGGTGACGACACGGATCGACACGTGACCAGGCGTCGGGCGGGAGGCGCGGCGCAGGCCCGCACCGCGCCTCCCGTCCGACCCTGGGCTCGACCAGGCCAGGCCGGTGCGGGCCGGGCCGGTGCGGGCCGGGCCGGTGCGGGCCGGGCCAGGCCCTGTTCAGTCCTGGCGCGACAGCAGGAAGTCGTTGATCCGCTCGGTCATGCCGAGGTCCATCTCCTGCGGCACGCCGTTCACCGTGTGGATCGGCGCGGCCTGCCGGATGCTCGACACCAGCCACAGCGCGTCCGCGGCCCGCAGGTCGTCCAGGGTGACGAGTTCGTAGGCGGTCTCGATGCCCTCCTGCTCGGCGAAGCGGAAGACGTCGGCCTGCGTCGTGCCGTCGAGGATGCCGATGTCGGTGCGCGGGGTGACGAAGCGACCGCCGACGGACATGATGAGGTTGGCGCGGGTGCCCTCGAGGACGTAGCCGTCGGTCGAGATGAAGAGCGCGTCGTCGGCACCGCGTCGGACGGCCTCGCGGAGCGCCGCCATGTTGATGGCGTAGGACAGCGTCTTCGCTCCCTGCAGCAGCCACGGCGAGGTCCGTTCGACGTCGTGCCGGTAGCCGCGGTCCAGCGTGACGACCCCGATGCCCTCGGTGCGGTCGCGGGTCTGGTCGGCGGACGGTGCGGCGTAGACCCAGCCGGTCGGACGGCCGAAGCCCTCGACGCCGCGGGTCAGGACGGTCTTGGCGGAGGCCTCGCGCACCGGGTCGAGCCGCGCGCAGGCGGCCTCGATCGCCTGACGCCAGGCGTCCAGGTCCGGCTCGGGCAGGTCGAGCTTCGCGGCGGACCGGCCGAAGCGGGCGAGGTGCGCCTCGAGGGCTTGCGGACGGCCGTCGATGACCGTGATCGTCTCGAACACGCCGTCGCCCCGGGTGAGGCCGAGGTCCATCACCTGGATGTGCTCCTCGAGCGGCTTCGCCCAGGTGAACGCGTCGGCCTCCGGGTCGTGCGGCGCTGCGGCGCGGGAGGGCTGGTTCAGGACGGCGAGGACGGTGTCGGTCATGCCCCCATCCAACCCCAGACCGGTGTCAGCGAGCACCGGTGTCAGCGAGCGCGGGTGTCAGCGAGCGCGGTTCTCAGCGCGCACCGGGCAGCGCGTCCATCAGCTTCCAGACGGCCTCGGTGAGTTCCGGGTGCTGGAGCGCGATGCGCCGGAGGCGGTGGTACTCCTCGCCGTGCTCAGTGCGCTGCCCCGATGCCGGGTGCGACGACCACTGTGCGCTGCGCTGACCGATGCGGACGTCGACCTCCATCGCCTCAGCACGGAGGATCAGGACGACCTGCTCGTCGACGCTCGGCAGCGTGTGCATGAAGTCCCAGGGATCGTCGCCCTGCCGACACCGGTGTTCGACGATGACCGAGATCTCCTCGGCGGCTTCCGCGCGCAGCACCTCGAGGCTGCGCCCCGTCCTGCGAGACTCAGCCATGACGCCCCCACAGCACGCCTGCCATGCAACGAGCGTACGTCATCGGATCGGCCACACTGGACCACATGACGGAGCGCGACGAGAGCAAGACCCAGCACCCGGCCGTCGTCGTCGTGTACCTCCTGCGGGACGGTCCGGACGGGCCGGAGGTGCTGCTCGGCGAGAAGCGACGGGGTCTCGGCACCGGTCGTGTGGTCGGCCCCGGCGGCAAGCGTGAGGGCACCGAGACGGCGGTCGAGACCGCCGTGCGCGAGGTGGCGGAGGAGGTCGGCCTCCATGTCGACCCGGCCGACCTGGAGGCCCGTGGCACGTTGGACTACCGGTTCCCGTTCCGCCCGTCCTGGTCCCAGGTCTCGGACGTCTTCGTGTGCCGCCGCTGGCAGGGCGACCCGTCGGGCGGCGACGAGCTGGAGCCGCGCTGGGTGCCGGTCCGGGACGTCCCCTACGACGCGATGTGGGACGACGCGCGCTACTGGTTGCCCGCGGTCCTCGACGGGGGCCAGGTGGACGCCCGGGTGGTGTTCGCGGAGGACAACGCGTCGGTCGCCGGGTTCACCGGGACGGGGATCGGCGAGCCGGTCTGAGCAGACGCGCCGGACCTGCCGGACCTGCTGCACCGGCGCGGCCGGGCCGCAGAGCGCCCGTCAGCGTGCGCGCTGCGTGGGGGTGGTGCCGGTGCGGGCGGCTTCGGCCTCGGCCATGACGTCGGCGTCCCCACTCTGCCCACCGAGCGGGCGGACGAAGAAGTCGACGACGCCGAACGCGATCGCGGCGATGAGGGCGAACATCGCCCAGCCGTCCCAGAGCCCGGCGACGCTGCGGCCACCACTCGGCGCGAGCACGATGCTCGTGACGTAGGACAGCGCCGCGATGACGAGGAAGACGACGACGATCGTCATGAGCAGGCGGTGCCAGGCGGTTCGGGTCATGATCGGACCAGGATAGCCGTCGGCCCGGCGCTCATCGACGGGCCCTCCCCGCCGGGCACTCACCGACGTGGGTTCAGCGGCTCGTTCTCGAGTCCGTCGCGGCCGCCGGTGAAGACGTCCCCGGCGGCACGTTCGTCCTCCCAGTCGTCGTCGCGCAGGACCTGCAGCGTCCCGGTCTCGGTCGAGATGAGGCCGTTCCGCTCGAGTTCGGCGTCACGCTGGCGGCCGAGGAACTCACGGTTCGCGGTGTTCGCGTCCTGGAACATCGTGGTCCGGCCGGTGACGATCGCGCGGATCCGACGGCGCTCCCACCACTTCTTGCCGAGGAACATCAGGACGAGCCCGGCCGCGGCGTAGCAGCCCATCGTGATCAGCCCACGCTCCGGGCCCGGGCCGACTCCGTAGAGCTGGTGCTTGATCATGTCGACCATGCTCGAGCCGACGACGACGTTGTTGAGCCAGGCGAACGGCTCCGGCATGAACCACTTCGGGTAGGCGCCACCGGAGGACGGCATCGACAGGAAGACGAAGCAGATCATGGCGGGAGCGGCGATGAACCGGCCGACGAAGTAGCTGAGCCCGTTGACCGCCAGGCCGATCGCGACGATCCAGCCCCACGCGATGAGGACGAGCGGGACGAAGTGGCCGTGGATGGCACCGACGACCGGGCCGGCGAGGGTGTTCGTGATGAGCGAGATGACCAGACCGCCGGTGACGATGACCGCCATCCGGGTGCGGTGGCGGAGCGGGCCGCCCATGATGCCGATGAACATCGCGACCATGTAGCCGCCGATGCACCACGCGAGCATCACGTACATCCCGACCGTGCCGTACTCGTCGTACGCCGGCAGGGGCGCGAGCTCGGTCACCCGCGGAGCCGCCAGGCCGGCACCGGTCAGGACGGCGCTCAGGGTCGCGGGCACCAGGTTCGCGACCTGGAACTGGTGCGCGCTGGCCTTGAACAGCTCGTTCGCTGACGGGTCGTACGCGACGGCGATCGTCCCGGCGAGGACATCGCGCTTCGCGCTGGCGAGCGAGTCGTAGGAGGAGAACAGGTACTCGCCCGGGAGCGCCTTCTGCACGGCTCCGACGAGGGTCTGGTCGCTGCCGACGATGCCGATCGGCACGTCGTGCGGGTGCGGGGCGTGGAACGCGAAGACGTAGCAGAGGCAGAAACCGACGATGAAGAACAGCGGCATCCACAGCTGGAGCCCGATGAGCTGCAGCGACGGGTGCAGGGTGGCGTACCACCGGCGGTAGCGGCCGATGTGTTGCTTCGGCGGCGGCGTGGGGCGTGCCTCCCGGCCGGGTCGGTGTGCCGGGCGTGACCGGTCGTCCGCGACCCGCGCCGTGTCGCCGGCGCTGCGCGTCGGGAGGTCGTTGTTCCTGCGTGCTTCGTTCCGCGGCGTGCTCACTCGGCGGTGCGCTCCTGTCCTGTCGTCTGGCATCCCAGGGTACGCCTGGGTACCGGAGTGAGGACCGGTCAGGAACGACTGCGGGAGGCCTGCGCCGAGTCCATCGCGAGTTCTTCCGCATCGAGGGTCACGAGCACGCGGCGCATGACCTCTTCGTCGAGGTTGCCCTTCTCGCGCTCCTCGAGGACGATCTCGCGCCGGCGGTCGAGCAGCTCGCGGCGGATGTCCTGGATCTGCGCACCGCGGAGACGCATCGCGGTGTTGCGGTCGTCCGTCTCTTCTTCCTCGGCGTCCTGCCGGAACGTCTCGGCCTGGCGCTCCAGCCGGGCCTTGAGGCGGGAGACCACCGAGTCGACGGCGTCCGAGCCGTACCGCGTGCCCCACTCCGGACGGCGCTTGTCGAGCAGTTCGATCGCGGCGACGGTGGTGCGCTGGTTGAGCAGCATCTCGCTGCGGCGGTCCTTGTCGTCCTCGCCCGGGTCCTGCACCTTGAGCGCCCGGATCACGAACGGCAGCGTCAGCCCCTGCAGCAGCAGGGTGCCGACCGTGACGATGAACGCGATCACGAAGATCGTGTCCTGGGCGGGGATCTTCGTCGGGCTCGCGACGACCGACACCGCGGCGGCCAGCGTCACCACACCACGCATGCCGGTCCACGAGATGACCGTCAGTTCCCGCCAGTTGAGCCTCGGTTCGGCCGTACCACGGATCCAGCGCAGGGAACGGTGCCCTCGGGAGGCGCGGATCCGCAACGGACGGATGAACCGGCCGTGCAGGCGGTTGCGTGCGTACGACTCGAAGATGAAGAGCGGACGGACCACGATCACCACCACCAGGACGACGGCCGCGGCGGTCAGCGTCTGCCCGAGGCTCCGCTCGCTCTCGACCAGGTCCTGCACGACCGTGTTGAGCTGCAGCCCGATCAGCGCGAAGACGAAGCCCTCGAGGATCACGTCGACACTCGTCCAGAGCGGACGCTCTTGCAGGCGGGTCGCGTAGCCCTCCTTGGGGGAGTTGTAGCCGATGTACAGCCCCGCCGTGACGACCGCGATGACGCCCGAGCCGGAGAGCTCCTCGGCCAGGATGTACGCCACGAACGGCAGCAGGATGCTCATGATCGTCTCGACCACCGGGTCGTTGATCCGCATCCGGATCCAGTGCACGACCACGCCGAGGACACCGCCGACGACCAGGCCGACGCCGATCGCCAGGCCGAAGATGCCGAGGTCCTGCCAGATCGTCAGCGATGCGCCGGCGATGATCAGCGTGAACACCCGGACCAGCGTCAGGGACGCGGCGTCGTTGATCAGGCTCTCGCCGGACAGGACCGTCATCACCCGGCGGGGCAGCCCGAGCTTGCGGCCGATCGCCGCCGCGGACACCGCGTCCGGCGGCGCCACGATCGCACCCAGGAGGATCGCGGCCGGCCACGTCATGTCGGGGATGATCAGGTAGGCGGCCAGGCCAACGGCGAGTGCCGTGATGATGACGAGGAAGATGCCGAGTCGTCGGATCTGCTTGATCGACCCGCGGAAGCTCTGCCACGACACGTCGAGCGCCGCCGAGTAGAGCAGCGGCGGCAGGACCACCGTGAGGATGACCTCCGAGTCGATCTCGATGTGGGGCAGACCGGGGATGAACGACACGCCGAGGGCGACCGCGGTGACGAGGAGCGGAGCGGGGAGTCCCCATGCGCGGGCGAACCCGGTGACGGCGAGCGATCCGACCAGCAGGATGAGCAACTCGGCGATGTCCACGGGGCCATCTTCCCATCCCGAGGGTGTGGACCTGAGCAGACGTGAAGGGCAGATGAACAACAGGTGTCTGCTCGGCTTGCCCGATGCCCCTCCGCCTGGGACACTTGCCCGCGGTGGACATCACGCTCATAGTCGTCCTGGTCATTGCGTTGGCCCTCTTCTTCGACTTCACAAACGGTTTTCACGACACCGCCAACGCAATGGCGACCCCGATCGCGACCGGCGCCATGAAGCCCACGGTGGCGGTCTCCGTCGCAGCGGTGCTCAACCTCGTCGGGGCGTTCCTCAGCACAGCTGTGGCGACGTCGATCTCGCACGGGCTCATCAACGAGGGACCCGGTGGCGTCGCCATCAGTCCGGAGATGATCTTCGCGGGGCTGATCGGCGCGGTGGTCTGGAACATGATCACGTGGCTGCGCGGCCTGCCGTCGTCGTCCTCGCACGCGCTCTTCGGTGGCCTCATCGGCGCCGCGATCGTCGGTGCCGGGTTCGACTCGGTGAACTACGCGGCGCTGCTGACGGTGGTGATCATCCCCGCCTTCCTGTCGCCGGTGATCGCGGCCCTGGTGTCGCTGCTCGCCACGCGGATCGCCTACCGGATCACCCGTCGCCCGGTGTTCCCGAACGAGCGCGGCGGCTTCCGCGTCGGCCAGATCTTCACCTCGTCGATGGTGTCGCTCGCGCACGGCACGAACGACGCGCAGAAGACGATGGGCGTCATCACGCTCACACTCATCGCGTCCGGTGCCCAGTCGGCGAACCAGGGCGTGCAGTTCTGGGTAGTCGTGGCGTGTGCGCTCGCGATCGCCCTCGGCACCTACACCGGTGGCTGGCGCATCATCCGCACCCTCGGCTCCGGCATCACCGAGATCCGGGCGACGCAGGGCTTCGCGGCCGAGGCCTCGACCGCCGCGACGATCCTCGCCTCGAGCCACCTCGGCTTCGCGCTCTCCACCACGCAGGTGTCTTCGGGCTCGATCATCGGCGCGGGCCTCGGCCGCCGCGGGTCGAAGATCCAGTGGTCGACCGCGGGCAAGATCGTCATCGCCTGGTTCATCACCCTGCCGGCAGCCGCCGCGGTCGGAGCGATCGCCTCCGGCATCGCCCGCTTCGGCGTGATCGGCCTGGTCATCGACGCCGTCGCCGGTGGGATCGTGGTCCTCGGCCTGTACCTCTGGTCGCTGCGCAAGCCGCACGACTCGGCCATCGAGATCGACGTCGCCGCGAACGCCGTGCTCACCCGCAAGGAGCAGCGCGGCCTGCAGCGCAAGAAGCGTGCCGAGGCCGTCGCCGCCCGCCGCGCCGAACTGAGCCGTGAGCGGACCCTCCGCCGCATGGCCGGACGCAAGGGAGGCCGTCGCTGATGGGCATCGACTGGGGAGCGTTCCTGCTCGTGGCACTCGTCGCCGTCGTCTCGGCCTGCTTCGTCGTCTCCGTGTACTCGGTCGGGCTGCGGTTCTGGAGCGCCGCCGACACCCGTGCGGGCAAGTACACCGTGAAGGACGACGGCACGATCGGCCCGGCCACCGCCGGCTTCCCCGACCCGAACGCCGCAGCCGGCGCCGTCCGGATGCTCCGGGCGCTCGCCGTGGTCTGCTTCGTGCTCTGCGGTGCGGCCGTGCTGTACGGCATCTACCTGATCGTGCCCGCCTTCCACTGACGCGCGGCGCGTCCCCTCCGGCAGCGGCCGGCCTCCGGGCCGGCCGTTGCTGCGTTGTGGGGTGCGCCCGTCCGCCCTCGGCGCCGCGAGCGGGCGGAATGCCACAGTGCGTGGCGGACGCACCACGCGTTCTCGCCCGCTCGCCGTCTGCGGGCCGGGAGGCGCGTGCCGGGCTGGTCCCGCGCCTCCCGTCCGTCCTCGATGGCGTGAGCGGGCGGAATGACAGGGTGCGTGGCGGACGGACCGCGCGTTCTCGCCCGCTCGCCCTCGTCCCTGGGGTGAACGGGCGGAGTGCCAGGGCGCGTCAGCGGGTCACGGCGCGTTTGCGCCCGCTCGCCGTCGGATCGGCGTGCTTGGCGGACGGGAGGCGCTTGGTTGGCTGGTGCCGTGCCTCCCGTCCGCCTCGTGCGTGAGCGGGCGGAATGCCAGGGGGAGGTCGCGGACCACCCGCGCGTTCTCGTCCGCTCGCGGTCGTCCCTGAGGCGAACGGGCGGAATGCCTGGGCAGGTCAGCGGGCGGACCTCCCGTTCTCGCCCGCTCGCCGTCGGACCCGCCTTCGGCCGGCGGCAGGGGAGGCGCGGGGCGGGCCGGCCCCGTGTCTCCCGTCCGCCCGTAGGCATGAGCGGGCGGAACGTCAGAGTGCGCGGCCGTCGCACCACCCGTTCTCGCCCGCTCGCGGACGCCCCGAAGGTGAGCGGGCGGAATGCCAGGGCGCGTCAGCCGTGCGCGGCACGTTTGTGCCCGCTCGCCGACGGGGAGGACCCGGCCGCTGGCGGCCGGGAGGGCCGGGGCGGGCTGGTGCAGCGCCTCCCGTCCGCCCTGTGGCGTGAACGGGCGGAACGCCAGGCCGGGCGGCACGCGCACCAAGCGTTCCCGCCCGCTCGCCGCCAGAGAAGCCGGCGGCTGGCGGACGGGAGGCCCGTGCCGGCCGGGTGCCGTGCCTCCCGTGCCGCGGGTGGTGAGTGGGCGGAATCCCGTGGTGCAGGACGAGGTGCCCCTGGTGTTCCGCCCGCTCGCGCTCCGCCTCGCCCACCCGCCCGCTCGCGCTCCGCCTCGCCCACCCGCCGGCGCGCTCTGCCCCGCCCCGCCGACGTGCCCTGCCCCACCCGCCCCCGCCGCACCCACCCGCGCCCGCCGCACCCGCCGCGCCCACCCGCACCCGCACCTCCCGCACCGGCCGGACGGTCGCGGACTACCCTCGACACGTGACCCGCGACGGAGAGGAACACCACGTGACGAGCGCTGCCACCCGCACCGAGACCGATTCCCTGGGCTCGAGGGAGGTGCCCGTCGACTCGTACTGGGGCATCAACACCCTCCGGGCGATGGAGAACTTCCCGATCGCCTCCGTGCCGATCGCGGTGTACCCGGACCTCGTCGCGGCCCTGGTGACCGTGAAGCAGGCGGCAGCCCGGGCGAACCGGGCGATCGGGGTCCTCGACGACGAGCGCGCCGACGCCATCGACCGTGCCGCGCAGGAGGTGCGTGACGGTGCCCTCCGCGACCAGTTCGTCGTCGACGTGGTCCAGGGCGGCGCCGGCACGAGCACGAACATGAACACGAACGAGGTCCTGGCGAACCGGGCCCTTGAGCTCCTCGGCCGCGAGCGGGGCGACTACGCGTACCTGCACCCCATCGACCACGTGAACCGCAGCCAGTCGACGAACGACACGTACCCGACGAGCATCAAGATCGCGATGATCTACGGGGTGCGCCGTCTGGCCGACCAGTTGGAGCAGCTGTCGGACGCGTTCGCCGAGCGGGGCCGCGCCTTCGCGGACGTCCTCAAGGTGGGTCGGACGCAGCTGCAGGACGCCGTGCCGATGACGCTCGGGCAGGAGTTCACGGGCTTCGCGCACACCATCCAGGAGGACGTCGTCCAGCTCCGCCGCGTGGTGCCGCTGCTCGGTGAGATGAACCTCGGCGCGACCGCGATCGGCACCGGCATCACCGCGGATCCGCTCTACCGCGACGAGGTCCGCAGACAACTCGCCGAGGCGTCCGGCGTCGACGTCGTCACCGCGCCGGACCTCATCGAGGCGACGAGTGACGCCGGCTCGTTCATGACGCTGTCCGGGACGGTGAAGCGCAGTGCGATGAAGCTGTCGAAGATCTGCAACGACCTGCGACTGCTGGCGTCGGGGCCGCAGGCGGGCCTCGGTGAGATCACGCTGCCGCCGCGGCAGGCCGGGTCCTCGATCATGCCGGGCAAGGTGAACCCGGTGATCCCGGAGGTGGTGAACCAGATCGCCTTCGCCGTCGCCGGCGCAGACACCACGGTGACGATGGCGGCCGAGGGCGGGCAGCTGCAGCTCAACGCCTTCGAGCCGATCATCGCGCACTCGATCCTGCAGTCGCTGCAGTGGATGGCCCGCGGCTGCGCGACCCTCCGCGAGCACTGCGTCGTCGGCATCGAGGCGAACGAGGCCAAGCTCGCCGCGCAGGTCGACACGAACGTCGGTGTCGTCACCGCGCTGACGCCGTACATCGGCTACGCGGCGGCGGCGTCGATCGCGCACACGGCGTTGACGACGTCGACGCCGATCTCCACGCTGGTGATCGCGGCGGGCCTGATGGACGAGCACCAGGTGCACCGCGTCCTCAGCCCGGCGCGCCTGTCCGGCATCGAGATGGCCACGGGGGCGATCCCGGTGATCACCGAGGCGATGCTCCAGCAGCACGCCCGCGACGCGGCCCCGCGTCCGCCGCAGGCCTGACCCGACCCGCAGGCGAACCAGCTTGACCCCCTGACGGACGGGAGGCCCGTGGCGGCCCCACCACGCGCCTCCCGTCCGTCCGCGGCTCACGCAACGAGCGCAGTGCCGCTCAGGGCATCGGCCGCTCGCCCGCGCGCACCTGCCCCGCCACCCGCCGGAGCTCGTCGTCCTCAGGTGAGGCCTCGTCGTCGGGGAGCTCCGCCGCCGCGGCCCGCACCTGCGCCGCCGCCGCGATGTCCTGGTCCCGCCAGCGGGCCAGCGTGAAGTTCCGGGTGACGTCGCGGAGCGGCAGCCGGATGGTCTCGTCGGCCTCGATGCCGGCGAGCAACTGGCGCATCCGGATCACCTCGGAGTCGAGCTCCCCGCCGACGACGAGCACGAAGTTCGAGATGTACAGGTACACGAGCAGCAGCAGCGCCCCGCCGAGCCAGCCGTAGGCGCGGTTGCCGCCGCCGATCGTCTCGACGTAGACCGCGAAGCCGACCGTGGCGATCGCCCAGGTGCCGATCGCGAAGCCGGCGCCGGCGGAGACCCACCGCAGCTGCGGCGTCCTGACGTTCGGGGTGGCGGTGTAGAGCACGGCGACCATGACCACCAGGTCCGCGGCGAGCACCGGCCACTTCGCGACGTTCCAGACGTCGTCGATCCAGGACGGCCAGCCGACCTGCTGCACGATCGCGGCGGAGATCACCGGGGTGCCGAGCAGGATGACGAGTGCGACGGCGCCGCCGACCATGATCAGCAGCGTGACGAGGAGCATCATGCTGCGGAACTTCCAGATCCGCCGGCCCTCCTCGACCTCGTAGGCGGTGTTCATCGCCCGGCCGAACGCGGTCGCGTACCCGGACAACGACCACAGCGTCAGGACGAGTCCGACGGTCGCGCCGAGCCACGGGTTGTCGAGGGTCAGCAGCTGCCGCAGCGGGGTCTCGAGGTGCTCGGCCGTCTCGGGCCGCACGATGACGCCGAGGATCCCGATCACGTCCGCGACGCTGTCCCCGCCCTGGTCGACGACGGCCAGCAGCGACACCACGGTCAGGGCCGTCGGGAACACGGTGAGCAGCGCGAAGAACGTCAGCGACGCAGCCGAGTCGACGACCCGGTGCCGGATGACCGAGTGGTACGTCCGACGCACCACCGCCCGGGCACCCGAGCGGCGCAGGTCGCGTTCGCGGCTCGCCGGCATGGGATCGACCGTACCGGCTCCGTCAGTTCGCGTTCGGGTGCAGGGCGTCGTACCGGCGGAACGAGGGGACCAGCCGGAGCAGCAGGGCGACCAACGCGATGATGAGGACACCGCCGATCACCGGCGGGTACGCGAACCCGGCCGCGACGACCAGCCCGGCGTACAGGTCGCCGACCCGCGGGCCGCCGGTCACGACGACGATGAAGATGCCCTGCAGTCGACCGCGCATGCCGTCCGGTGCGGCGGCCTGGAGGATCGTCCCGCGGAACACGCTGCTCACGTTGTCCGCACCGCCGGCCACCGCGAGGAACAGCGCGCAGAGCGCCAGCGCCGGCAGGATCCCGGTCGAGAACGTCTCGGACGGCCGCCCGCCGAGGAGGTGCGCGCAGGCGACGACGACACCGAACGCCGCGATCGCCCCGCCGTAGACCGTGATCGCCCAGCCGACGGCCTCGCCCTGGCGTCTCACGTGGCCGAGCGGCCCGGAGAAGATCCCGGAGAGCAGCGCACCGATCGCGTACGCCGCGGTGAGCGCCCCGACGGTGATCGACCCACCGCCGACGACCAGCGCGCCGATCGCCGGGAACAGCACGCGGGGCTGGCCGAAGGTCATCGCGATGATGTCGAGCACGAAGGTCATCGTGATGTTGCGGGAGCGCCGGAGGAACCTCGCCCCCTCGATCAGCGACGACAGTCCGGGGCGCAGGGCGTCGTGCTCCGGGGCCATCCGGGGCAGCGTGATCACCCCGAGGAACGCCGCACTGAACAGGACGACGTCGACCGTGTACGTCGGCGCGAAGCCGAACGCGGCGACGAGCACCCCACCGACCGCCGGGCCGACCGTCACCGAGAAGCCGGCGCTGATGCTGTTCAGGGCGCTCGCCGCGGGCAGCAGCTCGATGCCGACCAGGCGTGGCACGATCGCGGCGCGGGAGGCCCCGATGACGGTGCCGGCGACGGCGTTCACCGTGACCAGCACGTAGAGCAGTGCGACGCTGTCGAGGCCGAGCCAGGCGTGCGCGGCGATCATCGCGGTCGACACCCACGCCAGGACTGCCGACACGAGGGCCACGGTGCGGCGGTCGAACGCGTCGGCGAGCATCCCGCCGTACAGACCGGCCAGGATCATCGGCACCAGGGAGATCACGCCGACCAGGGACACCATGAAGGTCGAGCGGGTGATCTCGTACACCTCGAGCCCGACGGTGACGCTCGTCATCATCGTGCCGATGCCGGCGATCGAGCTGCCGATCCAGAGTCGGGCGAAGGCCGGGGACCGGCGGAGCGGGGTCAGGTCGGCGAACAGGGAGCGGCGGGGCTTCGCGGGGGCATCTGGTGTCACGGTGGAACCATTCTGTGGCCTGGAGGCCGCCTGCGGGGCCCCGTTTCGTTCTCTGGTTGACTGACGGACATGACTGACCTGAACAGCAAGCCCGAGTTCGACGCTCCCGAGGGCCCGGCCCCCACCGACCTCGTCATCACCGACATCGTCGAGGGTGACGGCGCCGTCGCCGAGTCCGGCTCGACCGTCAAGGTCCACTACGCCGGCGTCGAGTACGAGTCCGGCGAGGAGTTCGACAGCTCCTGGGGCCGTGGCGAACCGATCGACTTCCCCCTCGCGGCCCTCGTCCGCGGCTGGCAGGAGGGCATCCCAGGCATGAAGGTCGGTGGGCGCCGCAAGCTCGTCGTCCCGCCGGAGCTCGCCTACGGCCCGGCCGGCGGCGGACACTTCCTGTCCGGCAAGACCCTGATCTTCGTCATCGACCTGCTCGGCGTCCGCTGATGGCGGGCGTCCCGGCGGTCCCGACCCTCGAGCTGAACGACGGGCACCGGATCCCGGCGCTCGGCCTCGGCACGTACTCGCTCGACGGGGACGAGGGGATCCAGGCGGTCGGTGCGGCGATCACGAGCGGGTACCGCCTGCTCGACACCGCACTGAACTACGGCAACGAGGACGCGGTCGGCGAAGCGGTCCGCCGCGCCGACGTGCCGCGCGACGAGTTCGTGGTGACGTCGAAGCTGCCGGGACGCCACCACGGCTACGACGAGGCGCACCGTTCGGTGGACGAGACCCTGGCGAACCTGGGGCTCGACCACCTGGACCTGTACCTGATCCACTGGCCGAACCCGTCGGTCGGCAAGTTCGTCGAGACCTGGAAGGCGTTCGTGGACCTCCGCGACAGCGGCAAGGTCCGCTCGATCGGTGTCTCGAACTTCACGCCGGAGCACCTCGACCGGATCATCGACGCCACCGGGGTCGCCCCGGCCGTCAACCAGGTCGAACTGCACCCGTACTTCCCGCAGACCGAGCTCCGTGCCGTGCACCAGCGGCTCGGCATCGTCACCGAGAGCTGGAGCCCGCTCGCGAAGCAGTCCGAGCTCCTCACCGAGCAGCCCGTCACCGCCGCGGCCGCCGCGCACGGGGTGTCGGCCGGCCAGGTCGTGCTCCGCTGGCACGTCCAGCTCGGTGCCGTCCCGGTGCCGAAGTCGGGCGACGCGGACCGCCAGCGCGAGAACCTCGACGTGTTCGGCTTCACGCTGAGCGACGACGAGGTCCAGGCCATCTCCGCGCTCGAGCGCGGTCGGCTCTGGGACGGCGACCCGGACACGCACGAAGAGATGTAGCCGAGCGCGTTCGCGTCGAGCCCGAGCGGGGCAGGGGGATACGATTGGTCCCCCTGTCCCGAAGGGTTGCGAGTGTCCGAAGCGCGTGTTTCCGAACCCACCGAGATCGACCGTGAACGCGGCTACGTCGACGGTCTCTTCCACCGACTCGACGAACTGACGGCCGAGGCCGCCCAGCGACTCGCCGAGACCCGTCGACAGACCGTCGGCGGCAACCACCAGAGCCGCAGTGAACGCGACGCCTTCGCGCGGCTCTACGAGGACACCGTCGCCACGCTCGAACGCGTCGGTGACCGGCTGGTCTTCGGCCGGCTCGAGGTCCAGGACCCGCCGGCCGACGAGGACGCCTTCCGGTACATCGGTCGGGTCGGCCTCCGTGACGCCGACCACCGTCCGCTGCTGCTCGACTGGCGTGTCCCCGGTGCCAGCGCGTTCTACCAGGCGACCGCGGCGCACCCGATGGGCATGCGTGCCCGTCGACACCTGACCCTCGAGGGCCGGACGGTCGTGGGGGTCGAGGACGAGGTCTTCGACGCCACGCTCTACGACGACGAGCGCACTCACCTGCAGGGCGAAGGGGCCCTGCTCGCCGCGGTCACCGCCGAGCGCACCGGCCGGATGACGGACATCGTCGCCACCATCCAGGGCGAGCAGGACCGGATCATCCGCTCCCCGCTCGAGGGCGTGCTCATCGTGCAGGGCGGCCCGGGCACCGGCAAGACGGCCGTCGCACTGCACCGCGCCGCGTACCTGCTCTACTCGTACCGCGAGCGCCTCCGGGGCTCCGGCGTCCTGGTCGTCGGCCCGTCGCCGGCGTTCCTGACCTACATCGAGCAGGTGCTGCCGTCCCTCGGTGAGACCGGCGTCGTGATGGCGTCGCTCGGCTCGCTGTACCCGGGGCTGCACACCACGGTCCACGACCGCCGGGACGTCGCCGCGGTCAAGGGCTCGGGCGAGATGGCCGACCTCCTGCGCCGGGCGGTCCGCTCACGCCAGGTCGTCCCGACCGAGTCGGTGACGCTCGACGTCGAGGGCGAGCGGCTCGTCGTCCCGCCGCAGCTCGTGGCCGAGGCGATGCGTCGCGCCCAGGACCGCGGCAAGCCGCACAACGTCGCCCGGGTGTCGTTCAACAAGAACGCGCTCGACGCCATGACCCGTCTGCTCGCCGACCAGCTGCGCCAGCGTGGCACCACGGTCGACGAGGCGGACGAGAAGGTGCTGCGCGAGGACATCCGCAGCTCGTACGACGCCCGCGTCCTGCTCAACACCGCGTGGCTGCCGCTGCCGGCCGAGAAGTTCCTCGAGGACCTCTACGCGCGCCCGAACTGGCTGGCGTCGCTGACCCCGAACTGGAGCCCCGAGCGCCGCGAACTCCTCCGCCGCGAGCGCGGTGCCGCCTTCACGGTGGAGGACGTGCCGCTCCTCGACGAGGCGGCCGAGCTCCTCGGCGAGTTCGACCCGACCGGAGGTGCGGCGAAGCGTCAGGCGAAGGCCAGCCGGAACCGCGACATCGAGAACGCCCGCCAGGCCATCGAGAACATGGGCGTCGAGGGCATCGTCAGCGCCGAACAGGTCGCCGGTGCCTTCGCGGAGGGCGGCGACCCCCGCTCCACGGCCGAGCGTGCCGCTGAGGACCGCGAGTGGACCTACGGGCACATCGTGGTCGACGAGGCGCAGGAGCTCTCGCCGATGCAGTGGCGGATCCTCGCCCGCCGGAACCCGCTGCGGTCCTTCACGATCGTGGGCGACATGGCGCAGGGCTCCTCGCCCGGTGCCGCCCGCACCTGGGACGACGTCCGCGGGGCGCTCTCCCGACGCCGTCGTGGTCGTGCGCCGCAGGTGCCGCTGGACTCCCGGCTGGAAGAGCTGACCGTCAACTACCGCACGCCGCGCTCGATCGTCGAGGCCGCCGGGGCGTTCGCCGCCTCGGCCGGACTCACGGTGACCGCGAACGAGGCGGTCCGTGACGGTGACCCCGTCGAGCGGCTGCGCGTCGACCGGGCGGACCTGTTTGACACCGTCGTCCGCCGGGTCGACAGCGAGCGGGACCTGATCGGCGCGGGGACGATCGGCGTGATCGTGCCGGAAGCCGACGTCACGGCCGTCCGCGAGCGCCTGGCCCGCACCGAGGCCGACGTCCGCGGGCTCGGTTCGCCGCGCCCGGGCTCGGTCACGGTGCTGACGGGTGCCGACGCGAAGGGCCTGGAGTTCGACGGCGTGCTGCTCGTCGACCCGGATCGCGTCGGGTCCGACGCGGCCCGCGCGGCTGCGGCGGTCTACGTCGCGATGACCCGCCCGACCCGTCGCCTGACGGTCATCGAGGTCGCCTGACGGTCGTCGCGGTCGCCTGACGGGAGGCCCGACACCCGCCCGTCAGGCCGGTTCGCCCTGGTCCCGCACCTCGGCCACGAGCGTCGCCCACGGACCGTCCGGCCGGCGGCCGACAGGCGGACCGGTGTCGGGCCTCCCTGCCGTGGGGCGCTCGTCAGTCGCGCTTGCGGTTCTCGACCAGGGCGAGCGCGTAGGACTCCCACCACTGCCCGGCGGCCGGTCCGCCGTTGCAGCTGCCGTCGCTGAGGCCGGGCGTCTTCACCCAGAGCAAGGCGTCGAGCCGGGTCGTGCCGAGGGTGACGTGGGGGAGCTGTCCGAGCCCGGCACCCTCGGGGTTGCACCAGTCCCCGCGCCAGCCCTGACCGTTCCGCGAGACGTCGATGACGAAGTGCGGGTCGCCGCCGATCGCGTCGGCGAGTTCGTCGGCGTAGGCGCGCTCCTGGTCGACGCGGTAGAAGTTCGACACGTTCGTGGCGAAGCCCTGCACCCGGTCGACGCCCGCGCGCCGCAGCCAGTCGGCCATCGTCCGGACCGGCACCCGGTTCTCGTTGCCGCCGTCCAGGTACACGGTCAGCCCGTGCCCGGTGAGCGCCGTCACGGCTTTGCGGAGCAGCGGCAGGCGCGTGTCCCGCAGCCGCTCGCACACGGCGATCTGCGCGATCGAGTCCGGCTCGACCAGGACGACGGCGTGCGAGCCGGCGAGGGCGCGGACGATCGCGCGGACCCACGGCAGGTAGGCGTCCTCGGCGGTGCCGCCGCGCGACCAGTGCCCGCAGTCGCGGTCGGGGATCGCGTAGAGCACGAACACCGGGGTCGCGCGCTGCTCGCGCGCCGACGCCAGGACACGCTGCACGGTCGCGACCGTCTCCGGCACGGACGGGTTCGTCAGCCAGGTGGCGACCGGCTGGTCCGCGATCACGGCGAGGCGGTCCGCGGTGGAGGCCCGGCCCGCCTCCCGCGCGGCCGTCTCGTGCCAGCGTGCCTGGTTCGCGGTCGACGGCTGGCGGGCGAGGCCGCCGGGCCACGCTTGGGCGACGCTCTTGCGGTGGGTGACCGGGCGGTCAGCGCCGTGCGGCAGCACCACGCTCACCGCCACGACGACGGCCACGACGAGCGCGCCGACGATCCCGATCCACGCCCACTGACGCGTGGACGAGGCGCGTTCCGGTCTCGGCATCGGCCGTTCCTCCCTGTTGCGCGACGCCCCCGACCCGCGTCCGCTGCTGCCGTCATGTTCCCATCCCATCGTCATGCGATGCCAGGGTGCTGCCCAGCAGGCGTGCCCCAGACTGACCTGATGTTGCGGAAACTGCTCCTCCTGGCCCTGACCGGCGGCTACGCCTGGGTGATCTACCGGATGACGCTGACCCCGCACGTGTTCACGTCGGCCGAGAACGCGCTGGTCCTGCACGCCATCGCCTGGGTGCAGCACCTGCCGCACGGTGCCTGGTTCACGTACGACCGCACCGAGTTCCTGGCGAACGTCGCGATGTTCGTCCCGGTCGGGGTGATCGCCGCGCTGTGGTTGCCCCGACGCTGGTGGATCCTCGGCGCCCTGGTGGCGGTCGGGCTGTCGGTCGGGATCGAGTTCGCGCAGGCCGAGTACCTGCCGGCCCGGGTGGCCGACCCCCGCGACGTGCTGTCGAACGGCATGGGCGGCCTGCTCGGGGCGACGCTCGTCGGGTTCGTGCGGAGCCTGCTGCCCGAGCGTCGACGCCGTCGTCGGCCGCTGCGGGCACGGACGGTCTGAGCGACCGCGCCCCGTCGGCGCGTCCCTGCTCTGGTATGCTCGTTCGGTTGCCGTCGAACGGCCGCGGATCAAGAGCGCTCACACATCAGGTGTGGGCACCGCGCAACGGACAGAGCTCTCACGCAGAGCAGGAAAGGGGATCCTCCATGGCACTTGACGCGAAGATCAAGCAGGAGATCATCGAAGAGTACGCGACCCACCCGGGCGACACCGGATCCCCCGAGGTCCAGGTCGCCGTTCTGACGCGTCGTATCAACGACCTGAACGAGCACCTCAAGGAGCACAAGCACGACCACCACTCGCGTCGTGGTCTGCTCCTCATGGTCGGTCAGCGCCGCCGTCTCCTCGGGTACCTCTCCGACGTCGACATCGCCCGCTACCGCGCGCTCATCGAGCGTCTCGGCCTGCGCCGCTAGTCAGATCCGGAGCACTGCCACCGCGCAGTCCTGCTGATCGGAAGCCCCGTTCCTCCTGGTGAGGGACGGGGCTCCTGTCGTTCCCGGGCCTCTGCCGTTCCGCGTGCATCCGTCGCGGGAATGCGTGGGAGTCGTTCCGAGTTCCTGATACTGTTCATGCAAACGCATCGAAAGTCGGGAGTCTCCATGACCACCATCGCCGTCGTCTCCGCCGGTCTCTCCGAGCCCAGCTCGACCCGCCTGCTCGCCGACCGCCTCGGCGCCTCGACCCTCGAGGCCCTGTCGGCCGACAGCGCCGTCGCCGGGGACCGGGTGGAACTCCGGAACGTGGACCTCCGCCCGCTGGCGCACGAGATCACCGACGCCATGCTCACGCGCTTCGCCGCCCCGGCCCTGACCACCGCGATGGCGACGGTCGTCGAGGCGGACGCCGTCGTCTTCGTCACCCCGGTCTTCACCGCCGGCATGAGCGGCCTGGCGAAGTCCTTCCTCGACGTCCTCGACAAGGACGTCCTCACCGACATGCCCGTGCTGCTCGGGGCGACCGGTGGCACCGCACGCCACTCGCTCGCCCTCGAGCACGGCATCCGTCCGGTCTTCGCCTACCTCCGCGCCGCGGTCGTCCCCACCGGGGTGTTCGCCGCGACCGACGACTGGGGGAGCGACGACGCGGGCACGCTCGACGCGCGCATCCGCCGGGCCGGAGCCGACCTGGCGTGGATGATGCGGGCCTCCCGTCGGAAGCCGCAGCAGGCGGACGCCCTGCCGGAGGTCGTGGACTTCGCGTCCCTCCTCGGTGGGGCGCAGCGCTAGCCGCACCCCTGCCGGCACTCAGTACCAGTGCGGGTTGACGCTCATCTCGTGGTTCCAAGCGCCGCACGGCGTCCCGTAACTGCTCTTGATGTAGGCGAGACCCCAGTTCACCTGGGTCTGCGCGTTCGTCCGCCAGTCCGCTCCGGCGGCGGCGAGCTTCGACGCGGGCAGTGCCTGCGGGATCCCGTAGGCACCACTCGACGCGTTCAGGGCGTTCGCGCGCCAGCCGGACTCCTGCGTCCACAGGGACACCAGGCAGCCGAACTGGTCGCCGCCCCAGCCGTAGTTGCCGAGGACGCTCCGGGCGTAGGCCTGCGCGGCGGCCGGGTCGACCGCGACGCCGTCCGTGCTGGGGTAGTCGTTGCCCGATGACGCCCCGCCCGACGGGGTGGGTGCGGCCGCTGCTGCCGCCGCGGCCTGGGCGGCGGCCCGCGCCGCTGCCGCCTGTGCCGCGGCCTGCGCGGCGACCGCCTGTCCGACTTCGTAGCGACGCTGCGTCTCGGCGGTCGAGTCCCGGAGTGTCGCGAGCTGCTGGTAGAGCTCGTCACTGTGCGACTCGGTCGACGCGACCGCGGAATCAGCACGCTGCTGGGCGGCCTTCGCGGTCGCCGCCTTCGCCTCGGCCGCGGCCGCGAGCGAGGCACGCTCGTCCTCGGCCCGGGCGGCCTGGTCGTGCAGCGAGGACGCCGTCTTCGCCGACACGGAGGCGTCGTCGAGCACGCCGGCCCACGTCGTGGACAGCTGGTCGAGCGCACCGAGCTGGTACAGCAGCGCGTCCGGGTTGCCGGCGGTCGCGATCCGCGTCGTCATCTGGTCGGTCGAGCCGTCGCGGTACAGGTCCGCGGCCAGCCGCCCGGCCCGGGTCTGCGCACGCTTCGCGGTCTCCGCCGCCTGGTCCGCGTGGGCCTGGAGGCTCGTGGCCGTCTGGGTGGCCTGGGCCAGGTCCGCCTCGGCCTGCGTCGCCTCCGCGGAGCGGTCGAGGGCGACCTGCGACTTCGCGGCGGCATCGGCCTGCACCGACTTCAGGGCTGCCTGGACCCTCGTGACCTCGGTCTGCTTGGCCTGCTCGTTCCCCTTCGCGCGCTGCACGTCCTGCCACGTCGGGTAGTCCGTGGCGGAGGCCGGCGCAGCACCGACCACCGGGACGACCAGGGCACCGACGAGCACGGTGACGGCGAAGAGGACGTGTCGCCCTTGCGGCCGACGGACGAGGGTGGGATTCCGAGGCATGCCAGCAGGCTAGGTGAGGACACGCCCGTTCTCCTGGAGCACCGCCGCTCGTCCACCACGGAATGCTAAGGTCGGCTGGTCTGGGGACCGTTCCCCGAGACGAACCATGACATCGCACGCAGACCGGCACGAAGCTGGTCATCGGTGGTGGCGTCCGGGCCGGTTGTCGTCCCGTGTGCTTCTACTGCTGGCCAGACATGCGTTCCGCGTCGTGGAGCGCACGTGCACGAGTGTGCCCGAGGCCTGGTCTGCTGCACGAAAAACGCAAGGAGGCATCCTCTATGGAGGGTCCCGAGATCAAGTTCGCGGAAGCGACCATCGACAACGGTCGCTTCGGCACCAGGACGGTCCGGTTCGAGACCGGTCGTCTCGCGCAGCAGGCACAGGGTGCCGTCGCCGCGTACCTCGACGAAGAGACCATGCTGCTGTCGGCCACCAGCGCCGGCAAGCACCCGCGTGAGGGCTTCGACTTCTTCCCGCTGACGGTCGACGTCGAAGAGCGCTCGTACGCCGCCGGCAAGATCCCCGGCTCGTTCTTCCGCCGCGAAGGCCGCCCCAGCACCGAGGCGATCCTCGTCTGCCGCCTGATCGACCGGCCGCTGCGCCCGTCGTTCGTCGACGGCCTCCGCAACGAGGTCCAGATCGTCATCACCGTCCTGAGCATCGCCCCGGACGAGTTCTACGACGCGCTGGCCATCAACGCCGCGTCCGCGTCCACGCAGATCTCCGGTCTGCCGTTCTCCGGCCCGATCGCCGGTGTGCGTCTCGCGCTCATCCCGGGCGCGAACGGCACCGACCAGTGGGTCGCGTTCCCGAAGGCGTCGCAGCTGGCCGAGGCCGTCTTCGACCTCACCGTCGCGGGCCGTGTCGTCACCGACGAAGCGGGCAACGAAGACGTCGCGATCATGATGGTCGAAGCCGAGGCCACCGAGCACAGCTGGGACCTCATCCAGGGCGGCGCCACCAAGCCCGACGAGTCCGTCGTCGCGCAGGGCCTCGAAGCGGCCAAGCCGTTCCTCAAGGCCCTCGTCGAGGCGCAGGCGAAGCTCGCCGCGCAGTCGGCCAAGGAGATCCAGGACTTCCCGGTCTTCCCGCCCTACGCCGACGAGGTCTACGCGGCCGTCGAGTCCCTCGCGCTCTCCGAGCTCGGTGACGTCTACAAGATCGCCGCCAAGACCGAGCGCCAGGACGCCGACGACGCACTCAAGTCGCGCGTCAAGGCCGCCATCGCCGAGCAGGTCTCCGCGGGCACGCTGCCCGAGGTCGCCAACAGCCAGGTCGGTGCCGCGTACAAGTCGGTCACGAAGAAGGTCGTCCGCGGCCGCATCCTCACCGAGCAGATCCGCATGGACGGTCGCGGCCTCGCCGACATCCGTCCGCTCGACGCCGAGGTCGCCGTGATCCCGCGCGTCCACGGTTCCGCGGTGTTCCAGCGCGGCGAGACGCAGATCCTCGGCGTCACCACGCTGAACATGCTCAAGATGGAGCAGCAGATCGACTCGCTGTCGCCCATCACGAAGAAGCGCTACCTGCACCACTACAACTTCCCGCCGTACTCGACCGGTGAGACCGGTCGCGTCGGTTCGCCGAAGCGTCGCGAGATCGGGCACGGCTTCCTCGCCGAACGCGCCCTCGTGCCGGTGCTGCCGTCGCGCGAGGAGTTCCCGTACGCCATCCGTCAGGTCTCCGAGGCGCTCAGCTCCAACGGTTCCACCTCGATGGGTTCCGTCTGCGCCTCGACCCTGTCGCTCCTCAACGCGGGTGTGCCCCTCAAGGCCCCGGTCGCGGGCATCGCGATGGGCCTCGTCTCCGACACCGTCGACGGTCAGACCCGCTACGCGGCGCTGACCGACATCCTCGGTGCCGAGGACGCACTCGGTGACATGGACTTCAAGGTCGCCGGTACCTCCGAGTTCGTCACCGCGATCCAGCTCGACACCAAGCTCGACGGCATCCCGTCGTCCGTGCTCGACGCCGCGCTGAAGCAGGCCAAAGAAGCCCGTTCGGCCATCCTCGGTGTCCTCAACGAGGCCATCGACGGGCCCGACGAGATGGCCGACACCGCCCCGCGCGTGATCTCGGTCAACATCCCGGTCGACAAGATCGGCGAGCTGATCGGCCCGAAGGGCAAGACGATCAACGGCATCCAGGACACCACGGGCGCCGACATCTCGATCGAGGACGACGGCACGGTCTACATCGGTGCCGTCGACGGTCCGTCCGCCGAGGCCGCGCGTGCGCAGGTCAACGCGATCGCGAACCCGACGAACCCGGAGATCGGGGACCAGTTCCTCGGCACGGTCGTCAAGATCGCGACGTTCGGTGCCTTCGTGTCGCTGATGCCGGGTCGTGACGGTCTGCTGCACGTCTCCGAGGTCCGCAAGCTCGCCGGTGGCAAGCGTGTGGAGAACGTCGAGGACGTCCTGGGCGTCGGCCAGAAGATCCTGGTCGAGGTCACCAAGGTGGACGACCGCGGCAAGCTCTCGCTCGCCCCGGTCGTGGCCGACGAGGTCGACACCGAGGGTCGCGACGACCACGGCACCCACACCGAGGTCCCCGCCGAAGGCTGATCCCTGATCACCTGAAGCCCACAACGGACGGCGGCCCGCTGGGCGGCGGGCGGTGTGGGGGGGGGTG